>JBJDXC010000033.1:0-4437 GCA_051866475.1 Phascolarctobacterium sp.
CATGGCAAGCAGGGTTATAAGGAATATGCTGAAGCTTTTGCCAAGCGCTTTGGTGCTGGGTTAACCGTTTCTCCCGATAGTATGGGGCCGGAAGATGAAGCCATCGTGGAGCAGTGGCTAGCGAGAGTGATATAAAAAGCGTATCTGATTGTCCTGGCTCGCCTCCGCGGCACCAATATAAAAGCAAGCATCTCCATCCAGTCGGGTGGGGATTTTTTGTATTAGGCAAAATCAAGAAATGCTTGTTAAGATGTTTTCAAGAAGCGGATGTGAGACTCTTATGACTATCGCAAATAAATTAGGCCTTACTAATTCTGCGGAGTTGGCCAAGGAAGAAGAGCGACTCAGCAAAATGCAAGCTATAAAGCTTTTTGAGAGTAATGCTTTGTCTCATTTACCGGCCGGGAAATTTTCGACTCTGGCTTTTATTCATGAGTATCTTTTTCGTGATATCTATAGCTTTGCGGGACAGATTCGTGATGTGAATATTGCTAAGGGTAACTTTCGCTTTGCTCCTTTGATGTACCTGCGGGAGGCCCTGCAGCATTTGGACGCCATGCCCCAGGGCAGCTTCGATGAGATCGTGGAAAAGTATGTGGAGATGAATATTGCTCATCCCTTCCGCGAGGGTAATGGCCGTAGCATGCGCATTTGGCTAGATGATATGCTGAAAAAGGAGCTGGGGCAGTGGATTGACTGGTCCATTGTGGATAAAGAGGATTATCTTTTGGCTATGGAGCGGAGCCCCATTCGTGATATCGAAATCAAGCATGTGCTCAGCAAGGCTTTGACTAATAACATCGCTGACCGCATCACCTACATGAAGGGCCTAGACGTGAGCTACCACATCGAGGGCTACAATGCTTATAAGGCCGAAGAGCTGTGAGGCTGCGGGATGCTGGGGACAATTTGTCCCTATGAAGATTGTAGACGTAGCATCATTAGGAAAAGCAATCTGTGCTAGACGCAAAGAATTAAAATATACCCAAAGGTTTTTGTCCGGAGCGACTAGATTAAGCATTAGCTTTATTTCGGATTTGGAGCAGGGATGGAAGCCGGAAAGCTATTACAACAAATAAAAGTCCCCTGCGGTGGCTGCGGAGTTTGCAGCTGCTGCGGGACTTTTTTGCTTTATTTAGTACTTTTTTTTGTATCAATGGCTTTTTCTGCTATAATATTATTTAGAGATTATTGCTTGGATTAAATGAAGCGCTTCAGTGCTGCTTGGGGTGATGTTGATGAATAAAGAAAAACTTATCATAAAAGAGCTTGCGCCTGCTGAAACGGAGCAATTGCTGCCCTGCTTGGAAGCGCTGGATGCGTATCATAATGCCGTTTCGGTGCATTTTTCGGGAAGTTATCCTGCGAGGGAAAACAGAGTGAAATTGGCAGAGTTTAAACAGTGCTTAAAGGATGGCGCGAGTAAGATAGCAGGTGTTTTTCAGGAGAGCGACTTGTTGGGGTTCTGCAAAATTGACTTGTTCGAGGACCATGGGAAGCTTGATTATTTAGTTGTTCTGCCTGGGGTGCGGGGCAAGGGCTTAGGAGACATGCTCATGCAGTGGGCTTTAGCAGAGTTTGCTAGGCATGGCCTTGGGCAAATTGAGGTTAAGGTAGTTTATGGTAATGATGCTGTGGCTTTTTACGAAAAGTACGGTTTTCGGATGAACGCGCAGATAATGGTAACGAAAAGGGTGTAAGCTATGAATGAGAAAGGAGAATAGGCATGGAAATAAAAGCGTTGGCTGAGTTGTTTAGCGTTTGCAAGGTGGAGGATGCGGCGCAGGTAGGTTTGAACAAGAATTTTTGCTTTGCAGCGAAAACGGATGAGGAGCTTTCCTTGGTGTGCCCCACTAAGGATGTGCCCGCGGTAACCAGTGCGAGGGATGATGGCTGGAGAGCCTTTCGCATTCAGGGAACACTGGATTTTGGCTTGATTGGCATTTTTGCCAAGATATCGACCATTTTGGCTGAGCAAAAGATAGGTATTTTTGCTATTTCTACCTTTAATACGGATTATATTCTTGTGAAGCAGGAAAATTTTGCCAAAGCATTGCAGTCCTTGGCGGAGCATGGCTATGAGGTGCTTCATAAGGTTGAAGTAGAGTAAGGTTGGGCGCTCTATACTTTCCGTAGGTTGTCTTAGCGATGAAATAGGGTTATGCTATTTGTCGAGGAGATGATAAAAATGGATAATTATGTCAACGGAAATGCCATTAAAAAGAGAAGGGAAGTGCTGGGGTTAACTCAGGCCCAACTGGCCAAGGTTTTGTGTGTAAGCGATAAAATGAACTGATGGAAGAATTGGCTAGAGAAGAAGCGGAAAAAGCTGCGAAGAAGGCTGCAAAAAAGGCTGCTTATAAAAATAGTGTTAAGATTGCAGAGAGATTTCTGAAGGATGGTATTCCTATAGATATAGTAGCTAAAAATACCGAGCTGCCTCGTGAAAAAGTAGAAGCTATTGCTAAACGCTTGGGCAAATTAATCGCCTAAACAAACACTTGTTTCCTACCGCGTTAGCGAGTAGGAGTCTAAATCGTACCGATTGTGCAGTGACAGTGGATAAGATATGGAGGATTTGACGCGAAAGGAAATGTTACAATTTGTTCGTACTATAAACAGTTGTACTGAATTAAGAAAAGTTGTATAATATATGTAGTTGCAGCGGTAGCCTTGCAAGCGCAGATGTTGTGAGTGCAAGGAGCTTCTGCCCGGACGTGTGGTTCGGTTGGCTGTTAGCACCTGTCAGAGCTTGGCAGGTGCTTTTTATCTTGACACCATATATGACACCAAGTATAATATAGTAAAGGAGTAAGAATATGTCACAGTGGGATAAGTTATTAGAAAAGCTCAAAAATTTCTCGGCTGATCTTCGTTTTGAAGAGTTAAAAAAGATTCTTGAACACTATGAATATAAGATGGATTCTCCCAAAAGTGGAAGTAGTCATTATACTTTTCGTAAGAAGGGAGAGGGGATTATCACGATACCAAAGCATAAACCAATTAAGAAAGTGTATATTAAACTTGTTAGAGATGTTGTTGAGAAGGAGGAACAATAATGGTATTAGAAGATTACTTAAAGCTAAATTACAGATTAGAATTTGTTCCTGACGAAGAAGAAGGCGGGTATGCTGCCTATTTTCCGGAGTTACCAGGATGCATCACTATGGGAGATACTATTGAGGAAGCTGCTACAAATGCTGTTGAGGCAAAACGAGTTTGGCTAGAGGCGGCACTTGAAGACAATATTCCTATACCTATGCCTGAAAGCAAGGAAAAGTATTCTGGACAGTTCAAGTTGAGATTGCCAAAAACCTTACACAAGCTCTTGACCGAACATGCCAGAGAAGATGGTATTAGTTTGAATCAGTATTGTGTTTATTTGCTTTCCAGAAATGATGCTTTGTTGAACGGATGATATTTCGAATTGGATAATTTGAACAAGCGCATCAGCGCGGAGAGGATGAGATTGAGAGGAATCACATCTTTTGCTGCGCTGGGGCACTGTTTGTTTTCAATATAATTTTGGATAAGAGTTTGGGAGCAGGAGTCTAAATCGCACAAATTGTGCAGTGACAGTGGAAAATTGGCGAAGGATGTGAATATTGTGGCCTATAGCGAGCTTGTAAAGAATCTTGACAATATCAGAATGGTGATGCGTGACTTTTATGTGTATAGCTTTAAGAGCAAGGCTGACTTTAGTGACAGAAGTGCTCGGAGCCACGACAATGACCGCCGTCGCAACGAAAGCTGGCTGGCAGACTATATGTGCTTTCGCCAAAATGCTAAGGGCAAGCGTCGTTTTATTGCTGTGGACAGCTGCAAAATCAGGCACAATCCTTTTTACAAGGCATGGAAGGCCAAAACCTTTACTTCTAAGGACATCATGCTGCACTTTTATCTTATGGACATGCTGCAGGATGGGATTAGCATGAGCTTAAATGAGCTGGTGGAACGTCTCGACCAGGATTATTTGAGCCATTTTGCTGATGCAGGAACTATAGATGCCTCTACTGCGCGAAAGAAATTGGCAGAATATGTACAGCTGGGCCTGCCTATTTTTTACTGATGCAGAATTAGTTGAGGAAGAAAGGGCGCTGCAGGACGTTGAGCCCTTGTATAGACCGGAGCAGTTTGTCTTTTTTGATCGTTTCGTAGATGGGGACGATTATAAAAACGCGCGGTATCGGGAAAACTTTCAGCAGATTATGCAGGCTCTTAAAGAGCATGTTGCTATCGACGCTTCCTATCGCACCAATAAGGATAATGTTATAGTGTGGACGAATTTAGCGCCCATGACCTTGGAATATTCTGCTAAGGATGACAAATTTCGCCTGCAGGGTATGGCAGGGGTCAGGCATGTAACCTTAAATTTAGGGAAGATTATTACGGTGGAGCTAGGGGAGCCTTTGAAGATGGAGCTTCCTCAAAATGCTG
>JBJDXC010000034.1:0-4397 GCA_051866475.1 Phascolarctobacterium sp.
ATCGCAGAAAAAATCCTTATGAGCCGCTTCAGCTTTTTATATGATGTTAATAGCGTGGGGCGCATTTTGAATATCCTCTATCAGCAGGATTTGTTCGAAATCGCTGATGTGGAATATAATCTGCGTGCCAAGATTATCCTCAAAATGCAGGATAGCCAAAAGGCTGAGGCCGAATCTTGGCTCACAGAGCATTTAAATATGCCCATCGAGCTGGAGCTGGAGGGTAGTGAGTACGCTGAAGTGTTGGTGAAATAGTCTTTATCTGAGAAGTAATGCTCTCCAGATATTGAATAATCGAGGGATAGGTATGGAGTTAGTCTGTTTTTTAGCCGTAGGTATTTTTGTAGGACTTTTAGGCTCATTGTTAGGTATAGGTGGCGGTGTTGTCATTGTGCCTCTACTGGTTTTTGCGTGGGGCTATGAGCCTCAAGTAGCTATAGGTACATCGGTACTGGTGGTGTTACTGAATTCTATTTCTGGTACACTGGGCTATATGCGTAAAAAGCAGGTGTGCGTGGATGCGGCCATTAAATTTGCTATAGCCACCGTGCCCGGTGCTTTTTTAGGCAGCTATGCTGCGGAGTACTTGCAGGGCAAGCTATTCTACGGTGTATTTGGCTTGTTTTTCTTAGGCGTTGCCTACAATATGTTCACCAAGGCTACAAAAAAGGATGGTACTACGGGCGCTAATGCGCAGGTACCAGAGCACTATAATTGGCAGCTGGGCGTGCTATGCAGCATCTTCGTTGGCTTTTTGGCAAGTATTTTGGGCATTGGTGGTGGCATTGTGCATGTGCCCTTTATGGCCTATATTTTGCAATTTCCTGTGCATGTGGCTATCGCAACATCAACTTGCATTTTGGCAGTGTCGTCTTTGTCAGGTATGCTTAGTCATGCTTATTTAGGACATATCGTGTGGACAACTGGCTTGGGCATTGGCGTAGGCGCCTTTATAGGAGCGCAGCTAGGTGTGCAAATTGCGCAAAGGCTAAAATCCTCTTATCTTTTGAAGTTTTCCAGCGTGCTGGTGTGCATGACAGGCATAAAGTTTTTAATGAGCGCGTTTTGACAAGAAGTGCTTGCATTGAATAACAAAAGCTGACTCGTTACTAGCGAGTCAGCTTATTTTACGTCCTTCTAAATAAACATTTGTTTCCTGCCGCGTTTTGCGGTAGGAATATATCATGCGCTTAGATAGGGCATGAGCGCGCCAAATAGCTTGTCCAGCGCTGGGTACAGCCGTGCATCCTCTATGCCGGTGTAGTTCATGAGCAGAGTATGGCTGTTGTCGCTAAGCTTGTTGTGGTAGTAGTCCGAAAGAAATTTGATTTGCAGTCCTTGCTCAGCTGCTACCTGGCGTAGCTGGCTGTCACTGGCGGTGGTAGCGAGATGCAAAAGAAAATACAGACCACTGTTTTCACCCTCCACCTGTAGGGCTTTGGCAGCCGGACATTGAGCCAGATATTGTAGCAAATTATCCCTTTTGTTGCGATAATAGGTGCGCATGCGATTAATATGACGCTCAAAATAACCGCCTTCTATAAATTTTGCTAGAGTAAATTGCTCGAAATTGGACACGGTACAGGAATAAAAGCCCAGTTTTTCGTAAAAAAGTGAGGCCAGATGTGGTGGTAGCACCATATAGCTAATACGGAAGGTAGGCGCTAGGGTTTTAGAAAAGGTGTTAATATAAATAACCTTCTCGGCCTTATCGATGCTTTGCAGGGGTGGGATGGGCTTGCCAAAAAGACGGAATTCGCAGTCGTAATCATCCTCAATGATATAGCGATTGGGCTTTTCGCTGGCCCAATGGAGTAGCTCGTAGCGGCGGCTGACGGGCATGGTAATGCCGGTGGGAAATTGATGGGAGGGCGTGATATGTAAGATATCTGCGCCACTATTTTCCAACACCTCGGCGCTGATGCCATGCTCGTCCATGGGTAAATGACGACAAAATACATCATTGGTGCGGTAGATGGCAGCCAGCTGAGGGTAGCCAGGATCCTCTAGAGCATAAATATGGCTGCGACCTAAAAGCTGCACAATGAGGTTATACAGGGTTTGGGTGCCTGCACCGATAATAATCTGCTCCGGATCGATGTTTAAGCCGCGAAATTGGTATAAATGCTTGGCCAAGGCCTTGCGTAGGGGCAGCACGCCGCCGGCTGCCGTATCACTGATAAGTGCGTGCTCGTCGGCGCTGGTCAAAGTGTTGCGCAGAAGGCGCGCCCAGGTATTATAGGGAAAGGTGTCGAGTGGCACGCTGCTTTTAGCAAAGCTCAGGGTAATTTTTTCCTTGGGCTTTATAATGGGCTGAGCTATAGGAGATGTGGCTGCAGTGGGCAGCTGCTGTTGCAGCTTGGCTACGTAATAGCCTCGCTTGGGCTCGGAGTAAATATATCCCTCTACTAAAAGCTGGGCGTAGGCATTTTCCACTGTAATTAGGCTAACGCCCAAATTTTTGGCCAGCATGCGCTTGGAGGGCAGCTTTTCGGTAGCCTTGAGGGTGCCTACTAGGATATCATTTTTAATACATTTATAAAGATGGGTGTACATGCTCTCCCCTTGGAGATTGGCGAAGCTATAAGTCAGCATGGTTCTCCTCCAACTGGTAATATAATTTTGATATAAAATGAGTATATGAATATATTCAGATAGCATTATAATACTACGTATCAGCAGCAGAGTAAAGTAAAATGCTTGTTAAACTGCTGTGAGTTTTATTTGGAGGGATTATTATGAATGAAAGATACACATTAAATGCACAGCTGGCCCAGATGCTGAAGGGCGGCGTCATTATGGATGTTACTAATCCGGAGCAGGCTCGTATTGCGGAGGCGGCTGGCGCCTGCGCTGTTATGGCTTTGGAAAAAATACCGGCGGATATTCGTGCCGCAGGGGGCGTGGCTCGCATGAGTGACCCCAAGCTGATTAAAGAAATTCAAAATGCAGTGTCCATCCCCGTGATGGCTAAATGCCGTATTGGTCATTTTGTTGAGGCCCAGATTTTGGAGGCTTTGGAAATCGACTATATCGATGAGAGCGAGGTTTTGTCCCCCGCTGACGATGTTTATCATATTGATAAAACCCAATTCAAGGTACCCTTTGTGTGTGGTGCCCGCGATTTGGGCGAAGCGCTGCGCCGCATTAATGAGGGCGCAGCCATGATTCGCACCAAGGGTGAGCCGGGCACCGGCGATGTGGTGCAGGCGGTGCGCCATATGCGCAAAATGAATCAGCAGATTGCGCAGCTGGCAGCGCTGGAGCCCAACGAGCTCTTTAATGCAGCTAAGGAGCTTCAGGTGCCCTACGATTTAGTGGTATATGTGCATGAACACAAGCGCTTGCCCGTAGTTAACTTCGCTGCCGGCGGCGTAGCCACGCCGGCGGACGCTGCTCTCATGATGCAGCTGGGTGCTGAGGGCGTTTTCGTAGGCTCCGGCATCTTCAAGTCCGGTGACCCTGCTAAGCGTGCGCAGGCCATCGTCAAGGCCGTTACCAATTTCCGCGATGCCAAAATGCTGGCCGAGCTGAGCGAGGATTTGGGCGAAGCCATGGTGGGCATCAATGAGCAGGAGATTCAGCTCCTCATGGCGGAGCGTGGTCAATAATGGCTGCGAAAATTGGCGTTTTAGCAGTGCAGGGCGCTTTTATGGAGCATATCCAAGTGCTGCAAGCACTTGGGGCGGAGTGCTTGCAGCTGCGCCAGGCAGCAGACTTAGCCCAGCCCTTAGCTGGGCTGGTGCTGCCCGGTGGCGAGAGCACGGTGCAGGGCAAGCTGCTGCGGGACCTGGGCATGTACGATGTGTTGCGTAGCAAGATCGCAGCTGGCCTGCCCGTGCTAGCTACCTGCGCTGGTATGATTTTGCTAGCAGAAAAGCTAAGCAATGATGACAAGGTGCATTTCGCTACCATGCCCATCACTGTACGCCGCAATGCCTATGGGCGTCAGCTGGGCAGCTTCCGCACCTATGCCGCCTTTGGCGCTTTAGGTAACATCCCTATGACCTTTATCCGCGCTCCTTATATTGAAAAAGTGGGTGAAGGCGTGCAGGTGCTGGCTAAGGTGGATGAGAAAATCGTGGCTGCCCAATACGGCAAGCAGCTGGCGCTGGCTTTTCATCCAGAGCTAGATGCTGCAGAAAGCACTGCTGTGCATGAGTATTTTTTGAAGATGTGCGAAGATCTTTGAAGAATGAAGTAGACTCAAGAAGCTTCTAAAGAAGTAAAAGCAAACGTTTGCTCCATACCGCGTTTCGCGGTAGGAGTTTAAATCGAACTGTTTGTCCACTTCGAATAAACAAAGAAGCGTTTAGGAGTTTGCCTGAATTATGTTCATAATATGATATGACACAAAAACAGCTAGCCACGGCACACTTGTGCCACGGCTAGCTGTT
>JBJDXC010000035.1:0-4369 GCA_051866475.1 Phascolarctobacterium sp.
GCCTTTAAATATCCGCCTGAACAGGCGGAAACAACGCTGGAGGATATTGACTGGCGCGTGGGCCGCACGGGTGTGCTGACGCCTACGGCTATGTTGACGCCGGTGCGGCTCAGCGGCAGTGTCATTAGCCGTGCTACCCTACATAACGAGGATTTTATCAAGGCGAAGGATATTCGCATTGGCGATAGGGTTATCATCAACAAGGCGGGGGAGATTATCCCCGAAGTGCTGCGAGTGGTGAGCGACAAGCGCACGGGTGCGGAAAAGCCGGTGGAGATACCGGCGGTGTGCCCTGAGTGCGGTTGGAGCGTGGAGCGCCAGGGTGCGGAGGCAGCTATTCGCTGCACCAATCCTCATTGTCCCGCTTTAGGTCGCGAGGGCCTCATTCACTTTGTGAGCCGCGATGCTATGAATATCGAGGGCTGTGGACCTTCTGTAATTAATCAGCTCATCGACTCAGGTTTGGTGCGGGATGCGGCTGATTTGTACGGCTTGACTAAGGAGCAGCTGGTAACACTGGAGCGCATGGGCGCAAAGTCGGCGGATAATCTCTTGGCAGCCATCGCTGCCAGCAAGGAAAACGAGCTGGATAAGCTGCTTTTTGCCTTGGGTATTCGCCACGTAGGCGCGAAGGTAGCGCGTACCTTGGCCACGATTTATGGCAGCATGGACGAGCTTTTGGGCACGGGCATGCTGGAGCTAGCCCGCATTAGTGAGTATAAAAAAGAAGCTAAGGAGAAGAAGACCGAGGATAAATTTAAGGATATGGGCGAGAAAATCGCTGAGAGCGTGGTTACCTGGCTCAGCGTACCCTCTAATCAGGATTTAATCGAGCGGCTGAAGGCAGCTGGATTGACCATGACATTTACGGCACCTGCTAGCAAGGAGGATAATCCCTTCTTTGGCAAGACCTTGGTATTCACGGGCACCTTGCCCACTCTTGGCCGTGCGGAAGCAAAAACTATGGCTCAGGATGTGGGAGCGAAGGTGAGCGGTAGCGTGAGCAAGAAGACGGATTATGTGGTAGCTGGAGCGGAGGCTGGCAGTAAGCTGGATAAAGCGGTTCAGCTGGGAGTGAAGGTTATTGATGAGGAAGAATTTATAAAAATGATTAATAATTAAGGAGTTCTTTATGAAAAAACTACTGTCATTAATTATTATGGCGCTTGTTATGTGTTTCTCTTTGACGGCATTCGCAGCAAAGGAGGAAATCAGCTCTATTGACGCGCTGGATAAGGGTGTGGCCGACACCGGTGAAACTCATTTTACCAAGACCGATATGGAGCTCACGGAATGCACTTTACCTTACAAGGTTGCTGTGCTTCCCTACGTGGATACCTCTGGCCTAGAGGGTCGCAGCCGTGAGATGGCTGTGGGCGCTATTAAGGATACCTTGAAAAAGAAGTATCCTGCCAAAAAGACCAGCCCTACAAAAATCGTGAGCAATAACCTAGTGCAGAGGGCCATGATTAATAATCCTATGGAAAATCCCGAGGTGCCCACGCTGCAAGAGCTGGTGGCTATTGGTGAAGCCTGCGGTGCCGATAGGGTGATTTTTGTCAGCATTTTGCCCGCCCGTGAAAAGGAGACTGGCTTTATGGTGATTGCCGGCAGCCAAACCTACAGTGCTACGGTGATGATGAAGCTGAAATGTGTGGATGTGAACGAGGAAAAATACCTCTTTAACCAGAATGTGGAGGGCATTGGCTCCTCTACCTCCATCAATTTCTGGAAGATTGGTCAGCCCAGCCGTGCGAAGGCAGTGAAGCGTGGTGTGACCGACTGCATGAATTTCTTTTTGACTAGCTTTGAATAATTTGCATATAATGCTGGATATTTGGGAGGTGTAATTATGGAGCAGGCCGAGTGGAATGAATATGTACACAAGGTAGCAACCTGGGATGTGCCCTTGCCGCTACATATGGTGAACGATTATGATGATTGGAAGTGCCGCAGCATTGTGGGCCGCTGTCTGTTGATGATGAAGGATGTGGAGGGCGCTATGAATGTGCTGGCCACTGTGCGTGACGTTAAGCCCAATATGGACGATGCACCAGAGTTTGGCTTTAGCGAGGCGGAGCATAAGGCTCTGTGTCTGCGTGATTTGGCAGAGATTATTTGGATGATTACCGGTACAGGTGATGCGCCTGCGTTCTATCTCAACGAAGCCTACAAGCTGTGCCGCGCTTATCAGCATGTGTTTAAGGCCGCAGATAGGGGCAAGATATGGGTGCGCAAGCTGGAAATCATGCGCTCCTGTGGCCTGGAGGACAAGGCTTTAGCCGAGGCTCATGCTATGCTGGAGGCGGAAAAGGCTAATGATGGGATTAATCCTTATCGTTTCCGCGCGCTGGTATTTATGGGCGAGAGCATGGCGGAGAAGGGCGATTATTTGAAGGCTTCGCTTCTGATTGCAGAGGCGTATAAATCCTATCCCTGCACCGAGGCTACGAAGAAGGATTTGGCAGAAGCGGCGGCTACTGCTGAGCCTAAGGAGCGCTATGAGAAATATTTGCACTGCACGACTATTCCCTATCAGCCCTGGGAGCGGGATAATATCCCTACCCTGGAGGATGTGCATCGCCTGCAGGAGGAAAACTATGCTAAGCGCGAGGCGGCGAAGGCTGGTGGCGGCGCTGAAAGCGTAGCGGAGATTATGAAGCAGTTTCAAAAGCCAAATGAATAATATTTAGGTTTATAAGCTGGTGTGAGCAGTGCTTGCGCCAGCTTTTTATTTACAAACATATGCTCCATACCGCGTTTTGCGGTAGGAGTGGTTGGCAATCGTTGTACTAGCGATTTTTGAATTAGGAATTTCTTTGAGAAAGCGGCGAGGGTTTAAACGGTCGATTAAAACGAGTGATTAACGATTTTTATACCCAGGTACTAAAAAGTCTGATAAAATAGAGGATAGATTGAACAAATGCTTTTGGATAGAAAATTTTATGACGAAGGGATGTATGAAGGGTATGAAGAAAAAGATTCTTGCTTTTGCTGCTGCGGCAGTGCTCGCGGCTCCCCAAATGGTGGGCGCTGAAGGCTTTGCAATTTATGAATGGTCTGCTGAAGGCTTGGCTATGGGTGGTGCCCGCATGTTTGCGGAGAATGATGCTGCTAACTTGGCCTACAATCCGGCTTCTATTACTAAGGTGAAGGGTGAGGCTGCTAAGATTAGCGCTACTTACTTGAGCCCCCATGGCAAGTATGATTTGGATTATAATGGGCATCATGTTGAGTCTGGTCATAATAGAATCCACCCTGCATGGGCTCCTGGTATGTACTATGTACGTCAAATCAATGATAAAGAGTGGTTCGGTATGGGTACCTATAGCCGTTTCGGTATGGTTTCTCAATTTGAACGCAACTCTATCGCTGGAACAAACTCTTTTAGTGCTAAGTTGAATGGTGTTTCTTTGGGCGCAAACTATGCACGCAAGCTTGATAAAAAGTGGAGTGCGTCTTTAGGTGCAGAGATAAACTATGTTGGTTTGCAGTTGGATAAAAATACTATGACTATTGCTCCGCTGCATATCGAAGGCGAAAGCTACGCTCTAGGTTGGAATGCTGCAGCGAACTATGAGTTTGACGATAAGAATGAGGTTGGCTTAGTATACCGCAGCAAAATTAAACATTCTATGGAAGCTGATTATGATATGCATAATGCCAATGTATTAGCTGGGGCTATGGCTGGTATGGGCATGTTAAATCCCGCTATTGCTGCTCAAGTACCTGGTTCAGTGTATGGAGATGCCTATGGTGTGGTTACTTTGCCTGAAAGCATTGATTTAGGTTATAATCATAAGTTTAACGACAAGACTCGTATTGAAGCCAGGTATACTTGGACTCGTTGGGAGCGTTATGATGCTTTGAACATGGATTTCTCTAGCTTCCCTGGTCCTCAACCTAGTTATAAAGGATGGACTAATGGCAAACGATTTGCTGTAGGTTTAGAGCATAAATTCAGTGATAAATACTCTGGTATGTTGGGTTATGCATTCGACCATTCCAATATTCCCTATGAGGGTGGCGACTTCATGATTCCGACTGGTACTCGTACTACTTATGGTATTGGTTGCCAATATCATGACAAGAAGCAAACCTTGGCTTTCTCCTTGGCTTGGATGAATGTTGGTGGCTTGGACTTTGCCGGTGATGGAAGATTGTATACTAACGCTCACACCCGCGACAGCTACACCAAGATCGCTTCCATCTCCTACCAACGCAATTTCTAATAAAACATACACACAAGGCTCTCTCCTATCTGGGGAGGGCCTTTTTGTTTAGAATTGGCAATGAGCAATCAGCGCACTCGCAGTGATTTTCTAGCGAGTCGCCAAATTGTGCAAGTGCCCCGCACGCAGCAAAATTT
>JBJDXC010000036.1:0-4140 GCA_051866475.1 Phascolarctobacterium sp.
ATATCCTTGCCCTCCAGCATGCACTGGAGCTCTTCAAAGGTCATGGCAAATTCAATTAAATCGCTGTGCTCCCGCACCTCGTTCTTTTTAGCAATGCAGGGGCCTACGAAAACAAGCACTGCGTCCGGGAAGTAATTGCGTACATAGCGCACGGTGGACATCATGGGGGAGTCGGTCTCGCTCACATGTCCTGCAGCCTCAGGCACATGGGTCTTCACCAGCTTCACAAAGGCGGGGCAGCAGGAGCTGGTCATAAAGCCCATTTCCTTGGGAACCTTCTCAATATATTCGCGGGCTTCCTTCACGCTGGTAATATCGGCGCCCATGCCGACCTCGATAATCTCAGCAAAGCCAGCCTTCTTCATAGCGGCGTAAACCTGGGACATGGTAATCTTTAAGCCATATTGGCCCACAATGGAGGGAGCAACGAGAGCCACAACCTGCTTGCCGCTCTTGATGGCCTTAATGACGCGTACAATATTGCTGCGCTCGTCAATGGCACCAAAGGGGCAGGCGTTGCGGCAGGCACCGCAGGTAACGCATTTATCATAGTCAATTTTAGCCTTGCGGTCTTCGCCGATAGAAATAGCGCCTACGCCGCAGGCACGCACGCAGGGACGATGGATTTCGATAATAGCGCCGTAGGGGCATACCTGCTTGCAGCGACCGCACTCGATACACTTATCACGATCAATGAAGGCGCGGTTTTGCACCAGACTAATTGCTTTCTTAGGGCAATTGTTCATGCACTTGTGGGCAATACAGTGACGGCAAATATCGGTAACGTAATAAGCGTCGATGGGGCATTGGTCACAGGCGGCGGGTAGCACGTCGATAATGGGCAAATCCTTGCGCTCGGGTTCAAAAAGCGTCTTTTTGGAGGCCTCGATAATATTTTCCTTGCACTCCTGACCCAGGGCCATATCAATGCGGTTCTTTAAAACAGCGCGCTCCTTGTAAACGCAGCAGCGATAGCGTGGTGTATCGTCGCGCACTTCCTGCAAAATATCATAAACGTGGTCGATGAGCACATCGTTCCAGGTATAACGAGATAAATGCTCTAAAACCATGCGTCTTAATTGAGCAACTGCGGTTAATTCCATGTTCGTACCCCTCCTCATATTGGTAATAAACATAAATATTCCGTATCAACAAACTATACATGGTTACTTTTCTGCATTGAGGACAAAAATCCTGCAAGCATGAGCAAAGAAAAAAATTAAAAATTTTTTGCTTACCCCTCTTTACAAAATCAAAAAGAGGATTTATAATAAGCGCATAAAGCAACGATGTTGTTGTTGGAGTAATCTCCAAGCCGCATCGTTGCTTTTGCTTTATATCCACTTTGGCATATAGTTCCGTGGTGGATAGTGCAACGGAGCACCGGAGCAGCGTAGGACGCAGCTTGCGGTGTTTTCTTATTTTACAGAGCCAGAAAGAAAAATAATCTGTAAGAGCACACAACTTGCATTAAAATGAGGGGCTTACGATTGTAGGCCGAAATTCTCACAAGAGAGCTTAGGGAGGTATAATCATGAATGATGTTCAGAAATTATTTGGCAGCTTAGTTTTTAACGAAACTGTTATGAAGGATCGTCTGCCGACTGCAACCTACAAGGCTTACAAGCAAGCGATTATCGAAGGTAAACCCTTGAATATTGAAATCGCTAACATCATTGCTAACGCTATGAAGGATTGGGCCTTGGAGCATGGCTGCACCCATTTCACCCACTGGTTCCAACCCATGACCGGCATCACTGCTGAAAAGCATGAAAGCTTTATTTCTCCTACCGCTGAGGGTCGTGTAATCATGGACTTCTCTGGCAAGGAATTAATCCAAGGCGAGCCTGACGCCTCCAGCTTCCCCTCCGGCGGCCTGCGTGCTACCTTCGAAGCTCGTGGCTATACCGCTTGGGACCCCACCAGCTATGCTTTTATTAAAGACAACTGCCTGTGCATTCCGACCGCGTTCTGCTCCTACACCGGTGAAGTGCTGGATAAAAAGACCCCGCTGCTGCGCTCCATGAACGCTGTAAGCAAGGCAGCCTGCAAGATTTTGAAGATTTTCGGTGTCAACACCGTGCGTGTAAACAGCACCGTTGGCCCTGAACAAGAATATTTCCTGGTTGACAAAAAGATGTGGGAAAAACGTAAAGACTTGGTATACTGCGGACGCACCCTGTTCGGCGCTAAGTCTCCCCGTGGCCAAGAGCTGGAGGACCATTACTTTGGTATCATTAAGCAAAGAGTATTGGGCTTCATGAAGGATTTGGACGAAGAGCTGTGGAAGCTGGGCGTGCTTGCTAAAACCGAGCATAACGAAGTAGCTCCTGCTCAACACGAGCTGGCTCCGATTTTCTCCTCCACCAACGTTGCTTCCGACCATAACCAGCTGATGATGGAATTCATGAAACGCGTTGCTCTGCGTCATGGCCTGGTTTGCTTGCTCCATGAAAAACCCTTTGATGGTGTAAACGGCAGCGGCAAGCATAACAACTGGTCCTTGGCTACCGAAGAGGGCAAAAACCTGCTGGATCCTGGCAAGGAGCCCTATAAGAACCTGCGCTTTTTGACCTTCCTGGCAGCTATTTTGAAGGCTGTTGATGAATACCAAGACCTGCTGCGCGTATCCGTAGCAAGCGCTGGTAACGACCATCGTTTGGGCGCTAACGAGGCTCCTCCGGCTATCGTTTCCGTCTTCCTGGGCACTGAATTGACCGCAGTTTTGGAAGCGATCGCAGCTGACAAGGTTTACACCGGTAACCCGGCTGAATTCATGAAGATCAGCGACGACACCATTCCTGCTTTGGTTAAGGATAACACTGATAGAAACAGAACCTCTCCCTTTGCCTTCACCGGCAACAAGTTCGAGTTCCGTATGCTGGGTTCCATGTTCTCCATCGCCGGCCCCAACGTTGTGCTGAACACTATCGTTGCTGAAGAGCTGGATGAGTTCGCTGAGAAGCTGGCCGATGCTCCTGATCTGGAGGCTGCTGTCTATGATCTGGTTAAACAAACCTATCTGGCACATAAACGCATCGTCTTCAACGGCAATGGCTACACCGATGAATGGGTTGCTGAAGCTGCAAAACGCGGCCTGCTGAACCTGAAATCCACTCCGGAAGCTATTCCTTATCTGGGCAGCGAGAAGAATATTGCTCTCTTTGCTAAGCATCATATCTTCACCGAAGCTGAAGTTAAATCCCGTGTGGAAATCCTGCTGGAGAACTACAGCACCACCATTTCCATCGAGGCTGCTACCGCACTGGATATGTTCCACAAGGATATCCTGCCTGCAGTTGCTGCTTACACCGAGGATTTGACCAAGGCAGTGCTGGATAAAAAGGCTGCCGGCATCAGTGCAGGCTTCGAAGCTGAATTGGCTAGCAAGCTGAGCGCTCTGAGCGCTGAAATGTACGCTGCAAGCCTGAAGCTGGATGCAGATTTGAAGGCTGCTGGTGAAATTGAATGCACCAAGAAGCAAGCAACCTTCTACCATGATGCTGTTGTAGCTGATATGGAAGCTTTGCGTAAGGCTGTAGACGCAGCTGAAGCTCTGACCGGTGGCAAATATCTGCCGTATCCGACTTATGGCGAGCTGCTGTTCGGTGTAAATGAGTAAAAATCACGTATAAGGCACCATCTACTTCGTCATGGCTCCTAGGAGTATTATTCATACGCCGTCGTCGCCATTCCTCGTATCTGGTACCTTCTCCGCGATTTTGATATAATATGATTAAATAAAATCTCTGTACACAACGAGGTGTATTCTGCTACTAGTAGAATACGCCTCACTTCTTTTTTAAGGCTAGTAGATAAAAAGAGGCCTGAAAATTACATGCGCAAGCATGTGACGATAAATACACATCGTTTAAACGGATAAACGGTGCTTGAATTTCATGAGGGGTGATTCATAATGGGTAAATTCGTATCCGCGGACACTATATGGGTACTGATTGGTGCCTTCCTAGTATTTTCTATGCAGCCTGGCTTCGCTATGGTAGAGACCGGCTTTACCAGAGCCAAAAACGCTGCTAACATCGTAATGAAAAACGTCATGGACATGAGCCTCGGCTCCATCGTCTTCTGGATTTTGGGCTTTGGCCTGATGTTCGGTGAGGATATCAGCGGCTTCATCGG
>JBJDXC010000036.1:4240-21213 GCA_051866475.1 Phascolarctobacterium sp.
TGGGTGCTCTGGGCGTATTCCTGCTGTGGTTCGGCTGGTTCGGCTTCAACGGTGCTTCCACCGTCTGCGCAACCGGCGACGAAGCTCTGATCAGCATGGGCGACATCTTTATTACCACGAACATGGCTGCTGCTGCCGGTGCAACCGCTACCATGATTTACACCTGGGTACGCTATGGCAAGCCCGATGTTTCCATGACCTTAAACGGCGTGTTGGCAGGCCTTGTTGCTATCACCGCAGGCTGCGACGTTGTTAGCCCTGCTGGCGCTTTAATCATCGGTCTCATCGCTGGTGTCCTGGTTGTTGTAGCTGTTGAATTCTTTGACCAAAAGCTGAAGATTGACGACCCCGTTGGCGCAGTTTCCGTACACGGTGTATGCGGTGCCTTCGGTACCATCGTAACCGGCCTCTTCGCTACTAAGGACGGCCTGTTCTACGGCGGTGGCTCCAGCTTCCTGATGACCCAAATCATCGGCGTCGTAACCGTAGCCATTTATGTAGCAATTGCTATGACCATCATCTTCGGTGTTCTCGATAAACTCATCGGCCTGCGCGTTAGCGAGGCAGAAGAAATCAAGGGTCTGGATATGGAAGAGCACGGCTTGCTGAGCAGCTATGCTGACTTCATGCCCACTGTTGAGGAAATGCCTTCCGTAACCACCACCTATGTGGCTCCCGCTGCTGTAACTGCTCCTAGCATAGCTGCTTCTACCGGCGAGCACAAGCTGAGCAAGATTTGCATCATCACTTCTCAAAACCGCTTTGAAGCTCTCAAGGCTGCTCTGGACAAGCTGGGCATCACCGGCATGACCGTGACCAAGGTTTTGGGTTATGGCATCCAAAAGGGTCAAACCGAGATGTATCGTGGTGCTGAGGTTGCAGCTCACCTGCTGCCCAAGGTTAAGGTTGAATTGATTGTCTCCGCAATTCCTGTAGCAGATGTTGTGAACACCGCTAAGGCAGTGCTCTACACCGGCAAATACGGCGATGGCAAGATCTTCGTTTACAATGTTGAGGATGTTGTCAAGATTCGTACCGGCGAGACTGGCTTCGATGCCCTGCAGGATAAACCTATCGAGGCATAAGCCTTGAAAATGGTTTAGCCACTATATTAAAACAAATGCATATTCTCACAGATAATTTATAAAATAGCTTCTCCCTAATTACTCCCTAATATAGCAGAAGACACTGAAAACCCTTGCTCCATGCGGGGTTTTCGGTGTCTTTTGCTATGTTTGGCTCCAATTTGGCGCTCAGAATACCATGCTTCGATACTGCTTTGATACCTTTAGCGTAAAGAAAGTGTAACAAATAATATTTTTGCTACTATTTTATGGTGTGATACCTTTGCTATTTCAAAAATTATTTGCATTAAATGGGTGGTGTGTTTTATAATATAAGAAAGCTTTTGTAACGAATTTTCTGCTATCTTGTTGGTAGCATTAAGGAGCAGTATTATGGACGCGGCAACCTCCAACACAACTTTACATTGCTTGCGTGGCCACGCACCTACCCCAGCATGCCTGTGCAAGCTGCAGAAGCTCTCCCTGATTTTAGAGGCCAGTCAGCTGGAGGCTTTTGAGTATTCCTCCAAGGAGGATAGGCTGATTATTTATGATAATTGCCTGAATAAGCTGCATACTGTGGAGCAACTTCTACAAAATATTGATAACGATGCCAATGTTCATCCCACTTATCGGGCTAAGGTTAAGCAATTCTTCCTAGGTGATGTGGGAGAGCCGGTAGAGACCCAAGGCACGCGGCTTAGCAATGGGCAGTTTATGCGCTGTGTAATGGAGGGCATGTTCTTGCCCTCGGAGCAGGATAATAGCTACGTGATTTTGGGTACCATTAAAGATATCACCGACTTCGCCAAAAAGGAAGAGCAGCTGACTCAAAAGGCCCAGATGGACCAGCTGACCGGACTGTATAACCACGCCTCCGGCATGTATCTCATCAGCCAGCATTTAGCCGACAAGAGTCCCTTCGACAGCTGTGCCTTGGCCATGGTGGACTTGGATTATTTCAAGCAGATAAATGATACCTATGGGCATCTTTTTGGGGATCACGTGCTCAAGGAAACAGCAAGCATTTTTAAAGAGGTATTGCCTTCTAACACTATTGCTTCGCGCTTCGGTGGGGATGAGTTCGTGCTTTTCTTCCCCAGCATCAATAGAATAGATTTGATTACCATTCTCAATCGCCTGATGCAGCATATTCGCAATGTGGAAATGCTCAACGATAGTGACAATCTCACCTGTAGCATTGGTATTTGCTTCCTGCCGGAAAACACAGGTGGCTATACCTATGACCAGCTTTTGGAAAATGCTGACTGGGCCCTCTATCAGGCTAAATTTAATGGGCGTGACACCTATAGCTTTTGCGATGACTTAAATCGCTATCTGGAGGCGCGCAACAGCGAAAATCCCAGCTTCCAGCAGCTTAATATACGCTATCTACAAAACGACCCCATTGCCACGGCCTTCGAAATTTTAGAAACCAGCAGCTCAGTGGAGCAGGGCATGGAGCTGCTTTTAAAAATCATCGGCATTCGTTTTCATCTCGATAGAATCAACGTTGTTGATATCAAGCTCAAGGAGCAAACAGCAAGCAAGGCTTATGCCTGGATGCGGGATGGGGTTTACTCCTGCCTTAACGACATCTTTAGCTTCAGCAAGGATGAATTTAGAAAAATTTTCCAGCTGCGGGATGAGACCGGCCTGATCCAGCTTGATTTAGAAGATCTTAAGGAAGGCTTCCCTGTGCTCAATAAAATTCGGGAAACTACCAACGGCAAGACCGTGCTCATTGCGCCCATGTTCTGGCAGGGGCAAATGGTGGGCTTTATTACCTATGCCGTATGCAACCAAAAGCGTTATTGGTCCAAGAATACGAAGCAGCAGCTGAGCGAGCTGAGCAAAATTATTGCAGCTCATCACGGGCAAAGCAGAAACATTAATGCTTGCCAAAATGTGGTGTTCAGCGAGCATAAGCTAGACTCCTTGACCGGACTCATCACCTTTTCCCAATTCCGCGAGAGAATGGAAGAGAAAATTGTCAGTGGCTTGGCTAAGAATTACGCTGTGATCTACACTGATTTTGAGCGCTTTAATTTAATCAATCAAAAATATGGCTATGCCTTTGGGGATAAGCTCTTGCAGCTATTTACTAAATTTGTGTCCGAGGCTCTCAGCGATAAGAATAATATCCTGTTCTCCCGCATTGTGGCGGACCAGTTTATCTTGTTCAGACCCTATGAGAATATAGCAGATGCAGAAATACGAGTTAATAGCATCAATAACCGCTTCATGGACTACGTGTCCAAGCAATATTCCTTCCTGAAGCTGAGGTTGCGTAGTGGTATTTACCATGTTACACCGGCATGTCATAATGCGGCCGAGGCCATCGATGCAGCTAACTATGCTCGCAAGTCCCTCATTTTGAACCATCAGAGCACGGCGGCACTTTACAATGAAGAGCTGGCTGCCAAGCAGCAGCTGGAGAAGCTCATTTTTACCAATGCCAATAACGCCTTCACGGATAAGGAATTCAAGGTTTTCCTGCAGCCCAAGTTTTCTCTGGAGGATAATTCCTTGATCGGTGCAGAGGCTTTAATCCGCTGGTTCCGGGAGGACGGCACCCAGATTTATCCCGACCAATTCATTCCCGCGTTGGAGGATAATGGTCGCATCACGGAGCTAGATTTCTATGTATTTGAGCGTGTAGTGCAATTCCTGGCCAAGAATAAAAGGCTGGGCCGCAAGCAGGTGCCTATTTCCATCAATGCCTCCGTTTTGCACACGCAAAACGATAACACAGTGCAGCGTTATTTGGAGATTTTGGCAATGTATAGGGTGAGTCCGGCCTTGGTAGAAATCGAGCTGACAGAAACCGCCGCTGCCCAAAACTTTGCCAAGGTGTACCAGCTTTTTGATGAGCTGCGTCAGTCGGGTATTAAAACCTCCTTGGACGATTTTGGCTCCGGTTATTCCTTGGTCAATATGGTAGTGGATATACCCATTGATACGATTAAAATTGACCGCAAGCTGCTTTTGAACTGCGAGAACAGCATCAAGGGTCATATTTTCCTGAAAAACACTATTTCCATGCTGCACAGCTTGGGCTACAGCACCATTTGTGAGGGCGTGGAAACAGAGACACAGAGAAAGCTTCTCCTTGACTGCGGCTGCCATAAGGGACAGGGCTATTTGTTCTCACGGCCCATACCCATGGAGGAGTATGAACGTCTTTGCTATGGTGATTAAGTGAAGATAATAAAAAAGATGACTGCGTAAGTGCGAACGCAGTCATCTTTTTTTGAGGAGAATGTGGTCATAGTAGCATGCTAACCAAATGCTTTGGAAGGAATATGGTCAAGGTCAAGGCTGTAAAATCAGGAAGGGTCGAAATGCAAATCTTGATTAGCCACTGCTTACTACACCTTGATTATAACACAATCTTCTTTGGTTAGCAAGTGCTAATTGCGATTTTTTTAGTTATTTTTTCATTTTTTTCTTGAGGCGCTGCAAAAAGGCCTCGATATCCAGCTTTTTGCCCTGCAAAATGGCGATGAGGCGGGCCTGCACCAGGTCGTCGGTGCTGCTACGCATAGCAGCATAGATATTGTCGATAATGGTTTGGGAAAGGTAGTCCGGGCCCCAGGCCTCCAAAACATCGCAGGCGCAGCTGCGCAAAAGCTCGTACATTGAGCTGAGGGCTGCGCACAGAATTATTTCCCTCTTGCCGGGATGGCTGCGCAAGTAGTGCAGGGGTACTACTAAGGAGTGCAGGTCGCTGGCGTAAAGGGGCAGCTGCTCCGTGAGGTGCGCCAGCACCCTGTCAGAGCGGTTACCGCCCTCATAGGAGAGCAGGTAGGGTAAAAGGGTGTATTCCATGGGATGGGCTAGCCAAAAATCGTACAGCTGCTGCCAGATATCCAGCTCCAGCTCGTAGGCTAGGTCCGCTAGCTGGTAGTTCACCTGGTCGCCTTCAAATAAGCGAGAGGCAATAATAGGCTCCCAATTGGTGGCATAAACCATTTTGTCGCAGGCAGCGATGAGCTCGTTCACTTGATTGGGCGTGAGGGAATAAAGGGCGTTGTCATCCTGCATATTGCGCAGGGAGGTGGCAATGGTGATCATGTCCAGCATATCCTCGGCCTCTACAGAAAGGTAGAGGGCATGGTGGAGCAGATTTTTTAGCATGCCATAAAGATCGATGTCCGTCAGATTATAGTTTTCCCGCACGGCTTCGGGCTTGTAATGCAAAAGTAGCATCATATAATTGCCCAAAATGGCCACAGCGCTTTTATAGCAGGGGTAGTCGATTACGGGCTGGGCCAAGAATTTATCCAGCTGGGTTGCTTGAATAAGCTTTACAGACAGGGGCGGGTATTCCACATCAATATCGGGGCCGTTTTGCAAAAGCCAACGGCGATGGTCGTCGTCAGGACAGCGGCAATCGATGATGGCAAAAACCTTGCCCCAGCCCTTGGTGCAGCCCAAGAGCTCCCACACAGCCTTTTGGGAAATATAATTGGTGACGCGGCAGCTATAAAGGAAGGCGAAGGTGAATTCCTCGCAGTGGGCCGTGGTTACCAAATCGCGCCACAGCTCCGGGTCTTCCTCTTCAATGTGCTGCATGCTATAAAGGCCGAAGAGCAGAAAGGCAAATTTCAAGGGCTCCCTGTGGCGCGCATTATAAAGCAAGCGGCGGGCGAGGCTAAAGGCAGTTTCGTTCACCTCGTCGCGGTCGAAGGCCGCGATGAAGGGGTCGGCATATTCGGCGAGGCACTTTTCCTTGAGGTGGTTGTAGAGCTTTTGGTAGGTGCTGATGCTAGGGGATGCGAGATATGCACGCAGGTCCTTGATGATGATGCTGGCGTCCTCGTCGCTGGAGGGCATGTCGGCGGTGTAGTAAAAGGCATCAGTCTGGCCGGGCTCCACGATGTTTACGTAGTCGTTGCCGTCAGGCAACGTGCCTTCGGTGAACACGCCGTCCTCATCAATATGCTGTTGTATGTAGTCGTAAAGTGATTGTTGCATGGTAGTCCTATCTATGAAAAGAGTTAAAAAAGCAGCGGAAATGTCCGCTGCTTTTTCAGTGTATCATATACTTTGCACAATCGCAAGTATTATTTGTCGACTTGGGTTTTGATTTCCATGAGGCAGTCGCCGCTTTCCACACGCTCGCCGGGAGCAACGTGAATGATGCTCACAATACCGCTGATGGGTGCGGAGAGGGTGGTCTCCATCTTCATAGCTTCAGTGATGATGAGGGGAGTGCCTTTAGTTACGGCTTGGCCCTTTTCTACCAGCACTTTGACTACGGAGCCGGAGAGGGAGGCTGCGATTTCGCCCATGTTGGACTTGTCGGCCTTCTTGCGGGTGACCTCGGTGGCCTTGGCATTGCGGTCCTTGATTTCGATTTCACGGGGCAGGCCGTTGAATTCGAAGGTCACGGTGCGCATGCCAGCGGCATTGGCCTCGGAAACATGTACCAGCTTAATGACCAAAACCTTGCCCTGCTCGATTTCTACCTTAATCTTTTCGCCGGGGGTCATACCGAAGAAGAAGGTGGGGGAGTCCAGCACGGAAACATCACCAAATTCGTTGTAGCGAGCAACCCAATCGGTGAATACTTTCGGATAGAGGCAATAGGAGCTAATGGCTTCATCAGTGGTGGGAGCGCCCATGTCTGCAAGCTTAGCGCGTACAGCTTCAAAGTCCACCGGAGCCAGGGCAGCGCCGGGGCGTACGGTAATGGGCTCACGACCCTTGAGAATAATCTTTTGCAGCTTTTCGGGGAAGCCTTGGTAGGGCACGCCGATGCGGCCTTCAAAGAATTCTACCACGGAAGCAGGAAAGTCTAGCACATCGCCCTTAGCGTAAACATCCTCCTCGCTCAGGTCATTTTGGACCATAAAGAGGGCCATATCGCCCACGATTTTGGAGGAAGGAGTAACCTTGATAAGGTCGCCGAACATCATGGATACTCTGTGATACATATCCTTGATATCCTCCCAACGGTTGATGAGGCCCAGAGCTTGAGCCTGCTGCTTCAAGTTGGTATATTGGCCGCCGGGCATTTCGTGGCAATAAACCTCAGGGTTGGGGAAGTTTTCAGTTCTATCAGCAGCCTTGTAATAGGGGCGCACGGTTTCCCAATAACGGGACATTTCGTTCAAGGCGTCCACATCCAGACGGGGTTGACGGGGATGACCGCTCAGGGCGTAGAAGAGGCTGGCAGTGGAGGGCTGGGCAGTGCCACAGCTCATAGAGCTCATGGCGGTGTCCACAATATCTACGCCGGCGTCGATAGCGCGGGCATAGGTATAAATAGCGTTGCCACTGCCCTCGTGGGTATGCAGATGAATGGGCACGCCCACATAGGACTTTAGGCTGCTTACCAAGCGATAAGCGGCTTCAGGCTTTAAGAGTCCTGCCATATCCTTGATGGCAATAATATTGGCGCCGGCCTTTTCCAGCTCCTTAGCCATATTGATGTAATATTGTAAATCGTATTTATCGCGATGGGGATCGAGAATATCGCCGGTGTAGCACAGGGCTGCTTCTGCAACCTTGCCGCATTCGCGAACGGTGTCGATGGATAAGCGCATATTGTCGAGGCCGTTCAGACTATCGAAAATGCGGAAAACATCGATGCCGTTTTTCGCAGCCAGCTGGATAAATTGTTTAACTACATTATCGGGATAGCTGGTGTAGCCCACGGCGTTAGCGCCGCGCAGCAGCATTTGCAGCAGCACATTGGGCGCAGCCTCGCGGAACTGAGCCAGACGCTGCCAAGGACTTTCGTCCAGGAAGCGATAGGCTACGTCGAAGGTAGCACCGCCCCAGCATTCAAAGGAGAAGAAGCCGGGTAGCTTGCCGGCGGTGTCGCGCATTACGCGCAGCATGTCGGCGGTGCGCAGACGAGTTGCGAAGAGGGATTGGTGAGCATCACGGAAGGTAGTATCGGTTACGAGTACCTCCTGCTGGGCCATAACCCAATCAGCAAGGCCCTCCGGGCCTTGGGTATCCAGCACATGCTTGGCGCCCAGAGCCAAAAAGCCGTTGTAGTGCTTGGGCATATTCAAGGGCGCAAATTCCGGCTTGGGTTGTACGCCCACGTTGGAGTAGCCGTTGACGGTAACGTCCGCAATATAATGGAGCAGCTTGTTGCCGCGGTCCAGGGTTTTGGGGAAGACAAAAAGCTCCGGGGTTTGGTCTACAAAGTCCGTGGTATAGTCGCCCTTTATAAAGTGCTCGTTTTGCAGCACGTTTTCTAAGAATTGAATATTGGTCTTCACGCCGCGGATACGGAATTCCTTCAGGCAGCGCAGCATTTTGGTAATAGCGATTTGATGGCTCAAGCCCCAGGTGGTGGCCTTAACCAGCAGGGAGTCGTAGTAGGGCGTAATAACGGAGCCGGTGAAGGCGTTGCCACCGTCCAGACGAATGCCCATGCCACCGCCGCTGCGATAGGTAATCAGCTTGCCGGTGTCAGGCATAAAGTTGTTGGCCGGGTCCTCCGTAGTAATACGGCACTGAATAGCGTGGCCAATGGTGTGCAGCTCTCTTTGCGCCGGCAGGTTGATTTCCGGGCCATGCAAATCGTACCCTTCTGCAACCTTGATTTGGGTTTGCACAATATCGATACCAGTGATTTGCTCAGTAACGGTGTGCTCAACCTGAATGCGCGGGTTGACTTCGATAAAATAGAATTTCCCATCAGGAGTAGCCAAAAACTCAACAGTACCAGCGCTGATATAGTTAACGTTTCTCATGAGCTTTACAGCGGCATCACAAATAGCCTGGCGCTGTTCTAAGGGCAGGGAGAAGGCCGGTGCGATCTCCACTAATTTTTGGTGACGGCGTTGTACGGAGCAGTCGCGCTCGAAAAGATGCATCAAATTGCCGTGCATATCGCCAATAATCTGTACCTCGATATGCTTGGGGTTCTGCAAATATTTTTCCAGATAAATTTCATCATTGCCAAAGGCTTTTTTGGCTTCACTTTTAGCCAAGTCATAAGCAGTAATAGCTTCCTCAGCAGAATGCACAACGCGCATGCCACGACCACCGCCGCCGTTAACGGCCTTGATGATGATGGGATAGCCATAGCTTTCGCCAAAGTCCAGCACTTCTTGCAGACTATTAACAGTGCCCTTGCTGCCGGGAATCATGGGGATGCCGGCCAGCTCAGCCTGCTTGCGGGCGTTGATTTTATCGCCGAACATGATGAGGTGCTCCAGACGGGGGCCGATAAAGGTAATGCCCTCCTCCTGGCAGCGGCGCGCTAAATTGCTGTTCTCAGATAAAAAGCCGTAGCCGGGGTGAATAGCATCCACCTCATGCTCACGAGCAACACGCAGGATATCTTCAATATCAAGATAAGCATCAGTGGGACTCTTGCCCTCGCCTACCTGATAAGCCTCGTCGGCCTTATTGCGGTGCAGGGAAAGGGTGTCTTCTTTAGAATATATAGCAACGGTGCGAATGCCTAGCTCATTGCAGGCACGGAAAACGCGGATAGCGATTTCACCACGATTTGCAACTAAAACTGTGTTAATTTTGGGCATATTGCTACCTCCTTTATAGTTACAAGCATAATTGTATATAAAAGGATTGCACAATGCAAGGTGTAAGCTATATGTATACAAGTATTCTTCATTAGTATACAGTATTACTATGCTTTGCCAAGGCGAAGGCTTTGACCGGAGCGGCCTACAAGACTGGCACGCTTTTGTTTACAAAACTTTCATTTGTCTATTTGCCCTTATAATAGTACAATAGTATACACAAGGTTATCAAAAAAGGAGATGAACGTATGAATAGTGATAATAATAAAAAGCGCCCCCTCTTGTATTATTATGTGATGGCGCTGATGATTATTATGCTGATTAACACGGTGATCATGCCCACCTTCTTCAGTCCCAAAGTCCATGATGTGTCCTATAATAGCTTCATGCAAATGGTGGACGAGGGCAAGCTGTCCAAGGTGGAAATTACCGATAAGCGCATTGCTGCTCTGGGCAAGGGCGAGCAGGAAAAGGAGATTTACGTCACTGGTCGTGTGGAGGACCCGCAGCTGGCCGAGCGCTTGATGAAAAGCAAGGTGGAGTTTTCCCAGGTTGTGCCCAAGGAGGATTCTGCAATCGTAAGCTTCTTTAAAAACTGGATCTTGCCCATTTTTATCTTCTTTGCGCTAGGTCAGCTCTTCATGTATTTTATGGGCAAACGTATGGGCGGTAATGCTATGACCTTTGGCAAGAGCAATGCCAAGGTGTATGTGGAGGCCCAGACAGGCAAGAGCTTTGCCGACGTGGCTGGTCAGGACGAGGCCAAGGAGGCCTTAATGGAGCTGGTGGACTTCTTGCATAACCCCGGCAAGTACAAGGCCATTGGCGCCAATATGCCCAAGGGCGCACTACTCGTGGGCCCGCCGGGCACAGGTAAAACTCTGCTGGCCAAGGCTGTAGCCGGCGAAGCCAAGGTGCCCTTCTTCTCGATTAGCGGCAGCGAATTTGTGGAAATGTTCGTGGGCATGGGCGCCGCCCGTGTGCGCGACTTATTTAAGCAGGCACAGGAAAAGGCGCCCTGCATTGTCTTCATCGATGAAATCGATGCTATCGGTAAGCGCCGCGACAGCGGCCAGTTCGGCGGCAACGACGAGCGGGAGCAGACTTTAAATCAGCTCTTAAGTGAAATGGATGGCTTTGACGGCAGCAAGGGTGTGGTCATCCTGGCAGCCACCAATAGACCTGAATCCTTGGATAAGGCGCTGCTGCGCCCCGGCCGCTTTGACCGCCGTATCCCCGTAGAGCTGCCTGATTTGCAGGGCCGTGAGGCCATCTTAAAGGTGCACGCCCGTGATGTGAAGATGGCCGACAATATCGACTTTAAGGCCTTGGCCCGCGCCACTGCCGGTGCCAGTGGCGCTGAATTAGCCAATATCGTCAACGAGGGCGCGCTACGTGCTGTGAAGCTGCAGCGTCAGGTAGTGGAGCAGGCCGACCTAGAGGAGTCCATCGAGGTTGTCATCGCAGGCTACCAGCGCAAGGGTGCCGTCATTAGTCCGGAGGAAAAGAAGGTCATCGCTTACCACGAAATCGGCCATGCGCTGGTGGCTGCGATGCAAAAAAATAGCGCGCCCGTACACAAGATTACCATTATTCCGCGCACCAACGGTGCGCTGGGCTACACCATGCAAATAGATGAGAACGACAGCGTGCTCATGAAGAAGGAGACACTCTTTAACAAGATTGTCACCATCACCGGCGGCCGCAGCGCCGAAGAGCTCGTCTTCGGCAGCATCACCAGCGGCGCGGCCAACGATATCGAGCAAGCTACTCGCATCGCGCGTAGCATGGTAACGCGCTTAGGCATGACGGAGGAGTTCGACATGATGGCTACCGAGGTTGTGACCAATCAATACCTGGGCGGCGACACGTCCCTGGCCTGCAGCCAGGAAACCGCCGGCCTTATCGATGCCAAGGTGCTGTCCATCATCAAGGAAGCTCACGAGAAGGCTCGTCAAATCCTCAGCGAAAATCGTGAGAAGCTGGATGCTTTGGCCAATTTCTTACTAGAGAAGGAAACCATCACCGGCGAAGAGTTTATGACTCTACTGCGTGAAGAAGAACATAGCGAAGCTGAAGCTTAAACAAAAAATTAACAATTTACCTAAAGTCCCGCAATGCCCTAGCCATGGGCCTTGCGGGGCTTTTTTGTATGCTTGGCCTTTCCATTTTTCAGGCTAAGGTTCACAGAAAATTTTCATATTTGGCCAAAAATGTTAGGGAGCTATTTGCCATAAATTCTTACAATAGACCCCGAGGAGGTGATAAAAATTTTCCACAGGCAAGCCTATACCTGGCGGGAGCGCATCCTCTTTTTGCGGCAGCTAGCCTTGATTTTGCAGAGTGGCCTACCGATCCTGCAGGCCATGGAGCTTCTAAGAAAGCGCTTGGACAAAAGGCTACAGCTCATGTGCCTGCACCTGCACCAGCTTTTGGGGCACGGCAGCAGCCTAGCGGAGGCTATGGCTCAAGAGCAGCAGTTTTTCCCTACCTTGGCAGTGCAGCTGGTGCAGGCAGGGGAGCTGAGCGGCCAATTGGGAGCTGTTTTAAACGAACTGGCGGACTACTATCAGCAGCAGGAGCAGCTGCGCAGCTTCATCTGGAAGGCAGCTATGTATCCCCTGTTTTTGCTTACAGCGGCCTTGGGCGTCTTGCTATTCTTCCTCTTATATGTGCTGCCCATGCTGGCCTCTGTTTATAGGGGCATGCGCCTGCAGCCCAATGGTAGCATGGAGCTGCTCTTAAGGGTGCATGATTTTTTGGTGAACAATCCTTTGCTCATAGCAGGAATGCTAGTGGCAACGGTCATGCTAGCGCGCTTTTATGGTAAGCGCTTACTCTTATGGCTGCTGGGTAAGCCTTGGTGCGGAAATTTTTATGGCCTGCTTTGCGAGATACGCTTTTGCAAGCTTTTGGCGCTGCTTTTGGACAGCGGCTTAAGTATTACCATCGCCGTCCAAGCCATTGCCAAAACTATGGCGGAGAGCCCTTATCAGCAGCAGCTCCTGCTTTTGGATAGCAGGCTGCAGCGAGGCGCAGACATTACTGCCTCCCTGGCAGGGATGCGGGGTCTGCTGTCGCCGCTGACGCTGGATTTGGTCAGCGTGGGCGCAGCCACAGGCTGCTTACCCCAAATGCTGCGGGAGGCAGCGCGCCTAGGGCAGCAGGATATGCAGAGTAAAATTGCTAAGCTTAGGGAAGTGCTGGCGCCCCTGCTGCTGCTTTTAGCAGCAGGCGTGATTGCTGCTGTTGTCTGCGCGGTGCTGGGACCGCTGCTAGAAATGCTTTCCGCTTTGCCACAATAGGAAGGAGGAATAATATGGTAGAAAAATTACGAAGTCAAAGGGGCTTTACCCTCATCGAGGTGGTGGCAGCGGCTGCCTTAATAGGCATCCTGGCCACCATGCTCATGCCCTCCCTGTCGGGCGCTAATGACAGGGTTAAAAACGCCAAGCTCAGCAATGATTTAGCTGCTATCGACCAAGCTATCCAGCTTTATCGCATGGACACGGGCAAGGTGCCCGATAGCCTCACCGCGCTGGATAGCAGTTATCTAGGCGGTAAGCTGGAGTTCAAGGATGCAGCAGGCGATGCTCTGAGCTATACTGCCGATGCCTCGGGTGCAAGCTATACCCTGAGCGGTAAAAACGCCAGCGGTAGCACGATAAGCTCACCTGCTAGCAAAGCCACTAGTACTGATGAGACTTAAAAGGCTCACCGAAGAAAGAGGAGCTATCTTGCTAGAGCTGCTGGCACTAGTGGCGCTCATAACTCTATCCACTGGCTTTGTCTTTCTCAATACCGATGCTCTTTGGCAGCACTATCATAAGCAGCAGCTACGCTTTTGCGCCCAGCTTTTGGCAGCGGATTTGCGCCAGCTGCAGCAGGAGGCCTTATTTCCCGCTGATACCAGTGCTAGGGATATTAGAATCAATCCGGAAAAGAATGGCTACTTTTGGACCTTGAAGGGCAGCGCCGTGCAAGCGGTTCACTTCACTGATTATGCCTGTGAGCAGGTGTATTTTAGTAGCTTTTTAGCTAAGCTCAGCTTCAGCAGCAATGGCGCGCCCTCGGTCAATGGCTATTATCGCTTGCAGCACAGGGAGCTGGATGGCTTTAGCTATCAAGTGGATGTGCAGCCTATTACAGGCAGGATTTTAGCTTATGCAGCGCAGTAAGGGCTTCTTTTTGGTGTATGAGCTGCTCTGCCTAGGCTTTACTGTTGTCTTGCTGGGCTGCGCAGCCCAAGGCTTTACAGCTTGTCTTATAACGCAGCAAAAAAGCTTGCAGCTTAAGGAGGCCTGGCAGGCGGCGCAGTTGGCAGCGGCAGGACTTGCAGCTGAGTCGGGCTATGTCACAGAGCAGGAGTATAAGGAGCAAAACGGCTCTAAATTTCTGGAGGTGCGGGTATATGCTTCACAAAATGGCAGGCAGCTATGCTCCTTGGTGGAAGGGGTTCCGTAAGCAGCAGGGCTTTATGCTGCTGGAATATGTTGCGAGCCTTGCTATCGGCGCAGCCTTGGCTGCGCTGGTGTGCACGGGGCTTGGGCGCACTGCCTTGAGCTGGCAGCGCTTGGTGAGCCAGCTGGAGCTGGCTCAGGCGGGCAGCTATATGCAGGGCGTATTAGAAAAGCAGCTGTGCTACAACGCCACTGCCATTCGCCTTAGGGCCGATGGAAGCTTAGAGCTAGACACTATCGAGGGCAATAAAAAGCTAGTAGTGTATTATCGCAGCAAGGGCTTATATTTGCAGACGACAACCGGAGCCGGTACAGGAACCAATCCTCTCTATCTAACAGGTATTGATGTAAGCGCTTGGCGGGCTGAGAAAATCTCAAACAGGCAGCTGCGCATTGCCTTCGCTCTGCAAGGGCAAGGAGGGGAGCGTCGCTTTGAACAGCTAGTGACCTGCTGTAACGGGGAGGTTACTGATGAAAACTCATGAACGCGGCAGCATCAGCATCTATTTGCTCTTGGTAGCGCTTTTGTTAGCGCTGCTGGCTCAGCTGGCATTGTTGTGGAGCAGGGCTGAGCTTGATAAAACACAGCAGCGACTTTTGCGGCAGCAGCTGCGCAGAATTAGCAATACTCTGTTTATGCAGCTGAAGGATAAGCCCTTGCCAGCCGGAACCCACATCTGCTATGAGGGAAATTTGCAGCCTAACAATGAAAAGGTAGTGGTGAAGGCTATTGGCTCAACGTCCACGGATGGTTTAATCGAGCTTTTGGAGGTGGAGGGAACGGCCGTTCAAGAAAATGGCGTAGTACAACGGCTGTGCCAGCTCACCTTGCATTTTGCTGAGTCTCAGCGGGCTTTGGCAGGGCAATATGCCTTGGTCAGCAAAACTGCCACTGGTTTAGAGTATTTGACCCAGGAGGGGGTATATAAACAAGCAAGCACAGAAGAAGTAAAGCTTCCTGAGGTCAGGTTTCTTTATAAAAAGGCAGTTAGTGATACCACTGCTAGTACTGTGGTCAACGATGGCTTTAATAAGCACTTCACTTATTTGGATTTGAGTAGTAGCTTCGTTTTTCCCAAGCAGGCAAGGCTTCTAGGAGAGACGGTCTTTGTGAATAAGTCCGGCATTGAAATAGGTGCTGGCTGTAGTGTTCCTGAGCGTCTAGCGTTGTATAGCCAAAAGGGCAATATTACCATTGGCGATAACGTGCGCATGGACAAAGCTTTGATCCATGCCTATGGCACCGTGACTATTGGCACGGGCTGCAGGATTAAGGGCCTGATTTTGGCCAACAAGATAATTTTGAAGGGTGCTTCTACCTTTAGCGCGGATGCGGATGTGGTAGCGCCGTTTGCATCCTGCGCCTTCATGAACTGAAGCGTTCCTTGTCTATTCAAGTTAATACTTCATTATTGCATAACCCATAACATTTAATGAAAATATTGGCAAATTTGGCACCGAAACCATGCTGGAATTATACTCTGGCATGGTTTTGCTTTAGGAAGTTTAGGAAGATTAGAATGAATGGAAGATGTTATAAAATATAGAAAAAAGCACAGGAATGTGCTATTATGGAGGTGAGTAAAAATGTCGCAACAAAATATGTTGGCTCAGGATATTCAAAGCAGTACTGGCGCTATGTATGATGCGGCCTGTAAAAGACTGCTGGCATATAAACAGTTTTTAGCGAGAATAATGCAAAGCTGTGTTGTTGAATTTAGGAATTGTACCATCGATGATATTGTCAATAAGTATATCGAAGGAGAACCACATGTTGCGCAAATTGGAGTGCATCCCAATACAACTAATGCTAAATTAATCACTGGTATGAATACAGAAGATAGCAGCATTAATGAGGGTATGGTTACTTATGATATTATCTTTTATGCTTTAGCTCCGAAAGATGGAGAGCTTATCAAGCTCATACTTAATGTTGAATCTCAGATGGATGCAAGTCCTGGCTATCCTCTTACAAAAAGGGCAATCTATTATTGCGGAAGAATGCTTTCGGCTCAATATGGTAGAGAGTTTGCACAATCGGAATATCATAAGCTTAAGAAGGTATACAGTATTTGGATTTGCACTGATGCACCGTTGTATAAGCAAAACACTATTAACATATATTCAGTAAAAGAGGAGTGCTTTATTGGTAATCATGTTGAACCATTGAGAAATTATGATTTATTGACTGTTGTGACAATTTATACCGTAAATAAGATTGATGGGCTTTCAGATAGTGTAGTTAAATTGTTGTCTATTTTACTTAGCAGGAATCTTGAGGCTGAAAAGCGAATAAACATCTTAGTAAATGATTATCATATTGAAGTGAACCAGAAAGTGAAGCAGGAGGTGGAGCATATGTGTAATTTGAGTCAAGGTGTGCGTGAAGAAGGACGTGTAGAAGAACGTCGTAAAACTATTCTTAAAATGTTACGAAAGAAAAAGGCGCTGTCTGAGATTCTAGATTTTACGGATGCTTCTAAAGAAGATGTTTATATTCTTGCCAAAGAAAATGGCTTGGATGTAGTAGTTGCCTAAAATGCTGAATTACTTGCTCCGGTGCTAGTGAATAGGCTTCGCCGGAGCATTACTTTTAGACCATGAATAAGCAAAAGTGTTAAATATGATAAGTTTTTGAGAAGTTTTCTGAAAAATGGCTTGACTTGACGGTCATCTTGGTATACAATAGCTACAGTAGCTTTATAAAATGCGCGATAGGCAGGTGCATGAAGGCTGCTATACACCCCGCTATTATAAAATTTCTGAGGCAAAGGTAGTAATCCACTTAGTAGAGGAAACAAGGCAACTCTTACTTGGCTGTGGAGCGCGAGCCTCTGCAAGGAGATTTTGTAATAAATAAATATCTCTCATTGAAGAGGAGGAAATTACAATGAAAAAATCCTTAGTACTCGCAATGGCAATGGCTTTGGGCG
>JBJDXC010000037.1:0-17960 GCA_051866475.1 Phascolarctobacterium sp.
CTGTAAAGAATGACCCTATAGCGAGGAGGGATTACATGGTACTGGCAACTAGAATCAAGGATGCGAAACAAGAAGGGAAAGCCGAAGAACGTAGGGAAACAGCTCTTGAAATGTTGAAGGATGGAGAGCCACTGACTAAGATTATAAAATATTCAAAGCTGTCTGAAGAGGATATTCGGAAGCTGGCTAAGGAAAATGGCTTAGAGGTAGTTAGAGGATAAGTAAATCGTTTGTTAATGCAGTGCACCCCGGTGCGGCGAGATGAGATTGAAAGTAATCACATCGCTCTCGCTGCGCTGGGGTGTTGTTGTTATGGGGGGAGGGTGAACATCACTAGCATCGTCCTGTGTTATATTTCGCGAAAGAAAATGTTACAATTTGTTCGCGGTATAAACAATTGTGCTAAGTAAAGAAAAGTTGTATAATATATGTAGTTGCAGCGGTAGCCTTGCAAGCACAGTTTTGCGTGAGTGCAAGGAGCTTCTGCCCAGTCGTGTGGATTGGTTGGCACCTGTCAGAGCTTGGCAGGTGCTTTTTTTGTTATAGGGAGGGTTATTGACATGGAAACAGATAATAATTATAATATAATTATAGGAGAGCTACGCTTTGCGTGGGATGAAAACAAGAACATTATTAATAAAGGTAAGCATAATATATCCTTTGAAGAAGCTTGCACTGTTTTCGAGGATGTTGAGGCAAGAATAATTACAGATCCCGATCATTCTGAAGAAGAGGAAAGATTTATTATTTTAGGGTTCAGTAATAGAGCGAATTTGCTTGTCGTATGTCATTGTTATAGGTGCAATGATGAAATTATTCGTTTAATTTCTGCTAGAAAAGCTACATTAAGAGAAAGCAAGCAATACTATAGTTTTTTGTAAAAGGAGGTACCGTTCAATGAGAGATGAATATGATTTTTCCAACTCTACTCGAAATGTCTATGCCAAAAAGACCAAGAAACAAGTTACTATCAATTTGGATGTGGAGGTCATTGAGTATTTCAAGTATTTGGCTGAAGTAAAGGGTATTCCCTACCAAACCTTGATTAATATGTATTTAATTTATTGTGTGGAACAGAACTTGCAATTAGAGGTGAAATGGAAATCTAAAGCATTAGCTTGATGGTAGTAGGATGGCTTTTGCCAAGCTGATGCAATATCTTATGAAGAGCAAGAGAAGCTCTTGCCTTTACTGTAGCCAATTTTTTAAAGTAGAATATTATCGTAAACTATCAGCACCCCAGAGCGGCGAGATGAGATTGAAAGTAATCACATCGCTTTCGCTGCGCTGGGGTGCTGTTGATTATGAGCTGTTATTGTTTTAGAATGTTTACTAATATTCGGACTTCATCTTGACGAAATTATTTAGCTTGCTATATAATAATACGTAAGGTGAACAATAATCTGGAGAGGTGACGATTATGTTTTTGCGTAAGCTTGGCAAGCGTGGTGTGGCTATGACAGAATACGCAATTTTGTTGGCGTTTGTAGCTGCTGTAGCTGGTTCTTTTACGTCGGATAATGGTCTTGCCAGTTCTATTACGGATGCCGTAGGTAAGGCAACGAATGCTATTAATCTAGTGATGGGTGAGAAAAAGAATCTGTTAGAGAATTGGGTAGTGGGAAAAGCTTCTTGGAATACAGGGAATCCTATTAAAGTCAACGATCGTACAGGTGATCGTTTGCATACGGACCCATTTGCTATAGAGCCAAATACAGAATATGAAATCAAGGTTGATTTAAATAAAATTTCCCTTGGACAGGGTAACAATTTTCAATTAGGATTTATGACGGCTGATGATGCGGGTAATTGTATCGTTAGTAGTGGCGGCATCGATTCAGGCTGGATTAACCTAACCCAAACGGTGGATAAGCTTTCAAGTGATGGTTATATTTGTAATTATGACAGCGCAACCAATACAGCCACAATAAGCTTCACTTCTAAGGAAAATAATACACAGCTTGCTATGAATTTTAGGTCTCAAAATAATAATAATTCAATTACTGCTGCAGGTGTTGCAGACCAGTTAAAGGACGCCATCACTATGACTAAAAAATAGTTTTCAGTGCTCTAGTGAGAAGTAGAGAAAAATAATCCCCCGATTGCAGCAGTCGGGGGATTGTTGTGTTTCTAGGTGTAGATTTACTTGAAAGTGCGCAGATATCTCTTTTGCTTATGGGTGATACGAAAATTTTACTTCAGCGTCCGCAGGTATTCCTTCTGCTCCTTGGTTATGCGGTTGCTCTCGCAGGCCTTCTGGATAGCCTTTTTATGGCTCCACTCCGGTAATAAGCGCTGCTCCAGATAGGGCACTGTGGCCTCGTACTGCTTCGCTAAGGCCGTGGCAAAGAACCAAGCCACCATCATCCTCACATAGTACTCTTCGTTTCTATCCGCAGCCACCCAAGCCAGATACTCCGGCTTAAACCAAGCGTCCAAATAAAAGCTCATGAGCATTTCCATGCCAAAGCGGATAGTGTAAACCTGCTCGCTGGCCATCCACTTTTTAATAGCCTCCAGCGTAGCCTCAGGCTGCCTTTTCAGCACCTTGGGACTGAGCTGGTCGCAGGTAGCCCAGTTGTCCACATAGGGCAAAAAGCGCTCCAGCTCCTGCAGGCACTCTTCATAATCCTTCAGCTCGTTGATGAGAAAAGCGTGCAGCTGGTTTTCATCGAAATACTGATGGGGCAGCTCCTTGAGAAACTTCGCCGCCAGCTCCGTCCCCTTCAGCTCCTTAGCCAAAGCCCGCAGAGCAGGCGTGCGCACACCGATAATGGTTTCCTTAGCCACCGTGGGCATGAGCTTCGCCTGAAAATCGCGATAGCCTAAGTCGCTTAACTCCCGTAATTTTTGTAAAATCAGCTCCATCATTTACCTCACGCGCCTAAAAATAAGGTCACCAAGCCAAAGCATATGGGCTGGTGCAATAAATAAATCTCCAAGCTGCGCAGCCCTAAATGAGAAAACAGTGGCACGCGCCAGTGCAAAATTCCGCCCAGCAAATCCCGCTCCTGTAAAAAAGCGTAGGCATAATAGCCAAAAATATAGGCTCCTAGCCATGGCAGCAGGGGGAAATAGTCGCTGGAGCGAAAACCTGCCGGAGGTAGGCCCAAGGGAGCTAGCCAATTACTGCAGTACCACGCCTCCGGCACCGCCACCGTGCCAAGTCCGGCAAGGCCCCAGAGGCCATTAGATAGCTCGCGACAGGTCAGAAACACCAATAAGCCCACAAGCATGCCCCACACTGAGGGCAGTCTTTGGGCTAATGGATGGCACAGGCCTGCCAGCCAAGTGGCACAGCCCATAAAATTCAAAATACCAAACCAGATGCTTTCCGAAGGCATAAAGAAAACCGTTACTAAGGTGATCACTAAGCCCAATAAATTGAGCTCCAGGCCCCGGCGCAGGCTGGATTTGCCGCCCAAGCGCCACACGAAGCCCGCCATAGCGATAAAGAGGAAGCAGGTGCCCTGCTGCCAAAGGCGGCAGTAGAGCTGCTCGGCCCACTGGGGATTGCGCCCGTACACATGATAAATATCATAGAGCAAATGATAGAGCACCACGCCGCTAATGGCCAGTCCCCGCAGGGCGTCGATAAAATGATAGCGCTCAGCCTTTTGAACCCTGTGGGCCTCCCTTGTTTCCATGCTTCACTCCTTAGTCAGGTTCCTTTAATTCCTTCGCTCGCTTAAATATATTTATTTTACTTCCACTAATTCGATATGGAAGTTCAGTTCCTTGCCAGCCATTTCATGGTTAGCGTCAAAGGTAATATTGGTTTCATCCTTAGCAGTTACCAAAACAGGCACCGGACGACCATAGTTGTCGCGCAGGTACACACGTTGGCCCACATTGAGGGTCTCGGAGCCCGGCAATTGAGCAATGGGCATGGTAAAAATAGCTTCAGGATTAGCCTCGCCATAAGCTTCTGCAGGCAGGAGATGGATGTCCACCTCAGCGCCCAGCTCCAGATCGGCTACGGCTGCGTCAAAGCCCTTGATCATTTGGCCAGCGCCGCAAACGAATTCCAGCGGCTCGCCACGATCATAGGAAGAGTCAAATTGGGTGCCATCGTTAAAGGTTCCTTTATAGTGCACGCGGCAGGTTTTGCCCACGTTGCGACCGGTTAATGCAGTAGTCATGTTTATCACTCCTTGTTAAAATTATCCTCACCATAATTGCCCGGGCAATTTGAGCTTCTCCTTAGGCGGAAATTGCTTGTCAAAGGCTTCAGTCTCTGCTTCGTCCACGAAATAGCCAGCGGGGTCCGCATAGGTACCTTTACGTCCTGCTAAAAAGCCCTCCTGCAGCTCCTTCACAATAAAGTAGTCCGCCTCAGGGTCGGCAGCGTAGCGAATGCCCACGCTTTTACCGACTACAAAGCCAGCCTTGCCGTAAAAGTCGATATTGCCTTCCGTGGCAAGGGCGCCTACGCCCATTTCCTTGGCCAATTTCATGGAATATTCCAAGAGCATTAAGCCATAGCCCTGGCGCTTAAACTCAGGAGCAATACCGATGGGTCCGAAGGTCATAACGGGCAGCTCGGAGCCATCTGCAAGGGTAATAGCGCTGCGCATGTACATGATTTGGCCCATAAGCTGGCCCTCCAGCTCCAAGACTAGATTGAGCTCCGGTACAAAGGCTGCGTCGTCTCGCAGCTGGTGCAGCATGTAATGCTCCAGGCACCCCGGACGATAGACGTTCCAGAAGGCCTCACGGACGAGGCTTTCCACAGCAAAACGCTCTTCAGGACGCTCCAGGCGCATAGTAATTTCCTTGTTGGTTTGAGGATTGATAGTTGTAAATACAGAATTAGACATTTTTCTACCTCCGATGTTCTTGCGTAAAATTTTTCTACAGTTAAAGTGCAAGAAGCCGAGAGGCTTGCTCGATATGGCATAACCTCTCGGTTACGCTACAATATCCAGTACGTTAGAATTTTTCAAAAAGCATTATCCTTAAAAATAAATTTGGATGAGCTAGCAAAGCCTAAAGCTACACTAGCCTTCCTTACAAAAGAAATTTTGCAGCTTCTATTATAGCAATAAAAGTGCGCTACAACAAGCTTTAGTTGTGGAGCAAAGAAGGAAGATTATTTTCTTTATATTTCCCCGCACTTTGTCACCATTTTGCTACAAAAATGTAAGCAGTATATTTGTCAGAAAGGGATTCTTAGTGTATAATATAGTGGAGAGTATGTGTGCGGACACAGTGTACCCTAAAATAAAAAGCTTTAACATTTGTACGGATATAATGTAAAACAAAAAATTGGAGGTGTATTTTTTTTGGGAAAATTTCAAAATAAAGTACAAATCATTCCGTTAGGCGGTCTAGGTGAAATCGGTAAAAACATGACCGTCTTTCGCTATGGTGACGATATGATTTTAGTTGATGCCGGCTTAATGTTCCCCGAGGACGACATGCTGGGCATCGATTTAGTGATTCCTGATATAACTTATTTAATCGAAAACCAAGACAAGTTAAAGGGTATCTTTTTGACCCATGGCCACGAGGACCATATCGGCGCGCTGCCCTATGTCATGAAGCAGATTGACTGCCCTGTCTATGGTACCGCACTTACTCTAGGCATTTTGCAGGGACGTTTAAAGGAAAATGGCGTCAGCTCCGAGAATCTGCGCACCATTAAGCCCGGCGACAAGATTACAGCCGGTGCCTTTAAGCTGGATTTTATCCGCGTAAATCACAGCATTCCCGATGCAATTGCCATCGCTATTAATACGCCCATTGGCACCATTATCCATACGGGCGACTTTAAAATTGACCATACCCCCGTGGATGGTCAGGTTACAGAATTCAATAAATTTGCCGAATATGGCGACCGCGGCGTGCTGGCCCTTTTAGCCGACAGCACCAACGCCGAGCGCCCCGGCTTCACTCCCAGCGAGAAGATGGTGGGCAAGACCTTTGACGACGAGTTCCGCTATGCCAAAAATCGCATTATCGTGGCCACCTTCTCTAGTAACGTGCACCGCATTCAGCAGGTTATTGACGCGGCGCTGAAGTACGACCGCAAGGTGGCAGTTATTGGCCGCAGCATGGTGAATGTGGTGAATATTGCCAAGGAGCTGGGCTATCTGAAGGCACCTGAGGGCGAGATTATCGATATCGACGAGACCCATAACTATACTCCCGACAAGATTGTTATCATCACCACCGGCAGCCAGGGCGAGCCCATGAGCGCTCTAACCCGCATGGCCATGAATGACCACAAAAAGGTGGACATTATGCCCGGTGATACAGTTATTATCTCGGCTACGCCCATTCCGGGTAATGAAAAGCTGGTGTCCCGCACCATCGACCATCTGTACAAGCTAGGTGCGGATGTGATTTATGAAAAGAGCAACGGTGTGCATGTTTCCGGCCATGCCAGCCAGGAGGAAATAAAGCTGGTGCATAATCTGGTGCGCCCGCAGTTCTTTATCCCCGTGCACGGTGAATTCCGCCATTTGATTAAGCATGCAAATCTGGCTCAAAGCCTGGGCATGCCCAAGGAAAATATCGTTATCGCCGAAAATGGCAGCGTCATCGAAATTACGAAAAACAGCATTGGCGTGAGCGGCAAGGTGCAGGCCGGCAAGGTGCTGGTGGATGGCCTTGGCGTAGGCGACGTGGGCAATATTGTGCTCCGCGACCGTCGTCAGCTGTCCCAGGACGGCATCATGATCGTGGTAGTGACCATTGATAAGGAAAATTGTCATGTGGTCTCCGGCCCCGATATCGTCTCCCGCGGCTTTGTTTATGTGCGCGAAGCGGAGGGCCTCATGGATGAGGCTCGTGACAAGGTGCAGCAGGCCTTGGAAAAATGCGAGGAAAATGGCATCTCCGAATGGTCCGCTATTAAATCCACCGTCCGCGACAGCTTAGGTCGTTTCCTCTACGAGCGCACCCGCCGTCGTCCCATGATTTTACCCATTATTATGGAAATCTGATAAAAATTTAAGCAAAATCTGCTTGTGTTAGGAGTATTAACTTGGCTAATAAAAGAGTAAAAAGAAAGCAACAACAGCATAGTGAGTCCCATACGGCAGCTTATGTAGCGGGCTTCTTTTTGCTGCTGGGCCTGCTGACCTCTGCCAGCCTGCTCATGGGCGAGGGGGGAGCTTTAGGCTTTGTGGCCAAGTGCCAGCTCTATTTACTGGGTAAGGGCAGCTTTGTGCTGCCTGTAGCCTGCTTTGTGCTGAGCTGGAAGCTCTATGTGGAGGGCAAGCTGGCTCTGTGGCAGAAAAAAACACTGGCTCTTATTTTGGTGATGCTGTGCCTTTTGGGCACAGCTCATCATGTTTTTGTGCCTACAAGCCAGGAGCTGACGCCCCACCTGCTGCCGGAGGGCGGCGGCTTAATCGGTGGGCTTATCGTGTTGCCCCTGCATCGTTATTTGGGCGGTATAGGCAGTCTGTTGGCCTTAGTTTGCGGCTGGCTGTGCGCGTTGGGACTCTTATTTCCCGTGGGCATCATCTGGAATTGGCTGCAGGATTTAATGGCCGATATTACGGGCAAATCCGACCAGGAGCTGGAAAATGCTCTGAAGCCGGAGCCTGAGGAGCCTAAGAAGGCCACACCCAATATTTTTAAGCCCATTGTGACTAATAAAAATAGCACTACCAATAAGAGTCAGCCAGCTCAAAATGTGGCTGCGCAAAAGCTCAAGAATAAGGATAATATTACTAAGGCTTATCGCAGCGGTGAATTTGGCAGCTTTACGGAGGGCATTGAAAAGAAGTCCTCCTTTAAGCGCATTTTGGGCGTGGTGGATAATCCCTACGAGAAGGAGCCTGTGAAGCAGGAGCTGGAGCAGGATCCCATTCAGCTGCCGGAATGGCAGGATAATCAGCGTGGGCGCGAGCGTGATTATGGGCGCGAGCGTGATTATGATAGGGAGCGCAATATTGTGCTGCGCCCGGTCATCGATTACGATAGCAGTGATGAGGCAGCACCCATGCCGGAGCACCGCTTCCTAGACGGCAGCGCCCCTGCCCCGGAGGCAGAGGTGGAGCCGCAAAATGAGCCCGAACGCACTTACGTCATGACCCCGGAGCCGACTTCCGTCATTCATAATGAATACCGTGAGCCTAAGCAAAGCGTTCCGACCCAGGCTCCGCAAGCTAAAGGCTATGACTTCGAGCTGGAGCAGGACGAGGCTCCTGCTCCGAAGGCTGAGGAAGAACGACAAATCGCCATTTACGATAGTGCTGACAAAATCCAAGGCGCGGAGCCGGAGGTAGCAGAGCAGATTGCTGCGGCCTCCTCTGAGCCTACCTCCGCCGCTACCGCGGCAGAGGAGTCTCAGCAGACGGCGGCTGCAACCGCCTATACACTGCCCCCGCTGGAGCTTTTAAACAGCCCCAAGGTCAGCGACCCGAACAGCTATCAGCGTGACATTATGGAGCAATGCGCCATTTTGGAGCAAACCTTGGCCGACTTTAAGGTGCGGGCCAAGGTTATCGCCGTCACCCGTGGCCCTTCCGTTACACGCTTTGAGCTGGAGCCGGCTCCCGGCGTGAAGGTCAGCTCCGTAGTGAACCTAGCTGATGATATCGCCCTGCGCCTGGCGGCGCCCGGCGTGCGTATCGAGGCGCCCATTCCCGGCAAATCGGCCATCGGCATAGAGGCGCCCAATACGAAAAACGATACCGTGTGCTTTAGAGAGGTAGTGGAGGACGCCAAGGTGCGTATGGCTCCCTCCAAGCTGTGCATAGGCCTGGGCAAGGACATCAGCGGCGATATTATCTCCGCCGACCTGTCCAAAATGCCCCACCTTTTGGTGGCAGGCTCCACTGGCAGCGGTAAATCCGTGTGCATCAATACCATTATCGCAGGCATTTTATACAAGGCCCGCCCGGAGGAGGTCAAGCTGATTTTGGTGGACCCCAAGGTGGTAGAATTATCCAACTACAACGGCATTCCCCATCTGCTGACCCCGGTAGTGACGGAGCCCAAGAAGGCGGCCTCCGCCCTGCACTGGGCTGTGGCCGAAATGGAGAGGCGCTACAACTGCTTTGCGGAAAGCCATGTGCGGGAAATTAATAGCTATAACGCTCAGGCGGAGGAGAAAATGCCCTTTATTGTCATCATCATCGACGAGTTGTCCGACTTGATGATGGTGGCCAAGGTGGACGTGGAGGACGCTATTTTGCGCCTGGCCCAAAAGGCCCGCGCCGCCGGCATTCACCTGATTTTGGCTACCCAAAGACCCTCCGTGGATGTTATCACCGGCATCGTCAAGGCCAATATCCCCTCCCGCATCGCCTTTGCGGTTTCGTCCCAGACGGACTCCCGCACCATTATCGACATGGGCGGCGCGGAAAAGCTTTTGGGCAAGGGCGATATGCTCTTTTATCCCATCGGCTTTAACAAGCCTGTGCGTGTGCAGGGTGCCTTCGTCACCGACGATGAGTTAAATAAAATTGTGGACTTTATTGTACAGCAGTCCATTCCTGTGAACTATACCGAGGAGGTAACGGAGCAGGAGCTGGAATGCGACAGTAAAAATAAAAATAGTGGTGGCGAGGAAGCCGAGGGCGACTCCGCTGCCGAGGATGAATTGTTTGCGGATGCTTTGAGCTTAGTCCTTGATATGGGTCAGGCATCCAGCTCCATGCTCCAGCGGCGCTTCCGCATTGGCTATACCAGAGCGGCGCGGCTAGTGGATACCATGGAGGAGCTGGGCATTGTGGGTCAGTCCGTTGGCTCCAAGCCCAGAGAGGTTATTATGTCGAGGCAGGAGGCTGAGGAGCGCTTCCTGAAACGAGAATAGGTGGAGGTACTGACAATGGACACTGAAAAAAGCGTTGGTACATTGTTAAGAGAAGCACGCCTGGCCAAGCACCTTTCCTTGGCCGATGCGGAAAAGGCTACCAGCATTCGTGCCCGCTATCTTGAGGCTATAGAAAAGGATGAATATGAGAAAACCCCCGGTGAGGTGTTCCTCAAGGGTATGCTGCGTAATTATGGCAATTTTTTAGGCTTGGACGGTCTGGAGCTGGTGCATATGTATAAAGCCGCTGCGGCAGGTAAGACCAAGGATGCTGTAAAGGGCGCCGGTATCCGCGAGGTGGATAAGGTGAAGATGAATATCCAGCTAAAGAATCCTCGTGATATTGGCAGTGGCACCGGTAAGCTGGAGCTGCCTAAGCTGCCCAGCTTTGACATGCGCCAAGCCTTAGCCGGTGTGGCAGTGCTTTTAGTATTGGCCGGTGGCTATTTTGCTATTCCTAAGGCCATTGATTATTTCAAGAATCGTCCCCAGACTGTGGCTAGTGTGGAGAAAAAAGAGGAGCCCAGTGCTAAAAAGCCCGCTGTGGCTTGGGATAAGGTGCAGGTTGAGCTGGAGGCCACCGGTGATTGCTGGCTGGAGGTGCAGGCCGAGGGCAAGGAAATTTTTGCCGGCATGCTCAGAGCCAAGGATAAGAAAACCTTTGAGGCTAAGGAAAAGCTTATTGTGAAATATGGCAATATCAGCGTAGTAAAGATTGTTTTTAACGGCGAGCCTGTGGATTTACAGGGCCAGCACGGTGTACAGGTGAAGACCTACACCCTGCAGGGCACTCAGGACGAGAGCAAGTATACTCCCCCTGCCAAGCCAGAGGTTCAAGCTAGCACAAAAAATACTCAGCCTGCTAGCCCTAAGGTAGAAAAAGCAGAGCCTGCCAATACTAAGCCTACTGAAGCTAAGGCAGAGCCTGCGAAGACTGAGCCTGCTGAGGCTAAGGCAGCGCCTACAAAGACTGAGTCTGCTGAGGCTAGTGCTGCCCAAACTAAGCAATAAAAAGAGACTTTTAGGAGCTTTTAATGAATAAATTTTTACCTATTTCCCCAGAAGAAATTGCAGAGCGTGGCTGGGAGCAGCTGGACTTTTTGTTCATCAGCGGCGATGCCTATGTGGACCATCCCTCCTTCGGACCGGCGGTCATCTGCCGCGTGCTGGAGGCCCAGGGCTACAAGGTAGCCCTGCTGTGCCAGCCTGATTGGACGAAGCCGGAAAATCTGGCCGCGCTGGGCAAGCCCCGCTTGGGCGTGCTGGTGAGCGGCGGCAATCTGGATTCCATGCTGTGCCATTATACAGCAGCGAAAAATCCCCGCTCCGTGGATAAGTATACCGCCGGAGGCCAGGTGGGCCAACGGCCCGACCATGCCACGGCGGTGTATGCAAGGCTGGCGAAGCAGCTGTGGCACGAGCTGCCGGTGATCATCGGCGGCATCGAGGCCAGCTTGCGCCGCTTTGTGCATTTCGACTATTGGGAAAATAAGCTGCTGCCCTCTATTTTAGAGAGCAGCGGCGCGGACCTTTTGGTCTACGGCATGGGTGAGAAGCAGATTGTAGAGATTGCGGACTACCTTGCCGGCGGCGCCAGCATGGAGGATATGCGTTATATCCGTGGCACGGCGTACGCATGCGCAGACCTGCCCGAAGGGCAGGAGTACGTGAAGCTGCCGGGCTGGAAGGCCATTCGCGACGACCGCAAATTTTTCGCCCAGGCCTACCACTTGCAGAGCAGGGAGCAGGATCCCTTCTATGGCAAGCCCGTCGTACAGCGTGGGCAAAATAAATTCATCGTGCAAAATCCGCCGGTTTTTCCGCTTACGCAAGAGGAAATGGACGCTATTTATGATTTACCCTATGTGCGCCAGTGGCATCCTAGCTACGACGCTAAGGGCGGCGTAGCCGCCCTGGAAGAGGTGCAGTTCAGCATCGTCAGCTGTCGTGGCTGCTTTGGCAGCTGCGCCTTCTGCGCCATTCACGCCCATCAAGGGCGCATCATTCAAGCCCGCAGCCACGCCTCCATTATCCGTGAAGCGCAAATTATTTCCCGGCTGCCTGGCTTTAAGGGTTATATCCATGACGTGGGCGGTCCCACCGCCAATTTCCGTCATCCCTCCTGCGCCAAGCAGCTAAAATACGGCGTCTGCAAGGATAGGCAGTGCCTCTTCCCAGAGCCCTGCCCCAATCTAGATGCGGACCACAGCGATTATATCGAGCTTTTGGCCAAATTACGGGCCCTGCCGGGCATCAAAAAGGTGTTCATCCGCAGCGGTATCCGCTATGATTATCTCCTTGCGGACAAAAAGCAGGAGTTTTTGGATGTGCTCTGCCGCCATCATATTAGCGGCTTACTTAAGATTGCTCCCGAGCATATTGCACCGCCGGTTTTACAGCGCATGGGTAAGCCTGGCAAGGAAGTCTATTTGCAATTTATGCGGGCCTATGCCAAAAAGAATAAGGAATTAGGCCTGCCCCAATATTTAGTACCCTATTTTATCAGCAGCCATCCTGGCTGCACCTTAAATAACGCTATCGAGCTAGCGGAGTTTTTGCGTGATATTAAGCACCAGCCGGAGCAGGTGCAGGACTTTATTCCCACCCCCGGCAGCGCTGCTACGGCCATGTATTACTCCGGGGTGGACCCCGCCACGGGGCAAAGCGTTTTCGTAGCTCGCAATCCCCATGACAAGGCCATGCAGCGCGCGCTGATGCAATACCGCGCGCCTCGCAACCGCCAGCTGGTGCTGGAGGCTCTGCAAAGGGCAGGGCGTATGGATTTAGTGGGCACGGAGCCCAAATGCCTCATCGGGCCGGAGCGCAGGGGCAGCGGCCCCCGCTTAGGCGCCCAAGGCAAGGGCGGTGCTACCCGCAATGTCCACGCCGGTCACGGCGATGGCAAAAATGCTAGGACTGCTGCTAAGGGCGGTTCTGCCAAAAAACGTCGCTCCTAGGAGCGGAGGTTAGATTATGTTGCGTTTTTTATTTCTGGCGCTGGTGGCACTGGCTACCCTGCTAGGTGGCTGTGGCTCCGACAAGGCTTCCGGTAAGCCCAGCGAGCCCAAGCCCCAAGCTGCCAGCCGCACCCTGTGCTTATATTCGGAGCTGGACAGTAAATTCACCCAGGATTTGGTGCAGAGCTTTAATCAACACAATAAGGATGGCTTGCAGCTGCGCTTTATTGGAGAGCTGAAGGAGGGCGAGCCTGCGCCGGATGTAGTTTTGGCGGAGCAGCGCACTCTCTATGGCCTCAAGCAGCAGGGCAGGCTGAAGCCTGTGCAGCTGGAGCTGGCAGCGCAGCTGCCGGGGAAGCTACAGGACGTGGAGGGCTATTGGTATGGCGTTTTCTATGATCCGGCGGTGCTCCTGGTGAACCAAAGCTATGCCAGAACCATTGGCCAAAGTGCCATGCAGGGCTGGAGCGATTTGGAAAATAATGAGGGACTGCGCATTGCCATGGAAAATCTCTCCGATAGCAATAGTACCCAAAACTTTTTGGGCTCCTTTGCCGATGCCATGGGCGAGACCACTTCCTTAAATTACTTGTGGAATATCAACCGCTTTGTGGGACAGTACGCCAAATTTCCCTTCACCTCCATTCGCATGACAGCGGTGGGGGACGCGGATGTGGCCATTACCCGCCAAAGCTATGTTTTTAAATATCTGGAAAATAAATTTCCCGCCTACGTGGTGCACCCTCGTGAGGGTACCCCGGTGAACCTGTTCTGCGTGGGCGTTTTTCGAGAATGCACCCAGGTTAAGGATGCACTGCAGTTTATGGACTGGCTTTTGACCAGTGAAAGGGTGCAGGCTGTGGCTCAAGCCGATAATACGGGCTATATGTTCATTTTCCCACGAGGCTTGGCCAAGGGACCTGTGGATGCTAAAAGGCTGTGGCTGAACACAAGCTATTTGGAGCCTGTCAAGCAGGAGGCCCTGACTAAGAGATGGCTGGAGCGTGTGCGCTTTAGTAAATAAAAGTGTTTTTGCAGAATGAAGAATTGTTTGTAGAAATAGAGGAGGACGAGCGATGAAGATAGGTATGGTCAGCCTGGGCTGCCCCAAAAATCTGGTGGATTCTGAGGTTATGCTGGGCTTGATTCGCGAAAAGCAGCTGGAAATTACCAATGACCCGGCGGAGGCCGATTTGATTATTGTCAATACCTGTGGCTTTATTGAAAGCGCCAAGGAGGAGTCTATCAACACGGTGCTGCAAATGGCGGAATATAAGCAAAATGGCAGCTGTAAATATCTAGTCATGACGGGTTGTCTGGGTCAGCGCTATGCGGACGAGCTCTTTGAAAGCATGCCTGAGGTGGACGCCATTGTGGGCACCGACTGCTTCACGGATATCGGCTGGGTCATCGACCAGGTTATGGCTGGCAAGCGCCTGAAGCATTTGGAGAAGCTGGAGAGCAAGAATGTGGCGTTACCGCCCCGTATGCTCACCACTCCCAGCTATATGGCCTATCTTAAAATCGCTGAGGGCTGCGATAATTGCTGCTCCTACTGCATTATTCCCCAGCTGCGCGGTCCTTATACCTCCCGTCCCTACGACGAGGTCATGGCCGAGGCGAAGGCACTGGCCGAGAGCGGCATCAAGGAGCTCATCGTAGTGGCTCAGGATACCACTCGTTACGGCGAGGACACCACGGGCAAGCTGCTGTTGCCCCAGCTGCTCCGTGATTTGAACGCCCTAGAGGGCATCCAGTGGATTAGGGTCATGTACCTATATCCTAATAATTTTACTGATGAATTGATTGAAGCCTTTGCTACCTTGGATAAGGTGTGCAAATATATTGATATTCCCCTGCAACACGCCAGCGATAGGCTTTTAGACAGCATGAACCGCTTCGACACTCGTGAGCAGGTGGAGACACTATTAAATAAGCTGCGCACCCGCATTCCGGGCATCACCATCCGCACCACCTTCATCGTGGGCTTCCCCGGTGAAACCGACGAGGATTTTGCAGAGCTCTTGGATTTCGTAGAAAAGCAACGCTTTGAAAATGCCGGTGTCTTCCAATATTCTCAAGAGGAGGGCACTGTGGCCGGTGAGATGGAGAACCAGATTGCGCCGGAAATAAAGGAAAATCGCTACCACGAGCTTATGGCCCTGCAGGCCGGTATTTCCGAGGAAATCCATCGGGAGCGGGAGGATGTGGAGCTGGATGTTATTGTGGAGGGCTTTGATGAGGAGAAGCTGGCCTATGGTCGCAGCACCCACGAGGCACCGGATATTGACGGCACCATCTTTATTGAAAATGCCGAGGGCCTTGCGGTGGGCGACATGGTCCGCGTAAGAATTTTGCAGGGCTTTACCTATGAGATGGTAGGCGAAAGAATATAGGGGAGGCTCTTAGAGCTAGGAGTTGATGTAGATGAAGGTTGAAATTGTAACCACGGGAACGGAGCTGCTTTTGGGTGAAATCCTCAATACTAACGTGCAATACCTGTCCCGCAAGCTGAACAGCATGGGCTTTGATGTGCTATACCACACCACCGTTGGCGATAATCCGGAGCGCATGAGCGCTGTGCTGGAGCATGCCATGGAGCGCGCCGATATCATCATCACCAGCGGCGGCTTAGGTCCCACCCGAGGCGATATTACCAAGGAAACTGTCATGGAAATTACCCATACGGATAGCTATCTTGATTTGGACACTTGGGGCCGCATCGATGCTTATTTGCGCAAGCGCACGGGCCGTGCCCCCAGCGAGAATAATGAGAAGCAGGCCTATGTACCCATTGGCGCAGAGATTCTGCAAAACGAGGTGGGCACGGCGCCGGGACTGTGGCTGGAATACAATGGTAAAATCTTCATCCTCCTGCCGGGGCCACCCTCGGAGCTCATGGATATGTGCGAAAAGCAGCTTTTTCCGCGGCTGCTGCAGCGCTTTGCCGACCACGGCATTATCCTGTCCCGTACCCTGCATCTCAGGGGCGTGGGCGAGTCCCGTGTAGCGGAAATTTTAGACGATGTGATTATGCATCAGAGCAATCCTACCATTGCGCTCTATGCTCGCTACGGCGAGATTTTAATCCGCATGACCGCCAAGGCCGCGGATGGCGAGGCAGCTAGCAAGCTGCTGGACGCCTACGAAGCCCAGGTGCGGGAATATGTGGAGGAATATGTGTACGGTGTGGACGATGCCAGCTTAGCAGCCTGCCTCGGTCAGGAGCTTTTGGCGCAGGGCAAGACCATTGCCTTTGCGGAGTCCTGCAGTGGGGGCCTAGCCAGCAGTATGGTCACCGATGTACCCGGTAGCAGCGAATACCTGCTGGGCAGTGTGGTGAGCTACACCAATAAGATTAAAAATAAGCTGCTCAATGTGCAGCAGGAGACCTTAGATCGCTATGGTGCTGTGAGCCGTGAAACGGCCTGCGAGATGGCTATCGGCGTGCGCCGTGTCATGGGCAGCGACCTAGGCGTCAGCATCACCGGCAACGCCGGACCCGGCGCCAGCGAGGGCAAGCCAGTGGGCCTTGTCTACATCGCTGTAGCCACCGAAGATGTGGTGTACTGCCAAGAGCACCACTTTACCTCAACCAGAACTGAAAATAAGCTAAGGATAGCAGTTGCTGCTATCTCCATGGCTATTGATAAACTTAAAGAAGAAAAAAAGCAGGCCTAGCCTGTTAACGGAGGAAATTATTTAATGACAATGCAAAAAGAAATGTTTGGTACTCTGGAGCTTGATAAAAAAATCGTTGCTGCTTTAACGGAAATGGGCTTTGAGGAGCCCTCTCCCATTCAAGAGGCTACCATTCCCCTGGTGCTGGAGGGCAATGATGTAATTGGCCAAGCCCAAACCGGTACCGGTAAGACTGCTGCCTTTGGTATTCCCTTGGTGCAGTCCATTGACGATTTTAAGCATATTCAGGCCCTGATTATGTGCCCTACCCGCGAGCTGGCCATCCAGGTCGCAGAGGAGGTGTGCAAGATTGGTCGTGTGCGCCGTGTGAAGGCTCTGCCCGTGTATGGCGGCCAACCCATTGAGCGCCAAATCCGCGCCTTAAAGAGCAATGTGCAAATCGTCATCGGCACTCCCGGTCGCTTAATCGACCACATTAACCGTGGCACCATTAAGCTGGACCATATTAAATTTTTAGTGCTGGACGAGGCCGATGAAATGCTGGATATGGGCTTTGTGGATGATATGGAAGAGATTATGAAGGTATTGCCCGGCGAGCGCCAAACCCTGCTCTTCTCTGCCACCATGCCCCGTCCCATTTTGAGCCTGACCAAAAAGTACATGCGTGCTCCTAAAAACGTGACTGTTTCCAAGGAGGAGCTCACCGTACCTCTGATTGAGCAATATTATTTTGAAACCAAGGATAAGGTGGAGGGCCTGTGCCGTTTGCTGGATGCAGAAATCGATGGCAAGCTCATTATTTTCTGCCGTACTAAGAAGGGTGTGGATGATTTGTCCATCGCTCTCTCCAGCCGTGGCTATATGGCCGAGGGACTGCACGGCGATTTGAGCCAGAACCAGCGCGACCGCGTCATGAAAAAATTCCGTGAGGGCGCATGTGATGTGCTTATCGCTACTGATGTGGCTGCCCGCGGCATCGATATCGATAATATTACCCATGTAATTAACTTCGATATTCCCCAGGATCCGGAAAGCTACGTACACCGCATCGGTCGTACCGGTCGTGCGGGCAATACAGGCGTAGCTATGACCTTCATCACTCCCCGCGAGTTCCGCCAACTGAAGCTCATCGAGCGCATGGTGAAGACCAAAATCCAACGCCGTCAGCTGCCCACTGCAGCCAACGTTATTGAGCGTCAGCGCGACCAAATCATCAGCAAGATGCAGACCGTGCTGGAGCTCAACGCTTACCATGATTACATGCCCATCGCCGAGAGCCTCTTGGATGACTACAGCGCCGAGGAGGTGGCTGCCGCAGCTCTGAAGCTGATGCAGGAGGGTGTGAAGGCTCTGGAGGCACCTCAGGAGGATGTGCTGGCTAAGGATTTACAAAACACCGGTGGTCGTCCCGGCATGGTGCGCCTGTTCATGAATGTGGGCCGCAGCCAAAAGATTATGGTGAAGGATATTGTGAGCACCATTGCCATCGAGGCAGATATTCCGGCTCGCGATATCGGTTTGATTAATATTTATGATAAATTTACCTTTGTGGAGGTGCCCGAGGATGTGGCCGAGAAGGTTATTGG
>JBJDXC010000037.1:18060-21084 GCA_051866475.1 Phascolarctobacterium sp.
CCCCAATGGCACAGAATGAAATTTACGGCAACCTGAAGGGTATCCGTAATTCCGTAATCGATGAACTGAAAACCTTTTATGATATGCGTCTAGAAAACGGGCAATTGCTGACAGCGGAGCTGGCAGCGCGCATGGCTGATGTGACGGATTTCATCAACCGTGAGGTGAGCGTCTACATCAGCCGGAGCGGCCAGATTTTGGCCGTCGCCGTAGGCGACGACCAAAGCGTGGAGCTACCGGCCATTGATGGCCGCCGGGGCAGCAGCCGTTTGAGCGGTGTGCGCTGCGTGCACACCCATCCCAACGGCAACCCGGCACTCAGTGGCGTGGATATCAGCGCTTTGAAAAATAAGCGCTTCGACGCCATGGTAGCCATTGGCGTCGTGGCGCCTGATTTTGCTCAAAGCGCTATTACCTTTGGCATGATTACCGGCATGGACGAGAACGAGCAGTACACGGTGGAGTGCTACGGGCCTGCCTCGCTAGAGCAGGCCGAGGGCATCTTCTTCCCGAACCTGGTGGCTATGGTGGAGCGCATCCTGGACAAGCAGGCTGGCACCTCCAGCTTGGCGCAGAGCGCCGAGCGTGCCATCCTTGTGGGCATGGAATACGCCGGCGGCGCCAGCAGCCTAGGCTGGACGGCGGAGGATTCCCTAGAGGAGCTCAAGCAGCTGGCGGACACCGCCGGCGCCGAAGTGGTCGCGAAGTTCTTACAAAAGCGACCCAAGCCTGACCCGGCCTTTTTCATCGGCCGGGGCAAGGTGCAGGAGCTAGCTCTTTATGTGCAGCAGGAGAACGTGGACCTGTGCATTTTTGACGACGAGCTCTCGCCGGCCCAGCAGCGCAATATCGAGCAGGCTATGGGCGTGCGGGTCCTTGACCGCACTGCCCTCATCCTCGATATATTTGCGCAGCGGGCCCGCACCAATGAGGGCAAGCTCCAGGTGGAGCTTGCCCAGCTGCAGTATACCTTGCCTCGCATCATGGGTAAAGGCCTTGCGCTGTCACGTCTAGGCGGCGGTATCGGTACCCGCGGTCCCGGCGAAACTAAGCTAGAGGTGGACCGCCGCCGCATCCGTGACCGCATTGCCTTTATTAAGGAATGCATCGGCAAGGTTAAAAATGTGCGCACCCTGCATCGCGCAGGGCGCGCTAAGGCCAGCGTGCCTACAGTGAGCCTGGTTGGTTACACCAATGCGGGCAAATCCACGCTGCTCAATACCTTGACCAACTCCGATATTTACGCCAAGGACCAGCTTTTTGCTACCCTTGACCCCACTACCCGGCAGCTTGATTTGCCCCATAAGCAGCAGGCTATTTTAACCGATACGGTTGGCTTTATCCAGCGCCTGCCCCACCAGCTGGTGGCGGCCTTCCAGTCCACCCTGGAGGAGGTAGTGGAGGCGGATGTGCTGCTCCATGTGATTGACGTGAGCCACGAGCTCTACAAGGAGCAGAGCAACGCTGTGTACCATGTTCTAGAGGAGCTGGGTGCCAAGGATAAGACCATCATTACGGTCTATAATAAAATCGATAAGCTGCCTGCGGACAGCGCTCTGCCCGCGCGCTTAGCTAAGGAAGAGAACGCCATTTGCATCAGCGCTAAGGCGGGCCTCAATTTGGACGGCCTGCTGGAGCTCATTGCCGAGAATTTGAAAATGAAGGCAGTGGAGGAAAGCTTCCTAGTTCCCTACAGCGACTCCGCCGCTGTGTCCCGCTTGCACGCCGCCGGTACGGTGCTGGAGCAGGAATATTTGGCCGAGGGTACGCTGCTGAAGGTGCGCATGGAGGCCGAGCAGGTGGCCGAATTTGAGCAATATCTAAAAAAATAAATTGTAAGGTGAATGATTTGACAGAAGCAATAGATTATCAAGCAATAGAAGCATATGCCTTGGCCGAGGTGGCCAAGCACGCCCCGGAGCTGGAAGCAGCAGCTCTCATCAATACGGAAAAGGTAATTACTGCCTTCCGCAATAATATGGTCAGCGATTATTACTTAAAGCCCACCACCGGCTATGGCTATAGCGATGTGGGTCGCGATACGCTGGATTTGATTTATGCGGAGCTTTTTAAGACTGAGGCAGCCCTGGTGCGCTCCCAATTCGTCAGTGGTACCCACGCTTTGGCCGTGGCGCTGCTGGGGAATTTGCGTCCCGGAGACGAGCTTATCGGCCTCACCGGTACTCCCTACGACACCATGCAATCCATTATTGGCTATCCCGTCAAGACCAAGGGCAGTCTGGTGGATTTGGGCATTATCTACAAAGAATTGCCCATGAGCGGCGAGCATGTGGAGCTTGAGGCAGTGAAGAAAATCGTGACCAAGAACACCAAAATGGTGCATATCCAGCGCTCCTGCGGCTACAGCAGCCTGCGCAAGACCATCAGCGTAGAGGAGATTGGCCGCATTATCGCTGCTGCTAAGGAGGCTAACCCCGATGTGATTGCCTATGTGGACAATTGCTACGGTGAGTTCATTGAGAGCAAGGAGCCCACGGAGGTGGGCGCGGATATTATGGCCGGCTCTTTGATTAAGAATTTGGGCGGTGGCCTTGCTCCTACGGGCGGCTATATTGTGGGCCGCGCTGATTTGGTGGAGAACGCTGCTTATCGTTTGACGGCGCCTGGCTTAGGCGGCGAGATGGGTGCGACCTTGGGCGATACTCAGCGCGAGTTTTATCAAGGCTTATTCTTAGCGCCCCATGTGGTGCTGCAGGCGGTGAAGACGGCGATTTTTGCAGCGGCTGTGTTCCAGAAGCTGGGCTACGAGGTGAAGCCCTTGCCCCAGGAGCGTCGCAGTGATATTATTCAAGCGATTAAGCTGGAGAGCAAGAAACGTTTGTGCGATTTTTGTATTGCGATTCAGAGCAATTCCCCGGTGGATGCTCATGTGGAGCCGGTGCCGGCACCGCTGCCGGGCTATCAGGATGATATCGTGATGGCGGCGGGCACCTTTGTGCAGGGCGCGTCCATTGAGCTTAGCGCTGACGGCCCCTGCCGCGAGCCCTACAATGTTTTCTTCCA
>JBJDXC010000038.1:0-21039 GCA_051866475.1 Phascolarctobacterium sp.
GTCCTCATCCGTTGCCTTTTCCCCGGCATAACGAGCACTGCGCACACCCGGTGCGCCATCTAAGGCCTGCACCTCCAGGCCGCTGTCATCGGCAATGCAGGGCTTGCCCAGCTTCTTGGCATAATAGGTAGCCTTCAAGCGAGCATTAGCCGCAAAGGTGCGACCATTTTCCACCGGTTCATCTATATGCTCAAAATCTGCCAAATACTTGATTTCAATGGGTAAATCCTTCATCAGGGTTTTAAACTCCTCCACCTTGCCCTGATTATGGGTGGCAACAACTAATTCCTTTAACATGTAAAATCCTCATTTCGATTAAATATTTTCAATTTCTCCTGTGGCTATATCCTGCACCAGCACATACTGCCACTTGTGAGCCTTCTTCTCACGCAGAGCCTCGTCATAGGCCTTGTCGCGGCAATGGGGGCACACTCCCCTAGGCAAGCATACAATAAAGGCGCTTTGGTCGCCAAAGCGAGTACCCTCGGCAGCCGTCTGGATGGTGAAATAACCACCGCAGGCGTGATAGCCACAATAGCGCAGCGTCTCCACCTGCTCCTCGCGAATACCCTCTTCGTCGTAATAAATATGCTTACGCCGCTGCCATACACCATTGCACTTGGCGAGCAGGCGCTGCTGCATCTCCTCGCGCTTGAAGTAAATCTCACCGGACTGCTGAATGAGCTGGTCCACTCTTTGATTACAGCGCGGGTCCTGGCGGCGCAAAAGGCTCATATCCGGCTCTACCACCTTACTGTAATCCATGCCAGCCATAGCTAAAATAATGCCAGTGTTTACATAGGGCAGAGCGCTCTCGATGGAGTAACCACCCTCTAACACCGCTATATCAGCCTTCAGCTTATCCGCCAAACGGGCATAGCCAGCCGCCGTAACCTGCATGGAGGCCAGTGGGTCGCTAAAATGATTGTCCTGACCAGCGCTATTGATGATGAGCTCCGGCTGAAAATCCTCCAAAATATGGCTTATAAGGCCATCATAGAGACGATGAAGGCCCTCATCGCCTGTCCCCGGCAACAGCGGCAAATTAATATTGGTGCCCCAGGCCGCAGGACTGCCAGCCTCCTCAGGAAAGCCCGTGCCCGGATAAAGGGTGCGACCATCCTGATGGAAGGAAATATAGAGGGTATTGGGGTCGTGGTAGAAAACATCCTGGGAGCCATCACCGTGATGCACATCCGTATCCACCACAGCGATTTTGCGAATGCCATACTTGCTCCTTAAATATTCTACCATTATTGCTTCAATATTAACAGTACAAAATCCACGAATTCCGTGCACAACGCGCATAGCGTGATGTCCTGGTGGGCGCACTAGGGCAAAGGAACGCTTGACCTCGCCCTTCATCACCGCGTCAGCAGCCACTAAACAGCCACCGGCAGAGGTCAAATGAGCCGGTGTTATTACCCGGGAAATACTGGGTACGCCCACGTGAGCGCGCTGTAAATCGTTGATTTCTGCAAGACGAGGACGATATTCGCGAATTTCCTCGCAGTCAAATAAGCCCTCCTCCTCTAGCTGGTCGCGGGTATATAAAAGGCGCTCCTGACGCTCAGGATGGCCCGGTGAAATCATCCAATCAAAGGCCGGGAAAAAGACTAGGCCTAGTGTATTTTTAGCCATCAGAAGTCCACCTCCTTACCCTGAACCTTATGTAAAATACCGGGCTTCAGCTGCATGCGCAAGTTAAAAATGTCACCGGTATCGTAATAACCATGCACCGTATTAAAATGCTCATAGCTGATGAGCTCCGTCTCTTGATCAGGCAGCTGCCACGCCGCGGTCTGCTCCCGCAGCCATTGGGCCAAAATGCCTTCGGCCATGGCCTTACTAAAGCGGCTGGGCAGCTTCTGGCGCCGTCCGCTCTCAGGAATAATGTAACAATTATCGGTAGTGTCCGCTCTTAGTCCCGCGCTCAGCGTGGGGCGTGCTACGGCGGCGCCTACGGCATTGGCTACCATAGCGCCCAAGGGAATCTCCACGGGCAGCTTCATGACCTCGCCCAAGGCCTTAATCAGGCCGGGCGCGCCGCCGCCCACGCCTATGAGCTGGGCGGGCACGAATTCTGTGCCCTTAATCACATCGTCCACCGTATATACAGGCTGCTTGGCCCACTCTGTGAGCATCTCGTTAATCGTTGCTTGGATAGTAGCACAGGCGCTGGCGATAATTTTCCGCGCTTCGGCGCAGGGCTCACCGCCCAAGGCTGCGATAGCAGCCTTGGCGCGGGCTGCGTCGCCGAAGCTTACGTAGCTAGCGACGATGAGGGCGTCGCTCAGCGTGGCCACGCTGCCGCCCACGGCGGCAGCAGGGCCCTCGCGCTCCGGCCCTACCTGATAGCTGCCGTCCGGCAGCTGGTGGATGCGGCTGTCGCCGCCGATGCCGATGCTACGCATATGGAAGGAGCGTACCGCTGTAGGATAGCCGTTGATAACCGCGCCCCGTTTGGCCATCAGGGGCAGGCCATGCTCCCAAAAGGCAATATCCGTGGTCGTTCCGCCCACGTCCAGGGAAATGCTATTCACCTGGGGCGCGGCCAAGGCTTCAATGCCCAACACCGAGGCCGCCGGGCCCGTGAACACTGCCTCCACCGGCTGCTGGATAGCAGCCTCTAAGGGCAGGGTGCCACCGTCGGCCTTCAAAATATGCACCGGCGCATTTATCCCGCGCTCCGTTAGCGCGCGGGCAATGCGCTGGCTAAACTTAGCGAACAGCGTATAAACCTGCGCCGCAAAATACGCAGAATTGGTGCGGCGCACAAAATTCAGCTCGCCTGACAGCTCGCTGCCTAAAAAAACCTTCTTATAGCCACATTTTGTAAGCTCATGCTCCGCCTGATACTCCAATTGAGGGTCACGCACAGCAAATTTGCCGCTTACCGCGCACACGCCGCTCCCCTTTTTATTCAACAAATCACGATGCTTCGTCCAATCTATTTGCGCCGTAATCTTGCCCCGATGGTCCACATAACCAGTCAAATAATAGGGCGTAACCGGCACATGCCCTTTAATATTCATACCAGGCCCTGTAATCACAGCCAAAAAAACAGGCTCCAGCTTATTTTCAGTCAAAGCATTGGTCACAATCGTACTAGAAATAACCACGCGCTCAATTCTGCTTGCAGCACCATCAACCTGTGGCAACACCGCATCCAGCGCAGCCAACAAGCACTGCAAAACATCCTCATGCGTAGTCGGCACCTTCGCCTGCGCCAGTACCTGTGCCACACCATTTATCGCAGCACACTCATTATCCAGCAGCACCGCATCCGTAAACGTACCGCCCACATCTATACCCAATAGCATTCCTTTCCCTCCTTTACACTCATCTATAAATCTATATCACACACTCAGACACAAATCAAACACTTTAATATTCCATAAGAAAGCTTATTTTTCCTGCTATTAACTAAAGTAAATTATGATTTGCAGTCACATTCACATAATGAAACTCCGCAAGCGAAAAGCGTATACCTGGGAAGTGTCGGAGGCAAGAATGCGACTACAGCAGCAATGGGATGAATAATCGAAATACAATAGTAACGGACAGGCTCGCATGTTCGCGAAGCGCCTCTTCTCTGTTTAGGATGTTTTTTTCTTGACGGATTAAGCGCTCTATGTGGACATTGTGTCAAGCATTCGCAGACCGGAGCACTTCTCAGGTATACGCTTTGAGCGATAACATTTAAACCAAATATAATAAAGAGGCAGCTGACGCTGCCTCCTCTATAGTAAAACTCTTATATGAAATTAGAACATACCACGGATTTTCATTGCCTCAACAAGACTGGACAGTGCCACAATATACGCAGCAACACGCATATCAACGCCATATTGCTCTGCCTTCGCATGCACTTCCTTGAAGGCCTTAATCATCATCGCCGTCTGCTTCTCAATAACCTCTTCCTCGCTCCAGAAATAGCGATACAGATTCTGTACCCATTCAAAATAGCTTACCGTTACGCCGCCGCCATTGGCCAAAATATCCGGCACTACAAATACGCCCTTAGCATCAAGAATTGCATCCGCATCCGGAGTAGTCGGTCCATTAGCACCCTCGGCAATAATCGTAGCCTGCACTGCATCAGCATTCTCTGCCGTAATTTGCAGCTCCATAGCGCAGGGAGCCAAAACGGTAACCTTCATAGCCAAAAGCTCTGCATTCGTAATAGCCTTGCTACCAGGATAGCCAACAACACTGCCAGTTTCCTTCACAAACTTATCTACATCATAGCAATCGAAGCCATCGGGATTATAAATTGCACCAAAGACGTCGCTCAAGGCCACAACCTTTACCCCGGCGTCGCAAAACAGCTTCGCCGTCCAGCTGCCCACATTGCCAAAGCCCTGTACAGCAGCAGTGGCATCGGCCGGAGCAATGCCCTTCAGCTTCAAAGCCTCCAAGGCAGCTACCACAACACCACGGCCTGTAGCAGCAGTACGACCCAAGGAACCGCCCACTGCAATAGCCTTGCCCGTGATGAAGCCTGGCTCGTATTGGCCGGTCAGCTTGCTAAATTCATCCATCATCCAGCCCATAATCTGGGCGTTAGTATTCATATCAGGAGCGGGAATATCTCTCTTTTCGCCAATAATCGGCGCGATTTTATCAATAAACCCACGGGTCAGAGCCTCTAACTCACGCTTAGAAAGCTTGGAAGGATCCACAATAATGCCGCCCTTGCCACCGCCATAGGGCAGGCCTGCTACAGCACATTTACAGGTCATCCAAAAGGCCAGGGTCTTAACCTCATCCATATTCACATTCTGATGATAACGCACACCGCCCTTGGCCGGTCCAAGAATAGTGCTGTGCTGACTGCGATAGCCAGTGAAAACCTTAGTCGTGCCATCGTCCATCTTTACAGGAATAGAAACCTCTAAAGTGCGCTCGGGAGTAGCAATAATTTGGGCTGCACCAGCGTCCAGCTGCATTGCCTCAATCGCTTTATTCAGAGGAATTTGGGCCATTTCAAAAATATTCATATTCACGCCTCCTTTACAAGGTATTTTCTACCTTGTTCTGCTCTTATTATAACGTGTATACAGAATACTTGTAAATAATTTTCAGCTAATTTCACAAAGATTTTGCATTTATAGTATACTCTATATCGATAATCACGTCCATTAGGCTAGCATAATAAAAGACAGCCCTAAAAGAGCTGCCTTTTCACAATATAGTTTACTTATTTAATGGGAACTCATCATAAACTCGACCAAAATCTATGCCGCCGATGACCTTATTCTTATACATGGCCCTGATACCCTTCTCACCCTCCTCCATATGGGGAGAGGTGATGCCATAGCGCCTGCTCAGCCATACCTCGACGAAGGCTGCCAAATTATCGCAGGCCTTCAAAACCTGTCCGTCGATAGCGTGATAGCCCTGTTCATTATAGCTTTGATTAATCTCCTCTATAGTCGTCTGCAGGATTTGCCCATGCACCTTCACCCTATTGGTAAATTCGTTTTGGGTATAGTACAAAATATCCTCATGCCAGCTGTAGGGCAGAAGTGGCAGGATTTTTTCTGCCACCAAACGCTCTTCAATTTTTTTTATCAAATCATCCAGCCCCGGCACGCTACGCTTCACCGGGCTCACAATATCGCGAGTGAGCACCTCCGGCAAATCGTGGAACAAGCCGCAGAGAAAATCGCCCACAATGCGCTCATCGCATGCGCCCAATTTTACAGCACAGAAATAACCCATAATGGCTACCAAAAGCACATGCCCCATAACGGAAGTCTCCGGCACACGCGGGGACTGAGCCCAACGCCTTTGAAAGCGCAGCTGACCAATCAAATCGATAAACTTACTGCTCTTCCCCTTCAAGGCAAGCTTCTTCACCGCTGCCAAATCATAATGGTCCTCCAGCTCACTTTCGATAATCGCCTTGGTATCCTCACTACCGTAAATGCCTTCGTTAAAATGGTAAATAATTTCAAACTCCCATTTCGTTGCCAGATAATGGGCTGCTCTGAGAAGCTTCTTTTCCATGGGACAATAGCTAGCATCCTCCAGATAGCGCTGCATTTTTTGCATAAACTCTTCTTGGATATCAGGGATGCGTCTGCGTAGCTCCCCATACACCCAAGCATTGAGCTCTCGGCCATAAACACGCATCATTTCGTGGAACACGGTCGGCTTGATATCCGTCAGCACATTGCGCTGCAAAAACTCGAAGATACCGCCCTCAATCAGGCTGCGCCAATTAATTTTAGCGCCATGGTCATCCTCTTCATGGCGTGCCAGCACGTACACGATCATCATCTTATGTGCCTGCTTATCCAATTCCGTAAAGCCCATGGGGCGAATATGCTCATTCCAGCGTTGGATGTGGGCTGCTTCGTATAAAAACTCTATAAAACTTTTCGTAAGCATATTTTTCCTCCTGTGCAATTGCTCTATAATCATATTTTACTACAAATACACAAAAAGAAAAAGCAGGAACCGAAGTTCCTGCTTCATTGTGCTCGATTTATTAGATGAGCTCGATAATAGCCATTTCTGCAGCATCGCCGCGACGGGGACCTACTCTGTAAATACGAGTAAAGCCGCCTTGTCTGCCTTCATATTTCGGAGCGATTTCTTCAAACAGCTTTTTGGTAACAGTTTCGTCAACCAGTACAGCCAGAACCTGACGACGAGCATGCAGGTCATTGCGTTTTGCCAAAGTAATCAGTTGAGCGGATTGCTTAGCAACTTCTTTAGCCTTGGTAACGGTGGTTTCGATTCTGCCATATTTGAAGAAGGAAGTTAAAATGCTACGAAACAGAGCTTTACGGTTGCTGGAGTTACGACCCAGTTTTCTGTATGCCATGTGCTTCTGACCCCCTTAATTATTCTTCATCAGTTTTGCGTAAGGACAATCCCAGATCGCTAAGCTTCTTCTTAACTTCATCCAAGGATTTCTTACCCAGGTTACGAACCTTCATCATATCTTCTTCGGTCTTTTGAGTTAATTCCTCAACGGTATTGATACCGGCGCGACGCAAGCAGTTATTGCTGCGAACGGACAGATCAAGATCGTCAATGGACATTTGAGCCGGTCCATTTTCAGGCTTATCCTCTGCTACAGCTTCACTACCGCCCTTCAGGTTGATAGTACCAGCATCAGCATCGCCAGTATGGAACAACTTGAGATAATCAATTAAGATGCCGGAAGCCATATTCACAGCTTCATCAGGCATAATGCTACCATCGGTCCAAACCTCCAAAGTCAGCTTGTCGTAGTTGGTAACATTACCTACGCGGGTATCATTAACAGCAAATTTTACTCTGGTAATAGGGGAGTAAATGGAATCTACCGGAATAATGCCGATAGGTTGATCCGGTTGCTTGTTTTTATCCGCAGGCACATAACCGAGGCCTTTATCAACATGGATTTCCATATTGAATACTGCGTCCTTATCCAAAGTCGCAATGTGCAGCTCAGGGTTCAAAATCTCTACATCGCTGTCAGCCACAATATTAGCTGCAGTTACCTCTTGCTCACCGGAGCATTCAATGCGCAGGACTTTTTCCTCTTCGCCTTCCATTTTCAGGCACAATGCCTTGATGTTCAGGATGATGTCAGCAACATCCTCGCGAACACCAGGAATAGTAGCAAACTCATGCAGTACGCCGTCAATCTTAACGTAAGTTACTGCGGCACCCGGCAGGGAGGACAGCAGTACACGACGCAGGCTGTTGCCCAGTGTAATGCCATAGCCTCTCTCCAGCGGCTCCCAAACAAATTTGCCATAGCGACCATCTTCGCTGATCTCAGCTGTAACCATCTTAGGTTTTTCCATTTCAATCATTCGGAAAGCCTCCTTCTTTCGCGTATTACCACAATACGTCTCTCAGTGGGTGGCACAAGATGTTCATTAATTATTTAGAGTACAACTCAACGATGAAGTGCTCTTCAATAGGAACATCAATTTCCTCACGAGTCGGGTAACGATCTACTTTGCCGCTCAGGTTAGCAGCATCCAGAACCAGCCAAGCCGGTACTGCTTTAGTAGCCAGAGTTTCGTCCATGCCTTTGAAATATTCCTTAGCACGGCTGTTTTCCATAACGGTAACAACGTCACCAGCTTTAACCAATGCGGAAGGAATGTCCAAGCGTTTGCCGTTAACAGCAATGTGGCCATGTCTTACGATTTGGCGAGCTTGACGGCGGGTGTTAGCCAAGCCCAGACGGAAAACAACGTTATCAATTCTTCTTTCCAAAAGGATCAACAGGTTTTCACCGGTGATGCCTTCCATTTTCTTAGCTTTATCATAGTAGCCACGGAATTGTTTTTCCAGGACACCATAGATAAATTTAGCTTTTTGTTTTTCAGTTAACTGAATGCCATACTCGCTTTTCTTTCTGTTTTGGCGTTTAGCTTGGCGCTTAGATTCCTTGCTAATGCCCAGAAATTGAGGAGCAAGACCTAAAGATCTGCATCTTTTCAGGACAGGCGTTCTATCAATTGCCATCTATGTACACCTCCAATTATACTCTTCTACGTTTCGGCGGACGGCAGCCGTTATGCGGAATGGGGGTTACGTCCTTAATGGAGTTAACTTCCAGACCTGCAGCTTGAAGTGCACGGATAGCAGCTTCACGACCTGCGCCGGGGCCTTTTACAAATACTTCAACATTTTTCAAGCCATGCTCCATAGCAGCTTTGGTTGCTTCTTCAGCAGCCATTTGTGCAGCAAACGGAGTGCTCTTACGGCTGCCACGGAAACCGAGGCCGCCTGCGGAGGCCCAGCTCAAAACGTTACCTTCAGTATCGGAGATGGTAACAATAGTATTATTGAAGGTGGAGCGAATGTGTGCTACACCGTTAATGATATTTTTGCTAACTTTCTTTTTGTTGCGAACAACTTTCTTGCCAGCCACTGGTTTATCCCTCCCTCGCTAATTATTTCTTCTTGCCTGCAATAGTACGTTTCGGACCTTTACGGGTGCGGGCATTGTTCTTAGTGTTTTGACCACGTACGGGCAGACCCATACGATGTCTACGGCCACGATAGGAGCCAATTTCAATTAAGCGTTTGATGTTGAGGGATTCCTCACGGCGGAGGTCACCTTCTACTTTATAGTCGTTATCCAGGGTCTCACGAATCTTGGAAACTTCTTCCTCGGTCAGATCACGAACGCGAGTGTCAGGATTGATACCAGTTTTAGCTAAGATTTCACGAGAGAGAGTCAGGCCGATACCATAAATATACGGCAGTGCATACTCAATGCGTTTATCTCTCGGCAAATCGACACCAGAAATACGTGCCATTAATGTGCACCTCCTTCTTAACCTTGTTTTTGTTTATGCTTCGGGTTTTCGCAAATTACCATTACATGGCCTTTACGTTTAATGACTTTGCATTTTTCACATATTGGCTTAACAGACGGTCTTACTTTCATAATTTAAACCTCCTCTTTGCCTGTCTTGGTTATTTATACCGATAAGTAATTCTTCCACGATTGAGGTCGTACGGAGTAAGCTCCACGGTAACCTTATCACCAGGCAAAATCTTGATGAAGTTCATACGAATCTTACCGGATATATGTGCTAGAATTACATGACCGTTTACCAGTTGTACTTGGAACATAGCATTGGGAAGTGCTTCAAGAATTGTGCCTTCAACCTCAATTACATCCTGTTTGGACACTTCTTTACCTCCTTATTTGCTACATCCGAGACTAGCCTTAACATCAGCATATACCTTGTCGATAGCCTGTAGGCCGTCGATGTCCTTGAATAAGCCTTGTTTGGTATAGTACTCGATCAACGGTTCAGTTTGAGCATGATATGCTTGTAAACGATTCTTTACGGTTTCCTCTTTATCGTCATCACGTTGATAGAGGTTGCCGCCGCACTTATCGCACACACCCTCTACCTTGCTGGGGTTGAAGCTTACGTGATAGGTTGCGCCGCAGGATTTGCAGATGCGGCGACCGGTTACACGGCCAACCAGCTCGGAGTCGGGAACAGCGATATTCACAACACCGGTCAATTTAATGCCCAGGTCTTTCAGGATTCCGTCCAGAGCAATTGCTTGCTCCTCAGTTCTCGGGAAGCCATCTAAAATGAAGCCATTTGCACATTCGGGCTTGGACAAGCCTTCACGAACGATGCCAATGGTTACGACGTCGGGGACTAAGCCGCCAGCGTCCATGTATCTTTTTGCCTCTTTACCAAGCTCGGTGCCTTGCTTTACAGCAGCACGGAACATGTCACCTGTAGAGATGTGAGGGATTTTAAATTCATCAATGAGTCTTTCTGCTTGAGTGCCTTTGCCAGCACCCGGAGGTCCCATTAAAAGAATATACATTCTGAATTCCTCCTATTTCATAAAGCCATGATAATGACGCATCAGTACCAGAGACTCTATCTGCTTCATAGTATCCAATGCAACGCCAACTACGATCAAAAGAGCAGTACCGCCGAAGTAAATACCTTCGATGCGGGTCATCCAGCCAATAGCATGAGGCATAAGCGCGATTAAAGAGAGGAAGATGGCGCCTGCCAGAGTTATTCTGGACATTACTCTATCAAGATAATCAGTTGTAGGCTTACCAGGACGAAGTCCCGGGATAAAGCCGCCGTTCTTTTTGATGTTGTCGGAAAGGTCTCCGATGTTAAAGCTTACTGCTGTGTAGAAGTAAGTGAAGAACAAAATCATCAGAACGTAGAGAGTGGTCTGCACAGGGCTGCCCCATTCGAACCACTTACCAAGGGTTTTAACCCAAGGAACATCCACAAACTGGGCGATAGTCACAGGGAACATCAAAACGCTGGATGCGAAGATGATGGGAATAACGCCTGCTGTGTTAACCTTTAAGGGAATATAGCTGGTATGACCGCCATATGCTTTCTTGCCTACAACACGCTTTGCATATTGAACGGGAATTTTGCGAATACCCTGGGAAATCATGATTACGAAAACGATCATGGCCAGAGCAATAGCCGCGAACAAAATTACGTTCAAGATGTTGACCGTGCCTGCTTGTAAATATTGGAAAATTATTTTTAAGCCATCGGGCAGTCGGGAAACGATACCGGCAAAGATGATCAGGGAGATACCGTTGCCAACACCGCGAGCAGTCATCTGCTCACCAATCCACATGAGGAAGACCGTTCCTGCGGTTAAAGTCAGGGCAATCAGCAGAATCGAACCAATTCCGGGGTTATTGATTGCCATGCGCAGGCCGTAGGCCATGCCGCAGGCTTGGATAAACGCCAAAGCCACCGTCAGCATACGAGTGAGCTTTGTCGTTTTCTTGTAGCCTTCTTCGCCCTCCTTGGACCATTGCTCCAAGGTCGGTACAACCACCTTCAACAGCTGCAAAATAATGGAAGCATTGATATATGGGGTAATACTCATAGCAAAAATTGAGAATTTGCTCAAGGCGCCGCCACTGAACATATCAAGCAGGCCAAACAGGTTGCCGCTGCGGAAGAGCTGTTCAATTACTGAAGCGTTTACGCCAGGAACAGGTATATGTGTTCCAGCCCTGAATACGATGAACATGGCGAGAGTAAATATAACTTTTTGCCTGAGTTCTGTTATTCTAAAAATGTTTGCGAGGGCTGCTAACACTTTAGATCACCTCAATCTTACCGCCAGCTGCAATGATTTTTTCTTCAGCGGATTTGCTGAAGCCCATAGCTTGAACAGTAAGCTTTTTGGTCAATTCACCATTGCCAAGAATACGGATACCGTCGCGAACATTCTTAACGATACCTTCTTCAATGAGCATTACAGGTTCAACAACGGTGCCGTCCTCAAAACGATTGAGTACGGAAACGTTGATTTCAACATAATCTTTACCAAATTTATTGTAGAAACCGCGTTTCGGAAGACGCAGGTACAAAGGTCTTTGACCACCTTCAAAACCAGGGCGCTTAACGCCGCCGGAACGGGATTTTTGACCCTTCTGGCCTTTACCGGAAGTTTTGCCGAGGCCGCTGCCCAGGCCACGACCTACGCGAACTGCTACACGTTTAGATCCCGGAGCGGGAGACAATTCATGTAAATTCATCTTCAAGTACACCTCCTTGTCTTACGCTTCTTCAACTTTCACGAGATGTTCTACTTTATGAATCATGCCGCGAATAGTCGGAGTATCTTCTTTAACTACGCTAGTATTAATTTTACCTAAGCCCAGAGCTTTTACGGTTGCGCGTTGATCTTTGGGGTAACCGATCAGGCTGCGGGTCAGGGTGATTTTAACTTGTGCCATGACAAATTCCTCCTCTTAGCCCAGCAGTTCTTCTACGGTTTTACCACGCAGAGCTGCAACAGATTCAGCAGATTTCAAGGTCTTCAGAGCTTCAATGGTTGCACGAACCATATTGTTCGGGTTGTTAGAACCTTGAGATTTGGTCAGGATATCACGAACGCCTGCCAGTTCCAATACGGCACGAACGGGGCCGCCAGCGATAACGCCGGTACCTTTTCTAGCCGGTTTCAGGAATACGCGGCCTGCGCCGAATACACCAATGATTTCATGAGGAATGGTGGTGCCTACCAGAGGAACGCTAACCAGGTTTTTCTTAGCGTCTTCAACGCCCTTGCGGATAGCTTCAGGAACCTCTGCAGCTTTACCCAGGCCCATGCCTACATGACCATTTTCATCACCTACAACAACAAGTGCAGCGAAGGAGAAACGACGTCCGCCTTTAACAACCTTAGCAACACGGTTGATGAAAACGACTCTTTCTTGTAATTCGTTTTCTTTATTTTCGAAGTTCGCCACTTTATTTCCTCCTTCTCTTAGAATACAAGGCCAGCTTCGCGAGCAGCTTCAGCCAAGGCAGCTACACGGCCGTGGTACAGATAGCCACCACGATCGAATACAACTTCCTTTACGCCTTTAGCCAGTGCCTTTTCAGCGATTGCCTTACCTACAGCCTTAGCAGCTTCAATGTTGCCGCCGTAGTTTTCTTTCAGATTCTTTTCTACGGTGCTAGCAGCAGCGATGGTTTCGCCGGTCTCATCGTTAATAACCTGAGCATAGATGTTAGCCAGGGAACGATATACGTTCAGACGAGGTTTTTCTGCAGTACCGATGATATATCTACGAGAACGGAGATGACGTTTTTGACGTTTCTCGTTTTTATCAACTCTGTTAAACAAGAGTTTCACTCCCTTCTTTTAGAAATTATTTCTTGCCTTTAGCGCCAGCTTTACCAATCTTACGACGAACATGTTCGCCTTCATAACGGATACCTTTACCTTTATAGGGTTCGGGCGGACGCAGGGTACGAATATCAGCAGCAACTGCACCTACTTGCTCTTTGTTAGCACCGCTTACAACGATCTTGTTCGGAGCGGGAACTTCAAAGGTAATACCAGCAGGCGGCTCTTTAACTACCGGATGAGAGAAACCCAGGGTGAAGTTAATGTTGTTGCCTTGTTTAGCAGCACGGTAGCCAACGCCTTGGATTTCCAAGGTCTTGGAGAAACCAGTGGTTACGCCAACGATCATGTTGTTGATCAGGGTACGGGACAGACCATGCAGGGAACGGTTTTCTTTTTCATCGTTCGGACGCTCAACAGTGATAACACCGTTGTCCATGGTCAATTTCATGTTTTTGCTGATTTGGCGAGCCAATTCGCCTTTAGGACCTTTAACGGTCACATAGTTATTTTCAATGGTAACTGTTACACCAGCGGGAACAGTAATTGGCATTTTACCAATTCTAGACACGTGCGAGCACCTCCTATCTTTTCAGTATTACCATACGTATGCAAGAACTTCGCCGCCCAAGCCTGCTTTACGAGCAGCTTTGTCGGTCATCAAGCCTTGGGAAGTAGAAATTAATGCAATACCCAGACCTCCGAGGACTCTAGGCAGTTGGTCTTTTTGAGAGTAAACTCTCAGACCGGGTTTGGAAATACGTTTAATACCGGAGATAACCTTCTCTTTATTTGCACCGTATTTCAGGGTGACTTTGATCATGCCTTGCTTGTTGTCAGCAATTACTTCAAAATCTTTAATGAAACCCTCAGTTTTCAGAATTTCTGCGATAGCAAGTTTCATCTTGCTGCTGGGGATTTCAACTTTATCATGATGAACTGAATTTGCGTTACGAATACGGGTAAGCATATCAGCAATCGGGTCGGTCATTACCATACTTAAATACCCTCCTTCCTTGTTGTCTGTCTTACCAGCTTGCTTTGGTTACGCCCGGAATAGCACCTTTGTAAGCATATTCACGGAAGCAGATACGGCAGAGGCCAAATTTACGCATATAGCCATGAGGTCTGCCGCATACTTTGCAGCGGTTATATTGGCGAACTTCGTATTTGGGCTCGCCTTTCCATTTTTCAATCAGGGCTTTTTTAGCCACGGTATTCCCTCCTCACTTATGCGCCAAACGGCATTCCGAGAAGTCTGAGCAATTCTCTAGCTTCTTCGTCAGTCTTAGCAGTAGTTACAATGATGATATCCATGCCACGAACTTTATCGATCTTATCGTATTCGATTTCCGGGAAAATCAATTGTTCTTTCAGGCCCAGGGCGTAGTTGCCGCGGCCGTCAAAAGCAGAAGCGCTAACACCGCGGAAGTCACGTACACGCGGAAGAGCGAGATTCATCAGTTTATCAAGGAAATAGTACATACGGTCGCCACGCAGGGTAACTTTAGCGCCCAGAGGCATGCCTTGACGTACTTTGAAAGCTGCGATGGATTTCTTAGCTTTGGTGATTACAGGTTTTTGACCTGCGATTTGAGTCATATCAGCAACTGCAGCTTCCAGAGCCTTGCTGTTGCCAACTGCTTCGCCAACACCCATGTTGATGACAACTTTCTCTACTTTGGGGATTTCCATTACATTTTTATATTGGAATTTGTCGTGAAGAGCTTTAACTACTTCGGACAAATATTTTTCTTGCAATCTGGTCTTTGCCATTCAGTTATTTCCTCCTTTCCCGGAAAATTATTTATCGATTACTTCACCGCATTTTTTGCAAACTCTTACGGATGCGCCTGCAACTTCGGTCTTTTTAATACGGGTAGCTTTTTTGCAAGCCGGGCATACCACCATTACCTTAGAAGCGGTAATCGGAGCTTCCTTAGTAATAATACCGCCTTGAGGATTTGCTTGAGACGGTTTGGTATGACGTTTTACTTTATTTACGCCTTCAACAACCACTTTGGCTTTCTTAGGCAGAGCTTCAACGACCTTACCTTGCTTGCCCTTATCCTTACCGGACAGAACAAGAACGGTATCGCCTTTTTTAACATGCAGCTTTACAGCATTTGCCATGTCAAGAACACCTCCTTATAGTGCGTTATCTAATTTCTTACAGCACTTCCGGTGCCAGAGAAATGATTTTCATGAAGTCTTTTTCACGGAGCTCACGAGCAACAGGCCCAAAAATACGGGTGCCGCGGGGGCTCTTGTCGTCTTTAATAATTACAGCAGCGTTCTCATCGAAGCGGATGTAGGAACCGTCAGCGCGGCGAACACCCTTAGCGGAACGAACAACAACTGCTTTAACTACGTCACCTTTTTTTACAACGCCACCGGGTGATGCATCTTTAACAGAAGCTACGATAACGTCGCCAATATTAGCATATTTACGGTAAGAACCGCCTAATACACGAATACACATAACTTTCTTAGCGCCGGTGTTATCACCAACATTAAGGATAGTTTGTTGTTGTATCATGGATTTCCCTCCCTTGCCGGACTAATACTCGGCAAAATTATTTTGCACGCTCTAAAATCTCAATAACGCGCCAGCATTTATCCTTGGACAGAGGACGAGTTTGCATGATTTGCACTACGTCACCAATGTGTGCTTCGTTATTTTCGTCATGAGCTTTAAATTTAATAGTATGTTGTACGCCTTTTTTGTACAGCGGATGCTGAACGAAACGTTCTACTGCAACTACTACAGTTTTTTGCATTTTATCGCTGACAACTTTACCAATACGGGTAACACGTGCGTTTCTTTCTTCGGTCACGACTGTTTCCTCCTTGTTATATCTCAAAACAGTTAAGCCTTGAGCTCACGTTCACGCTGGATTGTTTTGATACGGGCAATGGATTTCTTTACGTCACGAATCTTCATGGGGTTTTCACATTGACCGGTTGCCATTTGAAAACGCAGGTTGAAAAGTTGTTCTTTCAAATCTGCCAATTTGGTGTCTAACTCAGCAGCAGACAATTCACGAATTTCTGTTGTTTTCATTAAGCTTCACCACCCTTTTCTTGTGCGGCAGCTTCAGCTTCCTGTTGAGCCTTGGTCACAAATTTGCATTTGATCGGCAGTTTGTGGCTAGCAAGACGCATAGCTTCCTTAGCTACTTCTTCGCTAACACCGTTCATTTCGAACAGTACGCGACCAGGTTTAACTACTGCTACCCAGTATTCCGGGGAACCTTTACCAGAACCCATACGAGTTTCAGCAGGCTTTGCGGTAATCGGTTTGTCCGGGAAAATTTGAATCCATACTTGACCACCACGTTTGATGTAACGGGTCATTGCAATACGAGCAGCCTCGATTTGACGGTTGGTGATCCAAGCGGGCTCCAGAGCTACCAGGCCGTAATCGCCATGGGAGATCTTGTTGCCACGCATAGCACGGCCGGTCATACGACCTCTATGTTGTTTACGATGTTTAACTCTCTTCGGTAATAACATGTCAGATTATGCCTCCTTTGCCGGAGCAGCCTTAACTGCTTCTTTGCTTTCAGGAAGAACTTCGCCCTTGTAGATCCATACCTTTACGCCGATGCGGCCATAGGTGGTATGAGCTTCTGCAGTGCCATAATCAATGTCAGCACGCAGAGTGTGCAGAGGAATGCTGCCTTCACGATAGGATTCGCTACGAGCGATTTCAGCACCGCCCAGACGACCGCCGCAGGTAATCTTGATACCCTTAGCGCCCATACGCATGGTACGGCCAACGCATTGTTTCATTGCACGACGGAAAGCGATGCGGCGTTCCAGTTGAGCTGCAATGTTCTCTGCAACCAAGGTTGCGTCCATATCCGGGGTTTTAACTTCTACGATGTTGATGTCGATTGCGCTTTCAGTCATTTTCTTCAGGTCGGATTTCAGCAGTTCAATGTTGCTGCCTTGACGACCGATTACCATACCAGGTTTTGCAGTATGGATGGAAATGCGGGCTTTATTGCTTGCGCGTTCGATTTCTACCTTGGAGATACCGGACAGGAACAATTTTTCTTTAATGAATTCACGGATTTTAATATCTTCTAACAAGTACTTCTCATAGTCCTTATCAGCGTACCATTTGGAATCCCAGCCTTTGATAACGCCAACACGGAGACCATGCGGATTAACTTTTTGACCCACTATCTTTTCCCTCCTTCTGACGGGATATTATTTTTCTTTAACAGCTACGGTTACGTGGCTAGAACGTTTCAAAATCTTGAAAGCCTGTCCACGAGAACGGGGATGAATGCGTTTCATGGTCGGGCCTGCATCTACGAAGCAGGAGGATACGATCAGGTTATCCACGTTCATGTCAAAGTTGTGCTCTGCGTTAGCTACTGCGCTGCGCAGAACTTTCTCGATTACCTCAGAACCAACCTTCGGGGTGAATTTGAGGATAGCGAATGCTTCACCAACGGACTTGCCGCGGATCAGATTGATTACGATGCGCAGTTTGCGCGGAGCAATGCGAATATATTTAGCAACTGCCTTTGCTTCCATTGTCTATTTCCTCCCTTCCCCTTATTTTAAACCGGTGGTCTTGTCTGCGTGACCTTTGTAAGTACGAGTAGGAGCGAATTCTCCCAATTTGTGGCCTACCATATCCTCGGTGATGAACACGGGAACATGTTTGCGTCCGTCATGAACCGCAATGGTGTGACCAACGAAAGACGGAATAATAGTAGAGCTGCGAGACCAGGTCTTAACAACTTTTTTATCATTAGCGGCATTAAGCGCGTCAATCTTTTTCAAAAGACTTGCATGGACAAAAGGTCCTTTTTTAACTGATCTGGACACTAGGTTAGCCTCCTTTCTTTATCCTGCTATATTATTTGGTTCTACGTTTCAAAATTAACTTAGTAGAAGCTTTCTTCTCTTTGCGAGTACGAGTACCGAATGCACATTTACCCCAAGGAGTAACAGGACGCTTACGACCAACGGGGGAGTGACCTTCACCACCGCCGTGCGGATGGTCGTTCGGGTTCATTACAACGCCGCGGTTTGCAGGACGGATGCCCAACCAACGAGAACGACCAGCTTTACCGATGCAGATGTTTTCAGCGTCGATGTTGCCAACCATACCAATGGTAGCACGGCAGTTGATATGTACTTTACGGATTTCGCCGGAGGGCAGACGCAGCAGAGCGTAGTCGCCTTCCTTAGCCATCAGCTGAGCACTGGTGCCAGCGCTACGAGCCATTTGGCCGCCCTTACCAATCTTCATTTCCACATTGTGCACGGTGGTGCCCAGGGGAATGTTCTTCAGCGGCAGGCAGTTACCGGTCTTGATATCTGCGTCAGCACCGCTTACTACGGTATCGCCAACCTTCAAATCCAGGGGAGCGATGATGTAACGTTTTTCGCCGTCTGCATAGTTGATCAGAGCGATGCGAGCGTTACGGTTAGGATCGTATTCAATGGTAGCAACCTTAGCGGGGATGCCGTCCTTGTTGCGTTTGAAGTCAATGATACGATATTGTCTCTTGTGGCCGCCGCCTTGATGGCGAACAGTCATCTTACCAGTGTTGTTACGGCCAGCATGTTTGTCGAGCTTCTCGACCAGCGGGCGGTAAGGCTTGTCAGTCGTAATCTCTTCGAAGGCAGACACAGTAATAAAGCGTCTGGAAGGAGAATACGGATTAAAGCTTTTAATAGCCATTTAATTTGACCTCCTATTATACGTTAATTACATTCCTTCGAAAAGGGGAATCGTATTGCCTTCAGCAAGCTTCACGATTGCTTTCTTATAATCGGAACGTTTGCCAACATATTTACCCATGCGCTTGGTTTTGCCCATTACGCGGATAGTGTTTACATTAACAACCTTTACGCCAAATACTGCTTCAACAGCTTGACGAATTTCAACTTTGTTAGCGTCCAGGGGAACCTGGAAGGTGTATTTGTTTTCTTGCATCATTTGAGAGGTTTTCTCAGTGATGATGGGACGAATCAGTACGTCGCGAGGATTAGCAGCCATTATGCGAGCACCTCCTCAATTTTTTCTACAACATCTTTAGCAAGGAATACTTTCTTGCTGTTCAGGATATCAAAGCAGTTCAGGCCCATGTTGGTGATGGTGGTTACTTTCGGCATGTTGCGAGCGGAAAGTTCAACGTTTACGTTGCTGCCATCGGTGATGATCAGAGCCTTCTTGTCAGCAGCTTCAAAAGCGTTCAGCATGGAAGCTACATTCTTAGTTTTGGGAGCGTCGAAAGCCAAGCCTTCAACTACTACCAGTTCACCAGCTGCTACTTTAGCAGACAGTGCGCAGCACAGAGCCAGACGACGAGCCTTGCGGGGCATCTTCTTTGCATAGCTGCGGGGTTGGGGGCCGAAAGTGCAGCCGCCGCCTACCCAGATAGAGGAACGGATAGAACCGCAACGTGCATGACCGGTGCCTTTTTGTTTCCAAGGCTTACGGCCACCGCCACGAACCATACCACGGGTCTTGGTTGCGGAAGTACCTTGACGTTGGTTAGCCAGCTGCATTACTACTGCTTGGTGTACTACAGCTTCGTTGAACTCAGCGCCAAATACGGAATCATTTAATTCTATTTCACCGGCAACTTGACCGGCCAGATTATATACTGATAACTTCGGCATTAGAAGCATCCTCCTTTCTTTCGCTTATCTTATTTCTTCGGTTTTACGGTTTCTTTCAGAACTACGTAAGAACCAGTTGCACCGGGGATGGCGCCTTTAACCAGAATAAGATTACGTTCTGCGTCTACACGAGCAACGGTCAGACGTTGAACGGTTACATTTTGATTACCCATACGGCCAGGCAGTTTCTTGCCTTTGATTACGCGGCCGCCAGGACCAGAATGCATGGGACCCATGGAGCCGGGTTCACGATGGGATTTGGAACCGTGTTTCATAGGACCACGAGCGAAATTGTGGCGCTTAATAGTGCCTGCAAAGCCTTTGCCGCGGGATACGCCGCTTGCATCGATCAGTTCACCAGCTGCGAAGATTTCAGCAGTGATTTTTTGACCGATTGTATATTCAGAAGGAGCAGACAGACGCAATTCTCTGACAAACTTAACCGGCGCTACGCCAGCTTTGTCAAAATGGCCTTTCATCGGTTTGGTGGTATGTTTTTCTTTGATTTCACCAAAACCAAGTTGAACAGCGTTGTAACCGTCTGTTTCTTCGGTTTTGTTTTGAAGTACTACGCAAGGACCAGCTTCTACAACAGTTACAGGAATCAGCTTGCCGTCAGCTTCAAAAATTTGGGTCATGCCCAGTTTTTTGCCTAAGATACCTTTAGCCATTATTGCACCTCCTCCTTACAGTTTAATTTCGATGTCAACGCCAGCGGGAAGATCAAGACGCATCAGAGCATCAACGGTCTTAGCGGTGGGTTCCAGAATGTCTACCAGTCTTTTGTGGGTGCGCATCTCGAATTGTTCACGAGAGTCTTTGTTAACGTGAGGAGAACGCAGAATGGTGTAAATGTTTTTTTCAGTCGGCAGGGGAATCGGACCGGATACTTGAGCGCCGGTACGTTTTGCAGTTTCTACAATCTTGGTAGCACTTTGGTCCAGTGCTTTGTGGTCATACGCTTTCAGGCGTATTCTAATCTTTTGAGACTTAGCCATTAAAAAAATAACCTCCTAAAATCGCCCAGTTTCTATGAACGGACATACTCCGTGAAAATCTCCCTGTCTAACAGGCAAGCAACCTTTCACATCATCGCAGGGCCATACCAACAAACATAAGAATATGAGGGGGTGACTAGCCCCCCTCATATATATCAGGGATCTAACTTAAAAATCGGGATTTACCGTAAGTTTTTAAGAATTAAACTTCTTCAACTTCGGAAACAACGCCAGCGCCAACGGTACGACC
>JBJDXC010000039.1:0-20866 GCA_051866475.1 Phascolarctobacterium sp.
CGAGGAAGGGCGACGACGGCGTATCGGAAATACTCCTAGGAGCCCTGACGAAGTATATGATGCTTTATCGGCAATCTTAGAAATATGTTCGTACGCCCATATAGGTATCACGCTTCGTGCCACGCACATCCATGGTCTCACCGTACAGCGAGAAGGTATCAGTGAGCCTTAGCTCTCCGCCGACCCTCACCTTGGCGTCGTCGAAGTCGTAGAGCTGGGAGTAAAGCTTAAAATCCCTGCCAAAATCATAGCTTAGGCCCACGCCAAAATCGCCCTGCATAGCGCCCATGCTCACAGCAGCATTGCCCAGCTTGTGACCCATGATAAAGTCAAACTTATTAGCCTCGCCAATATCGTAGCCGCCCATATAGAGATAATTCTTATCGCTAGGGCTGATGGTCACGCCCAAATTGCCACGCCAGTCGCTGCCCTTAGCGCTATAGCCAGCGTCCGCCGAAATCTTCGCCTCCGTAAAGGCTCCCATAATCTTATTAGCCTTTGCGCTAGCTTCCTTCACATTAATCAGTGTATCCTTCAAGGACTGCTGGGTCACAGGGTCCTTGGCCACAGTTTCTAGCATTTGCACGATATTTTCCAAACGCTTGGTGGTATCAGCCATATTCTTAACGATAGCCGCAGCATTTTTGCCTGTTTCACCGTTATTATCCATGTTTTTCATGGTGCTTTCAATATAACCTGCAGTAGCATTCATCTTTTGGGTAAGCTCGTTGATTTGGTGAATCATCTGGGTAATGTCCTGTTGATTCGCCACCGCCACATCGGCCATGACCTTGGTGAAGGTATTCATGTTTTCCGTAATACCCTGCATATTCTTGAAGCCATTCTTCATGGACTCCTGAACCTCTTTGTCCCCAAAGACATTTTCAAAGGCCCCGGCAATATTTTCTAAACGTGTTACTAAATCACCGGAATTGGCAAAAAACTCGTCCATGCCACCGCCGGGAACACCCTTCAAGGTGCTGCCCTCAGTGATAAAGCCCTGACCGGGCTTGGCAGGCGGCACAATGTGCACATATTTTTCGCCCATGATACCATCAGAGGCAATTGTAAACACTGCACCATGGGGAATTTTAATATTATCATCTATTTCAGTTACAACCTCAACCTTATCGGGAGCCACATTGAGCTTTTTCACCGTGCCTACCTGCACACCTGCATAGCGTACCACGTGACCCGGCATCAGACCACTCACCTGGGGATAGTTGATGCGCAGCTCGTAGCCCTTTTTGCCAAAGGAAAATGCTCCCATAAAGGTGATGATGCCAGCCAGCACCACAGCGCCGCCTAGGGCAAATGCGCCGACTTTAACCTCACTTGCGCCCATCTACATCCTCCTCTTTCCTTTCCAGTCCATTGACAAAGGCATGAACCACAGGGTTCTTGCTTTGCCTAATCTCGTCCGGCGTACCAATCTGGACGATTTTTCCTTTATCTAGCATAGCGATGCGGTCCGCCGCATAATAAGCGGAGTCCATATCGTGTGTTACCAAAACCGAAGTTACCCCCAGCTGCTGCTGGGTTTTGCGAATTAAGCGGGAAATGGTCATAGTCATGACCGGGTCCAGTCCTGAAGTGGGCTCATCGTAGAGCACAATCCGCGGCTCCATAGCTAGAGCTCTGGATAAAGCCACACGCTTTTTCATGCCACCGGATAATTCGCTGGGCCACATTGCTTGCGTGCCCGGCATGCCCACCAAATCAAGAAGTGTAGCCACGCGGCTTTGGATTTCCTCCTCAGCCAGCTTAAAATGCCGCCGGAGGCCAAAGGCCACATTCTCGCCCACGCTCAAAAAATCGAAAAGGGCCGAATACTGAAAAACTACACCCATGCGGCTACGCAGGCCGTCCCACTCCTCCTCGCTATAGCTCGCCGTTTCCTGTTCATCAATAACGACGCTACCGGCTGTGGGAGCCAAAAGACCCGTCAGCACCTTTATGACTGTGCTTTTGCCCGTGCCCGAGGGGCCAATAATGGCGAGGGTCTCGCCCTCGTAAACATCTACATCCAAATCATTTAAGACAAGCTTGTCTCCAAAGGCAATTTTTAGTTGGCGAATTCTAATCATTGACTTCCTGTTTTCCATGTCGCCAACTCCCTAGACATAAATCACAATAGATAAGAAATAATTAAAAATGAAAATCAAAATTATGGACAGCACTACGGAAGCCGTAGTGGCCAAGCCCACGCCCTCGGCTCCATTAGGAGCATTAAGACCTTTATAGCAGCCAATAATGGCAATAATACCGCCGAAAACACAGCTTTTCAGCATGCCACCGAAGACATCATAAAACTCCGCCAGCATTTTAATGGAATTGGTATAGGTAAAGGTACCGATACCTGCATAATAATGAGCCACCAGCCAGCCGCCAATATTGCCGATTAAGTTGGCAAAAACAACTAAAAGTGGCATCATCAGTACCATAGCAATAAAGCGTGGCACCACCAGATAGCTCACAGGATTAGCCGCCATCACACGCAGAGCATCGATTTGCTCGGTGACCTTCATAGTGCCCAGCTCCGCTGCAATGGCTGCGCCAATGCGCCCTGCCACTACCACGCCTACTAAAACAGGCACCAGCTCGCGAGCCATGGCAATGGCTACGATGCCGCCGACAGTGGAGGATGCGCCCAAGCGGACAAATTCCTTGGCCGTCTGCACAGAAAATACCATGCCCGTGCAGAGGATGGTCATCAGTACGATGGGCAGAGAGTCCGCTCCTAAAAGAGCCATCTGCCGCACTACCTCGTGCCAATTTGCTTCCTTAAGGCGCCGCAGTGTCTGCAGGAGCAAATTAGTAATGCGACCGCTGGCAGCGCAAAAGGCCAATATTTTTTTGCCACAAGCTTCACAAATCGCCTTCAGCATGACTTTAGTCCTTTACTCATTTGATACTATAATTATAAACTAAAAATATGACATAAATATGGCAAGGGGCAAGCAATACAGCAAAAATTTGCTCTAAAGCCACTAAAAATTACTTTGGAGTTACCTCTACGCTTACCTCTCCCTCGCCGTCAATAATAAAATCAAAGGGATATTTTTGCTTAAAGGGAGAACCGGCCAGCATACCTGCTAGTCCTGCATCCTGCGCTGCAGCCTCAGCATTCATTTGCTGCTGCCCTGTAGCAATATCCACGATAATTTCGTTATTTTTATCAGCATTATTCACGCTCTTCACATAATCGGCCAAGGTATGGCGCTGCTCCTGTTTTTTCGCAGCCGGCACGCCCTCCTGCTTTTGCTTGCGCAAAAGCTCGATAATCCAGGCCATGCTGCTGCCACCACGCACCTGCAGATTGAGCTTGCCACCGGGATGATCCTTGGGCACCTTAAACTGCACCGTGCGTGTGAACTCCTGGCCACGATAGGGCTTCATAGTGACCTCAATAGCCAGCTTCTCACCGGCCTGTACCTTGTCGGTGGCGGCCTTAACTCGCTGAATTTCGGCCACCTGCACCTGGTCGCTCACCTGGGCCTTCACATCTATACCATAGAGCTGCACCGCTTCAAATTTATTCTGCATGAGAATAGTCATAGCCTCGCTGAGCTCGGCATTCACATTTTTTAAGAGCGCATCCGTAGCGTAAAACATATTCTCACGATCAATAATCAGAGGCTTTTTCTTGCTATCCACACCGGAAATAGTAAAATGCACCCTAGCCGTGCCACCGCCATTGCGGTCCACCGCCTTGCTCAAGGCGTTGAGCACCGCAGCGTCCACGATAGCCGGGGCTAGCTTCTCATCCTCCACTACCTGCACACGCATGCTGGTGCTCTGGCCGCGCCCGGTATCGTTGGCGGTTACGAAAAGAGGAATGGTCTTGGGCAATGCTCCCACAGCGCCACCGATGCCGCTGGCGCGGTCCTGGGTGAAGCTACCGATGGGCTCGCCCATATTGCCCACCTTATAGCTGCTCTGCATATTGGGTACTACGCCCAGTACCCAAGCCTTGGTCAGATAAAAATTACTATTGCCTCGCTGCATAAAGGGATGGCCAAAGGCCAGCACCTTGCCCTCGTCATCGGTCCAGGTCACAGTTCCCAGCGCTCCCAAGGTCAAGTCACCCTGCAAAATAGAGGCGCCCACAGCACTGCCCGGCTCCAGGGCCTTGCTAGAGCCCTGGCCTGCGCCAGCATTGCCCAGGGCGGTAAGGCCCAAGGGAGCCAGCTTTTCCTGCAGATACTCTAGCCCGTACTCAGTAAAGCCACCTGCCTGTAAGGCAGTGCCCTTAGGCAGCCAGTCGCCGGGCACTGACTTAGGCTCGTCCAAAAGGCTCAGCATGCGGCCAATAGGAGTTAAAAAGCAGTAGTGAGGGTCGTTGAAGACCTTGCCAAAGGCAACAGCGCCCACAAGGCGACCATCCACATACACGGGACTGCCACTCATGCCCTGGGCCACGCCGCCGGTCTTTTCGATTAAATCGCCGTACAGGCGCACAAAAATGCTGTAGCCAGTGGCCTCGCTGCCCTGCACGCCTAAAACCTCTACATTAAATTCTTCGATAGTGTCACCTTGAATAACTGTTTTGCCAATCCCCTGCATACCAGGCTTTAAATCCCGTACGGGCATCAGAGATACATTGGCCGCTGCGGCTACCGCAGCCACTGCTAGCTGCAGGCACAAGCATAAGGTCAAAAGTAAAAGTCGCATCATAACTCCTAACGATTAAATAATTATCCTCATAGTCTCTTAATAGTTGAAAACCGGCGAAGCTGATCGCCGGTTATTGGTAAATGAACTCAAAGTATATATTTTTATTATACTGCGTAAGCAAAGCTTTGACAAGCTATCAATTGTAAGGTAATTGCAAACAATCTAGGCTTTTGGGGCTGCTGCAGCTCGTTATGCCCGCTAAGGGCGGCATAGTCTAGAGCAAAGCATTATCTAGGGAAGAGGCCTAGGCCGATGCTTACAGGCCGCTCCTTGCCATCAGAGGGCTTATTCACCACAAGCCCGTTGATGGCAAGCACGCTGCTGCCGCCGCCGTCAAAATTGACGGCTTCCCGGGCGCCCAGGCGCAGCATGTAGGTTGCCAGCTCCGCCAGGGTCAGCCCCGCAGAATTATTGCTGCGGCCATCCACTACCACCAGCATCAGGCTGCCGTCCTTCTTAATGCCCAAGGCGGTGCGGGGCGCACGACCCTTGGCGATATCCGCTGGCATGCGCTCCTCCGTGGTGCGCACATGGGGGCGCCCGTGCTCCACCAGGAGCGGCCCGCCGCTGACAACTGTGTCAGCGGCGTCGGCGGCGCCACTGCCTAGAGTTTCGCCAAAGCTAACTTTGTCGCCCACCTTCAGCTGCGCCAGCGCGGCTGCGCTGGCGCCGTGGCCGCTCACTACCACTGAGCCCGGCGTAATCACCATATTGCCCGCCGTGGCCACGGCGGTCACCCTGTTATTGACAATCTTCACCTCGCGGCCCCATTGATTAGTTTTGGTTGAGGGCGCATAAAAGCTGTTATAAAGCACCAGATCATCGGCAATGCGCATACGGTTCATGCCCTTGAGCACCAAACTCTGCCCGCTGGGCAGAGTTAAGGTGCCATAATAGCCAATATCCTGCACGATGTCCGCATTGCCGTTCTTCAAAACGTAGCCACTGCGAGGCAGCTCATCCGCCGCCATCATCTTGCCCTCCTTTTTCACGGAGCCCACAACCCAACCATCGGTGTCAAAATAGGAGGCATTGATGGCGGCGATGAGCTTGTGCTGCTTGGCATAGTCAGAGACGCGTCCGCGCCCATTATAAGCGCCTGCGGCGCTGAAGGGCAGCAGCTCATAGCGCGCGCCCGGCTCCACACTGACCAGATAAGCCTGAATTTGGCGTCCGTTCATCTCGTCCTGGAGATAGGTATAGACCACGCCCTTGGCCAACTGCTTGCTCTGCTTTACAATATTGATGCGAAATAAATCCACCACCAGTCGGTGTGGATTGAGCAGCTGGTAAACCTTATATTGGCACTCCTTGTTGAGCTCGATGATGAGCTTGGAGCTTGCCTTACCCTCAGGCACAAGTCGCACTGACTTAATGCTGGCGTCCTTGAGCTTAGCCTGCTGCTTCGCAGCAGTACTATTAGGAAGCGCCACCTCCAAGGTCAGACCATCCTTATGCACCTTGTGGGCAATAGGCGCAGAGCTATCTAGCACAATGCGTACCCTTGCAGGGCTCACGCTGCTACGCAGATTGCTCACCGGCGCAGCACTAGCCAGCGAGGAGAAACACAACAATATAAACAATATCAAAACAGAAAATAATCTTCTTACAAATTTCATTGAGAACTTCCTAGTAAAAATAAAAGAAAGGCTCCCCTTTCAAGGGGAGCTGTCAGCGAGTTTACGAGCTGACTGAGGAGTTGACAATAATCCGAACCCCTCCACCACCTTCGGTGGTCCCCCTCCCCTTAAAGGGGAGGCATAAAGCTATATATCCAAATTAGAAACCGTATAAACCGTCCCCGGATGCAGCTTGTCCAAATTCTCCAAAGCCTTGCCGGTGCCCAGTGCTACGCACTCCAGCGGATCCTCCGCGATGCGGGTAGTAATACCTGTCTCCTTTTGCATAACCTCAGCCAAGCCATCTAGGAGCGCACCGCCGCCAGTCATGTAAATGCCATTATCCACAATATCCGCAGCCAGCTCCGGCGGGCATTTTTCCAAAACGCTGCGCACAGTAGCAATCAAGGAGGCAATGGAATCCTCCAAGGCATCGCGGCACTCGGCGCTGTTCACAGTAAAGGTGGTGGGCAGGCCCGTCACCATATCGCGCCCACGCACCGTAATCGTCTCATCACGGCCATATTTAGAAACAGTGGCCACAGCCATCTTGATTTCCTCTGCAGTACGCTCGCCAATGAGCACATTATGAACCTTCTTCACATGACGCACAATGGCCTCGTCAAAATGGTCGCCACCAATGCGGATGGATGCATCCACTACGATACCACCCAAGCTCAGCACCGCAATATCAGTAGTACCGCCGCCGATATCCACAACCATATTGCCACGGGGCACGGAAATATCAATGCCTGCGCCCAAGGCCGCAGCCAGAGGCTCTTCAATCAAATAGGTTTTAGAAGCACCACCCTGGGTAGTAGCCTCCATAACGGCACGCTTCTCCACAGAGGTAATGCCGATGGGCACGCAGGTCATAACGCGGGGCTTAAAGAATAAGCTCTTGCCTGCTACCTTTTCGATAACATAAGCCAGCAGCTTTTGGGTTACAGTGTAATTGGCAATCACACCCTCCTTCAAGGGACGGATGGCCACAATGGTTCCGGGAGAGCGACCCAGCATCTCACGGGCAGCATCACCCACAGCCAGCACCTTATTGCGCACCTTATCAATAGCCACAACACTGGGCTCTTTGAGCACTACGCCCTTACCCTTGACAAAAACAAGGATATTGGCGGTGCCAAGATCTATACCTATATCCATACTCTTAAACATCTTCTTACTCCTGTTCCCTTACACAAACTTAATCTATGGTTACGCGCTCAATATCAGCGCCCAAATTCTTTAGCTTAGCCACAATATTTTCGTAGCCCCTATCAATATGATAAATATCGCCAATGCGGGTCACACCCTCGGCCACCAGACCTGCCAAAATCATGGCTGCACCGGCGCGCAAATCGGTGGCGCGCACATCGCAGCCCGTCAGCTGGCTAGGCCCCTCTACCACGGCACTGCGGCCTTCGGTAGTAATATTGGCGCCCATACGGTTCAGCTCCACCACATGCATAAAGCGATTTTCAAACACAGTCTCCGTCACCTTGCTGCGACCATCGGCAATAACCATCATGGCCATCATCTGGGCCTGCATATCCGTGGGAAAGCCCGGATAGGGCAGGGTCTTGATAGCTACAGGCTTTAAGGGCAAATGACCTACCACACGCACCTTATCAATATCCTCTTCCACAAAAGCACCTGCCTCACGGAGTTTTGCAATCAAGGGCTTTTGGTGCTCCGGCAGCACATTCTCCACAATCACATCACCGCCGGTCATGGCAGCGGCAATCATATAGGTGCCTGCCTCAATGCGGTCGGGAATAATGGTATAATCAGCGCCATGCAGCTCCTTCACACCTTCGATGCGAATGGTGTCAGTGCCTGCACCGCGGATTTTGGCACCCATTTTATTCAAATAGTTGGCCAAATCCACTATTTCCGGCTCCTCGGCAGCATTCTCCACAATGGTAATGCCCTCAGCCAAGGAAGCAGCCATGAGCACATTTTCTGTAGCGCCCACGCTGGGGAAGTCGAAATATATATTGGTACCCTTCAGTCCATTGGGAGCGCTGGCATCGATATAGCCATGCCCCTGCTCAATCTTCACGCCCAAAGCCTCAAAGGCCTTCAGGTGAATATCGATGGGACGGGCACCGATAGCGCAGCCACCGGGCATGGAGATGCGAGCCTTGCCCACACGGGCAAGCAGCGGACCCATGACCAAAAAGGATGCGCGCATAGTGCGCACCAGCTCATAGGGAGCCTCATAAGCAGTAATATTCGTACTATCTATATGCAGAACGTTGGGCTCAGGGCTGGTCACCACGAGGCCCAAGCATTTCAATACTTCACTTATGGTATGCACGTCCTCCAGCATGGGCACCTCATCCAAAAGGCTGGGGGTTGTTCCCAGGATAGAAGCCGCGATAATGGGTAATACAGCGTTTTTCGCACCACTGGTCTTGACCGTACCCACAAGACGTGTACCGCCCTTAACAACTAGCTTTTCCAAAATAATCCTCCTGTATGTGTGCAACAAAGCTTACACACAACACTTATAGTAGCAATATTTTATCACTTGCAGCCCTAGCTTTTCAATAGTGACTACAAAGAAAAAGCCGGTATTTTTCCGGCTTAATGATTCATGCGCTGGCGGTCTGCAAGAATATTGTAATAGGTTTCCTTATCCATCAGCTCACGACGAATAGCCTTTTTTGCCTCCTCGTCCTGCACCTCAGCCAGACGCTGACGCAAAGCGGCAATTTCCTGCTTCAGCATGAGCATCTTATTGCCAGCCAAGCTTTCTAACATATCTGCCATCTCACAGCCCTCCTTTTTCTACTCTTATAGAATACTATAAGCGGACGTTTTATGCAAGAGGCAAGGACCACAGTTTGATTATTTGTTGCAAAAGAAACAAAAACCCCCGTCCTCACGGACGGGGGAATTGTTATTTTGGCATTGTCTTGAATGCTTTTTAAGCCAAGCCCGCAACCTTCAGACGAGTCAGAGCTCTCTTCAGGGCACGATGTGCGCGAGCAGTGTCCACCTCGGCATCCTTGCTAGCTAAACGGCGCTCAGCGCGCTCCTTAGCAGCGTTGGCACGAGCGGTGTCAATGTCAGTATCTGCATCAGCAATGGTTGCCAATACGGTGCATTTGCCACCCTTCATTTCCAGGAAGCCGCCGCATACTGCGAAGGACTTTTTGCTGCCATCAGTAAACTCTAATTTCATGGGTGCAACATCAAGGGTTGCAATAATGGGCAAGTGGTTTGCCTTAATACCCAGGCCGCCCACCAGGGAGCGGAAGCCTACATAGGTTACGTTATCAGCGGAAAAAAGCATTTTATCCGGCGTGACAATTTCAAAAGTAAACGGTGTAGCCATTATTATTCCTTCATAGTTGCAGCCTTGGCAATTGCGTCATCAATGGTACCAACCATGTAGAAAGCGCCTTCGGGCAGGTCGTCATGCTTGCCTTCCAGGATTTCTTTGAAGCCGCGGATGGTTTCCTTCAGCGGAACATATTGGCCGGGGGTACCGGTGAATTGTTCAGCAACGAAGAATGCCTGGCTGAGGAACTTCTGAATCTTACGAGCACGGGCAACGGTTACCTTGTCCTCCTCGCTCAATTCTTCCATACCCAGAATTGCGATGATATCTTGCAATTCTTTATAACGTTGCAGAATAGCTTGTACGCCACGAGCAACTTTGTAATGCTCTTCGCCGATTACCAGCGGATCCAGGATACGGCTGGTGGAGTCGAGCGGGTCAACTGCCGGATAAATACCAAGCTCTGCGATAGAACGGGACAATACGGTGGTTGCATCCAAGTGAGCGAAGGTGCCTGCCGGAGCCGGGTCAGTCAAGTCGTCCGCAGGTACATATACAGCCTGTACGGAGGTGATGGAACCGGTCTTGGTGGAGGTAATACGCTCTTGCAGAGCGCCGATGTCGTTTGCCAGAGTGGGTTGATAACCTACTGCGGAAGGCATACGGCCCAGCAATGCGGATACTTCGGAACCAGCCTGAATGAAACGGAAAATGTTATCGATAAAGAGCAATACGTCTTGGCCGCCAACATCACGGAAATATTCAGCCATGGTCAGGCCAGTCAGACCAACGCGCATACGTGCTCCAGGAGGCTCGTTCATCTGGCCATATACAAGAGCGGTCTTGCTGATAACGCCAGATTCCTTCATTTCGCCCCACAGGTCGTTGCCTTCACGAGTACGTTCGCCAACGCCTGCGAATACGGAATAGCCACCGTGTGCAGTTGCGATGTTATGGATAAGCTCCATAATAATAACGGTTTTGCCTACGCCGGCGCCGCCGAACAGACCGATTTTACCGCCCATTGCATACGGAGCGATCAAGTCTACGACTTTAATGCCGGTTTCCAAAATTTTAGTAGAAGTTGCCTGTTGATCGAAGGTCGGAGCAGGTCTGTGGATGGGCCAGTGATCTGCTGCTTCAACCGGAGTATCGTCATGGTCAACGGTCTCGCCGAGCACGTTGAAGATACGACCCAGTACGCCGGGGCCTACGGGTACGCTGATAGGAGCGCCGGTATCTACTGCTTCCATGCCGCGAACCAGACCATCGGTGGAGCTCATAGCAACGGCACGAACTACATTGTAGCCGATGTGTTGCATAACTTCAGCGGTCAGGTGGATATTTACCTTGCCGTCATCAGTGGTACCATCGATGTGGATTGCGTTCAGGATAGCGGGCATGCTCTTCGGAGGGAACTCAATGTCGATAACAGGGCCAACAACTTGTACGATTCTACCTGTATTCAAGGTTTTAGCCTCCCTACGAATTAATTCAGATTATTGTTGTGCTTGCTTCAATGCTTCTACGCCGCCAACAATTTCGTTGAGCTCGCGGGTAATGGATGCCTGACGTGCCTTGTTATAGGACAGCTCCAGGTTTTGTACCAGCTTAGCAGCGTTATCAGTAGCAGAAGACATAGCAGTCATACGAGAACCCAGCTCACTGGCAGCAGATTGCACCAGTGCAGCGTAAACAACGGTCTCCAGGTACTTGGGTGCAAGTACGCTCAAAGTCTCGTTTTCACCGGGCTCAAACATAAAGCTTGCTTCGGCCTTGCCAGCTTCTTTAGCAGGCGGCTCTACCGGCAAAATCTTCTCGCAGGTAGGAGTCTGGGACAAAGCGGATTTGAAAATGGTATATACGATGCGCAGCTCGTCAAAGCCCTCGTCAGCAAAGCGTTTTGCTGCATCCTGGGCAATGTCCTGTGCGTTATCATAAGAAGGTCTGTCGGAGAAGCCAAAATGGGACTCCAGCACATTGTAGCCACGACGCTGGAAGAAATCTCTTGCCTTACGGCCGCAGGTGATAACGACAACCTCGTCCTCACAGGCAGCGATTTCAGCAACAGCCATCTTCAAAGCGTTGGAGCTATAAGCGCCGGCCAGACCTTTATCAGAGGCGAGCACCAGATAACCAACTTTTTTAACTTCACGATGTTGAAGCAGCGGGTGTTCCTTGGCACTTAAGTTTGCAAGAATGCTCGGGTCGCTCACAACGTTGGACAACACTTCTTTGATCTTGATGGCATAAGGACGGCTAGCAGCAGCGCGCTCCTGAGCTCTTCTCAGGCGGGCAGCAGCAACCATCTTCATAGCCTTGGTGATCTTACCAATGTTACCTACGCTCTTCATGTGGCGATGAATCTCGCGTGCAGTAGCCATTAGTTAATCACCTGCCTTCACTAACAAAGGTTTCCTTGAACTCGGCGATTGCTTTCTTCAAAGCTTCTTCATTCTCATCAGTGATTTTCTTGGTTTTCAGGATATCTGCGCCAACTTCAGGATGGTTAGCTTCCATGAAGTCCAGGAATTCTTTTTCGCAGCGAGTTACTTCTTTAACTGCTACGTCATCCAGATAACCCTTGGTGCCAAGGTAAATTGCCATAACCTGTTTTTCAACAGACAGCGGGCTGTATTGACCTTGCTTCAGAACCTCGGTCAAGCGTTGACCACGGTCCAGCTGAGCTTTGGTAGCCTTATCAAGGTCAGAAGCAAACTGAGCAAATGCTGCCAGTTCGCGGAACTGAGCCAAATCCAGACGCAGGGTACCTGCAACCTGTTTCATAGCTTTAATCTGAGCAGCACCACCTACACGGGATACGGACAGACCGGAGTTGATAGCCGGACGGATACCGGAGTAGAACAGCTCGGATTCCAGGAAGATCTGACCGTCGGTAATGGAAATTACGTTGGTCGGAATAAAGCCGCCTACGTCGCCTGCCAGAGTTTCGATAACGGGCAGCGCGGTGATGGAGCCGCCCTTCAGCTCGTCATTCAGCTTAGCAGCGCGCTCCAACAGACGGGAGTGCAAATAGAATACGTCGCCGGGATAAGCTTCACGTCCGGGAGGACGGCGGAGCAGCAGGGACATTGCGCGGTAAGCAACAGCGTGCTTGGACAGGTCGTCGTATACGCACAGAACGTCTTTGCCTTGATCCATGAAGTATTCTGCCATGGTTACGCCAGCATAGGGAGCCAGATATTGCAACGGAGCGGAGTCAGCTGCAGTAGCGGCAACGATGATGGTGTATTCCATTGCGCCGTGTTGTTCCAGAGTACGAACAATGCGGGCAACGTTGGAAGCCTTTTGGCCGATAGCTACATAAATGCAGATAACTCCCAGGCCCTTTTGGTTGATGATGGTATCAACTGCAACTGCGGTCTTGCCGGTGCCACGGTCGCCGATGATCAGCTCACGTTGGCCGCGTCCGATGGGAACCAGTGCGTCGATACATTTAATACCAGTCTGCAGCGGGGTATCAACGGATTTACGATCTGCGATACCATGTGCAGGAGATTCAACAGGACGGTGTTCAGCAGCGACGATATCGCCCTTGCCGTCGATAGGAGCGCCGATAGCGCTAACTACACGACCCAGCAGGCCTTCGCCTACGGGAACTTCCATGATGCGGCCGGTACGGCGAACAACGTCGCCTTCCTTGATTTTGGTTTCGCCGCCCATCAATACGATACCAACGGAGTCCGGGTTCAGGTTCAGAACCATGCCGGATACGTTGTGGGGCAGTTCTACCAATTCGCCAGCCATTGCGTTTTTCATACCGATAACGGTTGCGATGCCGTCACCGATCTTTTCAACGATACCAACCTCTTCGAGATCAGCGTCCACTTTGTAATTCTCCAGCTTAGCGCTGAGAGCATCACCCATAGCTTCGGGCTTGGTGTATTCGTGGATGTCGATGCCTGCGAGAGCAACTTCCATCTTCTTCAGCTTACGAGCAGCAGAAGCGTCGAATACCTTATCGCCAACTTGTACGATGATGCCGCCGAGAATGGAGGGGTCAACCTTCTTGTTCAAGAAGATTTCGCGGCCCAATTTCTCAGTCAGAATTGCAGAAATGGATTGATACTCGTCAACAGTCAATTTCTTAGCTGTAGTAACGTTTACATCTAAAAGCTCTTTAATGGAGCCCAGATCAATTTTGAAGTCGGACAATTCTTGCTTTAGTAAAGCAATATTTTCTTCACTCTTCATATTGTACCAATCACCTCCGAATACCGGCTCTTAGTCTTGCTGCTTCGCACTTACAGCAGACCGCGTCCGGCCTAATAGGGAAACGAGCAAAATTATTGCATCGACCACTCATGCATTATTTCATGATGGAATCAACAATCTTGCTAGCCATTTTTTTGTCTTCTTCAGAATTCAGCTTTTGCTCAACAATTTTGCCAGCAGCGATCATGGACAGGCTGATAACCTGTGCACGAACTTCGTCCATAGCTTTCTTCTTTTCAGTAGCGATAATCTCTTTTTGAGCTGCTACATATTGCTCCTGCTCAACCTTGGTGTCAGCCATAATCTTATCATGAGCTGCTTGAGCGGTTTTGCGGGCGTTTTCAATGATAGCCTGTGCTTCCTGTCTTGCATCCGCTAATTTTGCAGCATATTCAGCTTTAACTGCTTCAGCGTCGTTCTTAGCCTTTTCAGCAGTCTCTAAATCGCTAGCAATTTTATTCTTGCGCTCTTCCATGATACCCAGTACAGGTTTGTAAACGAATTTAGCAAGAACGAAAACAAGAACCAAAAAGTTCAGGATTTGCGCGATAAGTGTTGCGTTAATATTAACCAATTATCTCACTCTCCTATTTGTTTTCTTAATTTACGGATTTTAGATTATTTTACGAAGGGGTTAGCGAATACCAGTACTACTGCGATAACGTAGCACAGAATAGGCATGGACTCTACCAGACCTACGGATACCAGCATGTTGGTGAACAGCTTGCCAGCTTCTTCAGGTTGACGAGCCATGGACTCGATTGCTTTACCAGTTAAGTTACCGTTACCAAGAGCAGCGCCCAGAGCTGCAGCCAGGCAGATGAATGCAACAGCGAACATAGATGCTGCAATAATAATTGCGTTTTCAGTCATTGAAATTTCCTCCTATCAATCATAAGACATTTTGATTTTTAATTGTTTGCACGACTTTTTAATTAGTGATGCGCAAAAGCCAGCGCGAAGCTGGTCAGAGCCAGCATGGTGAAGATAAAGGCTTGCAAGAAACCAATAACCAAGCTGAACATTACCCAGAATTCAGGTACAACCCACGGAGCCAGTTGATACAGTACAATCAACAGGATTTCGCCTGCCAGAATGTTACCGAATAGACGAAGAGCCATAGTCATCGGTTTAACAACTTCGTCTAACAAATGTAACGGCAAGAATGCGGGGGAAGGACTAATATAGTGCTTGTAGTGACTCAAGCCCTTTTGGCAGATACCAATGATGTGTACGCCGATTGCAACAGTCAAGGACAGTGCAAAGCAGGTGTTAACGTCGTTGGTAGGAGAAGTCCAGTGTACACCAACCTGCGGCAACATACCAATCTCGTTACTAATAAAGATGAACATGAAAAGGGTGATAATAAAAGGAGCCATGTACTTGCGTCCTTTAATACCCAGTTGGCCTTCCATAAGATCGTTTAAGAAGTCAATAAAGAACTCCATAACATTTTGGACTCCGCTAGGAACCATTTTCGGATTTTTGGCGGCCAGCAAGAAGAGAACAAACACTACTGCCATTGTAATCCAGGTCATATACATAGTTTGCATATGAATAACAATACCAGGTGCTACTTCTTGAGCAAGGTAATGGATAATCTCACCGGAATGTTCTTGTGCTGCAGCTGCTGCTTCATTTCCCATTATTTCTCTCTCCTTTCTTCACGTTACCCTCGTTATTGAGCTGGTACGCGATAATTGTTAAATTAAAAAGTAAAAATATATGTATCAGCAGAAGGCCGATGCAGACACCTGCCACATTGGCTCCCTGCCTTAACAACAAAACGATGATGCTGGACACAGCCATAATCCTGTACCAACGATGGCGCTTCATGATTAAGAGTCCCCGCTGAGGGTCCTTCTCATAGGGTAAGGCCTTTTTAATGCCATGGACCAAAATCACTGTGTCCAAAAGCCCTAGCACAAAGCCACGGAACAAGGAGAGCGCCGCCCCCGGATAGCCCAGCACATGGAGAGCTATCACCATCACAAGACCTATGCAGGCCGGCAGCATCAGAAAGCGTTTATAACCGCCCCTTACTACGGGCGCAAAATCAAAGGTCATCATAGGGGTTTAATCGTCCTCGTCCTGCATTACTGAATATACCAGCTTGAAAAAGGTTAAAAAGATGGTCACAATGGCCAGGCTAATGCCCGCAAGACGAAAGGTGTGATCCCCCGTCTCGAAATAAGCATCAAGCCAGTCACCGCCAAAATAGGCCAAAAGGAAGTCAAAAACTATCATGGCCGCCAGGGAAGAAACCGTAGCCAAAGCGTTAAACATTTTGAGGCGCTGCTTGCGCTCCCTTTCCTCTTTACGCTGATTCCGGTTCTCCACAGTCCCTCTTTTACTCCTTAATTTTTCCAAGCTTAATAGACCACCTGCGAGTTCACAGAATGGTACAATATAATTTTAATTTATTTCACAAAAATTGTCCACTCAATTATGCTGAAATTCGGAGAAAATTTCCACCGAGTAGCCGTTTTTGTGTAAAATCGCCTTAATAATTCTCTCGCAGGCCTTGCCGTCGCCGTAGGGATTAGCAGCCTCCGCCATGGAGCGATAGTGCTCGGCATCGTCTAGGAGACGATTGGTCTCCCTGAGTACATCCTCATAAGCGGTGCCGACGAGCTTCACAGTACCGGCCTCCACCGCCTCGGGACGCTCCGTAGTATCCCGCAGCACCAGCACCGGCTTGCCTAGGGCAGGAGCCTCCTCTTGAATGCCACCGCTATCGGTGAGCACGATGTCCACCTTAGCCATTAAATTGGCAAAGGGCTCATAATCCATGGGCTCGATTAAGTGCACGCGGCTCAGATGTCCCAGCTCCTGATTCACAATCTCCCGTACCTTGGGGTTCTTGTGCACAGGGAAAATAGCCTCTACATCCTCATGTGTCTCCAGCACGCTCTTTAAAGCGCGGTACACGTGGCGCATGGGCTCGCCTAAATTCTCTCTTCTATGGGTAGTCATCAAGATCAGCTTGTGACCTGTAGCAAAGACCTTGTTAAAGTCTTCATCTGCAAAATGATAATCGCTATGCACAGTGGTCTGCAGGGCGTCGATAACCGTGTTACCGGTCACGAGAATATGCTCAGGGTTCACATTTTCCTTCAACAGATTGGCCTTGCTGGTGCCCGTAGGCGCAAAATGCATATCCGCAATGGATCCGGTCAGCTTGCGGTTCATTTCCTCAGGGTAGGGCGAGTACTTGTTGCCGGTTCTGAGCCCTGCTTCTACGTGACCCACGGGGATTTGAGCATAAAAGGCTGCCAGCGCCCCCGCGAAGGTGGTGGTGGTATCACCATGAACCAGCACCATATCGGGCTTAGCCTCCTCCATAACGGGCTTGAGGCCCATCAGGGCGCGAGTAGTCACATCATACAGCGTCTGCCCGCTGGTCATAATATTCAAATCATAGTCAGGCACAATCCCAAATAAATCCAGCACCTGGTCCAGCATCTCCCGATGCTGGGCAGTCACAGCCACAATGGGCTGGATAAAATCAGGATACTTGCGCATTTCTAACACTAAAGGACACATCTTGATGGCCTCAGGCCGAGTACCGAAAACTGTCATCAGTTTAAGCTTCTTATTATCTCCCACGGTTTTTCCTCCCTCTTATCGATCGTTCAGAATACCGATTTTTTTCGCACCCACGGCCACGGCCGTGATAATCACTGCAATAATGAGTGCTGCATAAAAACCGTCAAACTCGGCCCACAGCACTGCCGCAATGCCCAGTACAGCAGTTATGCCGTACATCAGGAGCACTGCCTGCTTTTGGTTCATGCCCATAGCCAGCAGGCGATGGTGCAAATGCCCCTTGTCCGGCTGGAAGATGGGGCGACCATTGCTGTAGCGACGCATAATGGCAAAGGCCGTATCCATAATGGGCAGGCCCAGCGCAATAGCCGGCACAATCAGGGCCACCGTGGCAGCAGTCTTCACAGCGCCATAGACGGAAATAGCTGCCAGCATATAGCCGATGAACATGCTGCCCGTGTCCCCCATAAAGATGGTGGCCGGATTAAAATTGTAGCGAATGAAGCCGATGATACCGCCGGCCAAGGCCGCCGTCATCACCGCAATATGGTAGTAGCCCATCTGCACCGCCACCAAAATCACCGTCAGAGAGGCGATGGCGGATACACCCGCCGCCAGACCATCTAAGCCGTCAATCAAATTCACCACATTGGTGAAGCTGATAACCCAAAAAATGGTGAGGGGGATGGACAGATACTCTAAATAAAAATAGCCGCCAAAGGGATTATTGACCCATTCGATGCGAATATCGAATAGCACCAATACGCAGGCAGCAAAAATCTGCCCCAGCAGCTTAACCTTGGCCGGCAGCTGGTATTTGTCATCCAGCACACCAACGATGACAATGACCGTAGCACCCACCAGGATACCCACGATGTCCTTAGTCATCTCCAGACTTGCCACTGCGGCAACCATGAAGGCAATATAGATAGCCAGGCCTCCCAAGCGGGGCATAATCTTCTTATGCACCTTGCGGTTATCGGGCCTATCAACAGCACCGATGAGGAAGGCTAATTTTTTAATGTACGGGGTCAGGATATAGCTCACCAAAGCGGCAAGCAAAAAGGGAAAACCATAAGCACTTAGCATTCTATTTTTACTCCAGAAATTACACACACCAAAAGGAAATCCAAGCTCGTAAGCTTTGCCTTCTCTATAGTATATCATTTTTCTTAAAGTCGTCAATTACTTTTGTTTCAAAAAGAACAGAAAAGGATATTTTCTTGTAGTTGCCAGGACCACAAAAAAATTATTTTACAAATTTGACAAAAGATGGTAGAATATTATTTACCGTATAGTTATGAATATATGTAGCTTCACTTGGACTATAATTCATAACTAGTTTAACAAGTAATTACAATGGAATAATTTCATATTTAGTAAAACCGGCGAAAGTCGGCGACACAAAGCTACAGGGTCTTCACCATAACGGAATGACAGCCAGCTGCACACGTAAGTGTTTAGTACTGGGCAAAGTCTGTTATGGATTTTGCCCTGCCTGTTTTTTCGGGAGCAGGTATACAAAATACATTATGCACTAATTGTTTAACATGAGGTTCATTTTATGAAATTTTTTAACCATCGCAATATTATTTATTCGCTAATAACGATTATCGTTTTAGCGGCTGTTTCTGTGGGCTTCGTCCACATCATTACTAATGATACCCGCAAGGATACGGAGCTGCAGATGCGGGAGCTGAGCAATCAAAGCCTTAGCACTATCTCCCAAAAGCTCCATGCTGATTCCGTGTGTTTACACAGTATTGCCGAAACTGTGGGCAACAGCACCATGGAGCTCAATACAGAAAAGCTACGCGAATATCTAGACCGCAAGCGCGGTATTTATGGCTTCGGTGATATCGTGGTCATCGATTTAGAAGGTAAGCCCCTCTCTGCTATCGGCGCCGAGCTGCCCAATATGAAGCAGCAAGAGTTCTTTAAGCTGGCTCTGCAGGGCAAGGCAGTGCTTCACAACGGTATGGGTCTGGACAACAGCAAGCAGCATCTAGTGCGCATTGCTACCCCCATGCGCCGCAAGGGTAACACTATTGCCGTGCTCTACGGCGTGTATATGCCCAATCAGCTGCGGGCGATGCTCACAGAGAAGCTCTTTGATAATAGCGCTCATACCAAGCTGGTTACCAGCACTGGCGATATAGTTGCTTCTCCCGATACCATGCAAACCTTCTCTACCGTGGAGCAATTCTTTGATGGCAAGGATACATCCATTGCCCCGGAAGAGCATGACCGCTATTTTAGTCTGCTCCACAATAATCGGCAGGGCTTTGCTAGCTATAAATTTGCTAATGAAGAGTTTTTAGTTTCCCTGACTCCCATGGAGATGAACAATTTCAGCACCATCGACCATGCTAGATGGTATCTATCCTTGGCGGTTCCCTACAAGGTAGTTGCTGCCAAATCCCGCGTAAAAATTTACCAAACCACCGGCTTTGCCTTTGTACTCTTGGTAATTATCGGTGCTTTGAGCTATGCACTTTATCGCAGCAACCAAAAGAAGCGTGAGGAGCTGCAAAAGGCTTATGAAGAGGTGCAGGCCCTGTACCGCACCATCCCCACTCCCATTATCCGCTTCCGCATGGAGGACGGCGGCATTGTTATCAGCGACAACCGCAGCTTTGCTAATTTAGTTGGCTGCCCCCACGAGACCTGTCAGCATCGCTTCCGCTTCTTCACGAAGCCAGAGTTTATTGAACGCATTTGGGCTCTGCCCGATGGCTCCCACCAGATGGAAATGCTCATTCGCGGCTATGGCAAGAAGTATATTTGGCATCTGGCCTTTTTGGAAATTACGACCAAGCCCGAGGGCCGCGAGGTGCTATGCGTATTGGCCAATATTACCCAACAGCGTGAAAAGATTAGTGAAGCTACTATAGTTTCTCAAACGGATGCGCTCACCGGCCTTGCTAACCGCCGTGGTATCCAGGAGCAGCTGGAGCCCCTCTTTGTGACGGAATCCACCAAGGGCGCGCTGCTTATTATGGACTTGGATAATTTTAAGCTCGTTAATGACCGCTTCGGTCACCAGACCGGCGACCACACCTTGGCCGATTTTGCCGATATGCTAGTAACCACTTTACCTGATACCAGCTTTATTTCCCGCTATGGCGGCGACGAGTTTGTAGTATTCCTGCCCAATGTAGATAGAGAAACAACCTGTGAGCTAGCCGGAAAGATTAAGGAGCAGCTGGCTAAGCAGTTCCCGCTTTTTGTGAAGACTTGTGGTTTCGGTGTAAGCTTTGGCTCTGTCTTCTACCCCGATGACGGTAAGGATTGGGATACGCTCTTTGCTAAGGTGGACGAGACGTTGTACTATAATAAGCGCCAGAATAAGATGGGCGGCCATGGCGAGGCAAAGTAAGTAATGTAATCCGTCTCCCATCAATGTACAATCGGTTCGATTTAGACTCCTACCGCGAAACGCGGTAGGAAACAGATGTTTATGTAATGCATAGTAAAAAATCCCTGTCGGGTTCTACCC
>JBJDXC010000040.1:0-20723 GCA_051866475.1 Phascolarctobacterium sp.
CGGCCACAAAATCCACATTTCATAAGCAATCTCCTTCTGCTACATCAGTAGCATCAACAATAAGCCTTCCTCATTGAGATAACGAGGGTCATGTGGCTCCAGTAAAATTTGGTTTTTAATCTCGTCGGTAGTTCTTTTAATAGTGCTTATGGGTACGCCGTTACACATTAAGGAAATATGCTCGGCGTTATAATTATACACGCCATTGGCCTTTACAAAGCAATTGATAACCCCCGCTGCCCAGATTTCCGGTCTGCGAATAGCGGCCACATTCTTCTCAGTAGCAGCTACATAATCGCTCCACAGCTGCTGAGCCAGCTTAATGTCAAAAGCGCTGAAGGCGTAAGGACGCATGGCATACCAAATCTCATCGCTGACAGAATCCTGCAGCATGGGAGCCGGATGGTAGTTTTTATGACAGGTTTCCACATTAAAGCCATCCATCTTCACATAGGCAGAGTAAATAAGGGACATGTGGCGCACAAACATGGGATAACGCTGTACAAAAGCATCCCAGCTAAAATCAGCGCCCTCTCTGATGCCCATCCAATCCTTGGCCTGCTTCATCACCTTCATAAAGCGTTTCAAGGAAGTTTTCGGAATTTGCATACCTCTTAAGCAATTCATGACCATGGTTTTATTATAGAAAACATGACCCATGAAAATCATGTTTTCCGTGTCCACATCCTGGTCAAAGGGCAGCATCAGCATATAATCCTCCCCGGTGAACAGGTTCATGCAGCTATAAATGCCATCCTCGGTCCTATTTTGCACAGTGAAAAAGACCAGCTGGGCCTGCAAAAGCTCCAGCAGCACATCCCTACTCACCTGGCCGTTTTTACTAAAGCCGATCTCTGCAATACTATCATAAAAATGCTGTAAGGGACATTTATCGTTGGCAATCATGCGGTAATCAAAGAGGAAATAATCCCAAAAGCACTGGGCATATTCCTCGCTACCGGGCTTTTCCTGGACTACACCAGTCATCAAGATACCGGCGTAGAGAAAGGTAGCTCTTTCAATATCCTTTTTATACTTTTTATCCTCAAAGAACTTACGCAGAGCAAGCAAAAGATTATCCAAGCGCTCGCCAATATTCAAAAATACCTTGGCGGGCAAATCGGGAGTGGAATAAACATTGTAGCGCTCAAAGCGAGGATAGAAATGACCATCCTCCTGCAGCATCTGCACCTGCCCATTGACGATGAGCTTAGCCTTGGCCTCCTTGGGCGCAGTACAGCTGGAGATAATTCTTTTCTTTTTTAAGTGAGCATAAAGCTGGGAAATACTATCCAAAAAAGAGGAAACGTTCTCCACCGAAATCATAAAATCCGACACATTACGAGCACACCAGCCCACGCAGTCGATAAAATCCTCCTTGGTCATATCACCCAGATAATTATCGGAATTACCTAGGAAGATGCACAGCACCATGATATGGTCCCAATCCTTTAACAGCTCCTCCTCGCTAGCACCCTGCCAAAGCTTGGTGCGCAAAAAGTTTTCTACATAGCTCTGCTGCAGTACAGTATTCCATTTTTCATCCTGAGCATAAAAATCTGCTACATAGTCAAAAATATTATCCATTTCATTCTCCATCAGGTGAAATTAGCGTCCACCTCACGATAAACCTCCTGCAGGGGGACCTTATTGGCTCTAGCTGCAGCAGCGGCGCTTGCATATTCCACTGCATAACGCTCGCCGGCAGGAGCCTCGCACACCTTTACCTTGATAGGGCCATACATAGTGTTGACCTCTTCCTCGTGGCGCGCGAGATAACTGCGTTCTATAATCTGGCGACGAATGCCCAAGGCAGTGGTTTCGTTATAAATAATAGTTTCCATAGCTGCTACCTGCTCAGTCTTGCACAGCACTTGCAGCTGGTAGGCAGGACGATTTTTCTTCATGAAAATGGGCACATAACAAACATCCAAGGCGCCTGCCTCTAAAAGCAGCTCCATGGTATAACCAAGAGTTTCCCCTGTAATATCATCAAGATTAGTCTCCAGCTTAACAATCGTTTCCGTAGCAGGGCAAGCTTCAGAAGCTACATAGCTTATAATAGAAGCGCGCAGAATGCTAGGGATAGCATAGATGCGCTTGCCTGCGCCCAAGCCCAGAGCCTCAATTTGATACTGGTTTGGCATTTTATCCACACGCAAAGCAGCCACAGCAGCAGCGCCGGTGGGAGTTACAAATTCGCCCTCAACTGGCAATAATTTCATGGGAATGCCATATTTTTGCATAATGTTTGCTGTTGCAGGCACAGGAATAGGCAAAATGCCATGCTGGCAGCGAATAATACCCCTGCCCTCGCACAGCTCTAAAGTCACTAAGCCATCCACATGAAGGCTATCATAGCAAACGGCAATGGCAATAATATCTACGATAGAGTCCAGCGCGCCCACCTCATGGAAATGCACTTCATCCTTGGGCACAGCGTGAGCCTTAGCCTCAGCCTCAGCCAGAATATCGAAAATCCTCAGCGCAATAGCCTTAGCCTGCTCACTCATCTCAGTGTGGTTAATAATTTCTACGATTTCCTTCAAACCGCGATGCTCATGGTGGTGCTGGTGATGATGCTCATGCTTAGTGCAGCAATTCCCCTTGTTGTCCATATGATGAGCCAAAATATGGGGCTGATGGGCCTGCAAAAACTCGTGTCCCAATTGGATTTCATGCTCATGCATATAATCATGCTCGTTATAAAAGCCATCATGATAAGCACGCTCATTGCCATGATCCAGCAAATGCTCATTTTCTGGCATATGGCTGGGCAGCACATGCTCTAGAATATGGTCCTGCTTTTGCTCATCCTCATGCTCGTGATGATGGTCATGGTCGTGATGATGCTCATGCGCATCCCCATGCAAATACTCCATATCATGATCATGATTTTCATGCTCATCATCTAAAATAACATCGAAATCGCAGCAGTCAATGCCAGCCTTCTTTACACGACTAATTTTATAAGTAAAGCCCTTAGCAGGCACGCTCCGCAGCGCCCTATCCAAAGCATCTTTATCCGCACCCAGATCCAACAACGCAGCCACCAGCATATCCCCGCTTACGCCTGCATTGCACTCTAAAAGTAAAGATTTCATATCTTTTCCTCCTTGCTCCCTCTAACAGCCAACCTATTTATCTGCGTCGCAATATACCCTGCTCCATAGCCATTGTCTATATTAACAACCGACACACAGTTCGCGCATGAGTTAATCATCGTCAGCAGCGCTGCCACCCCATGAAAGCTCGCTCCGTAGCCCACGCTCGTAGGCACCGCAATCACCGGATTACGCACCAGCCCGCCAATCACGCTGGCCAGCGCTCCCTCCATACCTGCCACCGCTACAATGCAGTTCGCCTGCTGCAACGCCTCCATCTTCGCTACGAGGCGGTGCAGCCCGCTCACACCCACATCATAGTAGCGCTCTACCCGCGCTCCAAAAAACTCCGCCGTCTGCGCCGCCTCCTCGGCCACGGGCACATCCGCTGTGCCAGCGGTACACACCGCCACCAGGCCCTCGCGGCGCTTATCCGGCTTTTCCAGCTTCAGCGTTCTCGCCATAGGTGAATAGGTAATAGCCGGAATAACCTGACGCACCAGCTCCGCCTGTGCCGGCGTCGCCCGCGTGCCAAATACCTCTCCCTGCTGCCCCAGAATACGCAGGTAAATCGCCTGCAAATAGGCGTCCGGCTTATTAGGACAGTATACCACCTCGGGAAAGCCCGAGCGCAGCTCTCTATAAGTATCCAGCTTCGCATAGCCCATATCCTCGTAGGCCTTGCGATTAAAAAATCGCTCCGCCTCCTGGATGGACATGCTGCCAGCTTGTACAGCCTCCAAAACTGTCTTAGAGTCCACTCTACTTCCTCCCTTTATAGCAAGGACTTAGTCCACAAGCGCGAACTAAGTCCCCCGAAATATTCTATTTAATTATTACAGCAAATTCTTTACCACAGCCAGCTCCATCTTATCGGAGGGAATAACCTCAGTATGCAGCACTGGCAAATCCTTCAAAGCCAGCATACGCGGCGGAATTTCTACACCGGTCTTAGCATTAAGCTCGTCCAGATTAGCAAAGGGATCTGCGCCGGCGGGCTGAGCATCCTCCAGAGCATCCAGCACGCTATCGGCAAATTTATAGGGGCTAGCAGTGCTCAACACGATGGAATAGGTATCATCGCTAGTCAGGAAGCGATACTTCTCCAGAGCACGCCAAGCCACTGCCGTATGGGTGTCCATCAGATACTTGTAGTCACCATAAATGCGGCCAATGGCCTCCTTGGTCTCCAGCTCATCCACCCACGCACCAAAGAATTCACTTTGCACACGCTTCAAAATCTCGTTATCAATTTGGTATACGCCCTCAGTATTCAGGCGCTTCATATAGCCAGCTACGAGGCTAGCATCCTCGTCCGTCACATTATAGAGCAAGCGCTCCAAATTGCTGGATACCAGAATATCCATGGACGGAGAAATAGTCTTATAGAAATCACGACGCTTATCATAGGTGCCGGAATTGATAAAATCAGTCAAAACCTTATTGCTATTGGAGGCACAGAGCAAGCGCTCAATGGGCAGACCCATAAGCTTAGCATAATAGCCTGCCAGAATATCGCCAAAATTGCCCGTGGGCACTACAAAATTGACGCCATCGCCAAATTTGATTTTGCCTGCGCTTACAGCGTCCACATAGGCACTGAAATAGTACACAATCTGCGGCACCAAGCGGCCCCAGTTAATGGAATTTGCAGAGGAGAAGGTAAAGCCATTTTTAGCCAGCTCGTCGCTGAGCACCTTATTGCCAAAAATCTCCTTGACGCCACGCTGAGCATCATCAAAATTGCCCTCGATGCCAAAAACCTTCACATTCTTGCCCATTTGGGTAATCATCTGACGCTTTTGGATATCGCTGACGCCCTCGCTGGGATAGAAAACAATAATCTGGGTGCCCTCCACATCGGCAAAGCCCTCCAGGGCTGCCTTGCCGGTATCACCGGAGGTTGCTACCAGAATAACCACCTTATTGGTCTCACCGGTCTTTTTCATAGAGCGAGTCAACAGATGGGGCAATAATTGCAGCGCCATATCCTTAAAGGCTGAGGTAGGACCATGCCACAGCTCCAGCACTGCTGTATTATCATTCACCTGCACCAGAGGCACAGGATTATCGCCAAATTTTTCCTTAGCATAGGCAGCATTCACGCACTCGCGCAGCTCATCCTCGCTAAAATCAGTCAGGTATTGCAGCAGCACATCCACTGCTCTTTCGGTGTAAGGCTTTTTAGCCATGGCCTTAATATCACCCATACGCAGGGCAGGAATACGCTGGGGCACAAACAGTCCACCATCGTCGGCTAGGCCACGTGTAATAGCATGAGCTGAGCTCATTAAATCAGTTTTCCCTCTTGTGCTAACATATAACATAACAAAAACCTACTTTCCTCTGAAAAAATTGACCATCTATTTCTCTAAAAAAATAACTATTGAGCCATTTTACATGCTAATTTTATCACATCTTGCCCGCTACGACAATACTTTAGGCAAAAATCAAGGGTACAACCGTTGCATTGGTTGCTCTTTGCAAATCGGCAGGCGCAGCCACAATCTGCATGCCTCTTTGCCCCGCGCTGATGGCAATCTCAGGCCAATTATTGCTGGAAGCATCCATATACACAGGATAATTTTTCTTAGCACCCAAGGGGGAGCAGCCACCGCGGATGTAGCCGGTCAGTGGCAGTACTTCTTTGAGAGCAACTAGCTCAGCCCTCTTATTGCCGCTGACCTTGGCCAAGGCCTTCAAATCCAGCTCCCCGTCACCGGGAATGACGGCGAACATAACGCCGTTTTTATCCCCTCGCACGCAAAGAGTTTTGAAGACCTGTGCCGCAGGCATACCCACCTCCTGGGCTACATGAATGGCATCAAGATGCTCCTCATCCACGGCATATTCCATAATTCTATACTCTATCTTGAGCTCGTCCAGCTTACGGGCAGCGTTAGTTTTTTTATTATGTTTCACTCTGAAAGCCTCCTTAATACTAGAGAAATTATCACATCTCTGCTATAATAGCACTAGATATACCCTGAATGCAAGTATTTCAGGAAAAAGCGGAAGGTAAGCAAAGTGGAGATTAAAATTATGTGTGGACAGCTGGAAATCGTTCCCGGCCGTCCTGATGTAAATTACAAGCAAGTATTAGAAGCCATGGCCAAGGCCCGTGCTGCTCGGGCCGATATTTTGCTCTTGCCGGAAATGGCGCTGCCCGGTTATTTAATAGGAGATTTATGGGAGCAGCAAACCTTTTTAGATGACTGCGACTATTATTGCCAAGAGATTATCAGGGCCAGCCAAGGCCTCTGTGTAGCCTTTGGCAGCGTGGCCATGGAAAAGGATAAGCTGAATGAGGATGGGCGTTTGCGCAAGTATAACGCTGCCTTTGTCTGCCAGGATGGCCAGCTGCTCGGTGGCTATCAGGGGCGCAGCTTTATTATTAAAAACTCCCTGCCCAATTATCGCGAATTTGATGACTATCGTTATTTTTATAGCCTGCAGAAGCTCTGTGCCGAGGAAGGCGCTAGTGTGGAAAAGGCGCTGCAGCCTGTTGAAGTTACTATTCGTGGCGCCAAGGTGCGCTTAGGCGTAATGCTGTGCGAGGATGGTTGGACGGAAAATTACCACCTCAACGTACCCCAAACCTTGGCTCACAATGGTGCGCAAATTTTGTGTAACCTATCCTGCTCCCCCTATACCCTGGGCAAAAACCGCAAGCGCAATCGTTTGTTCAGCGCTCAAGCCAAGGAAGCAGGTATCCCTTTAATCTACTGCAATAATGTGGGCATCCAAAACAATGGCAAGAATGTCTTTACCTATGATGGCTGCACCTCTGCTTATAACGGCGACGGTACCTTGATAACATCTGCCGAAATGTATGCTGATACGCTGCTAGAGATGGCTTGGGATACAGAAAATAATTGCATCATTCCTACCTGCCCGCCGGCAACCTTGCCGGAGGAGCCTAAGAGTGTTTACCAAGCGCTCAAATACGGTACTACTAAATTTTTGCAGCAATGCGGCATCAAAAAAATGACTATCGGCCTCTCCGGCGGCATTGACAGTGCTGTCACAGCCGCCATGTACGCCGATATTTTAGGACCGGAGAATCTACTCCTCTTGAACCTTCCCTCTCGCTATAACTCTACTACTACCCAGGATTTAGCCTACCGATTGGCCAAATCCTTAGGCGCCAACTACGCCGTGCTCCCCATCCAAGAGAGCTATGAGCACACTGTGAGCCAGCTGAGCACTACTGCTATTACCAATCTAGGCTCCGGTGAACATTTCAACCTTACTCTCAGCGGCCTAGTTAAAGAGAACATTCAGGCTCGCGACCGTGGCGCTCGCCTCATCGCAGCTGCCAGCGCCGCCTTCGGCGGCGCGTTCAGCTGCAATTCCAATAAGGCGGAGCTAGCCGTGGGCTACGCCACCTTCTATGGCGATATCGCGGGCGCTCTGGCCATGCTAGGCGACCTCTGGAAGCACCAGGTGTACGCTTTAGGTCGTTACCTTAACGAAGAAATCTACAAGCGAGAGGTTATTCCTACAGCCATCTTCACTATTCGCCCCAGCGCCGAGCTCTCCGACGCGCAGACCGTCGGCAGGGGCGGTGACCCGCTTGTTTATACCTATCATGATTATCTGCTCCGCGCCTTCATCGAGAACTGGCACAAGACTACCCCTGCCGACATCCTGCGCTGGTACAAGCAGGGCGTTCTAGCCCAGGAACTGGGCTGCAGCGAAGCTGCTCTTGCCGAAGCGTGTCCTAACGCGGAGGCCTTGATAGCGGACCTTGAGCGTTGGTGGAAGCTGTTCGCCGGCTTCGCCGTGGCGAAACGCATCCAGGCTCCGCCTGTTATGTCCCTCACCAAGCGCGCCTTCGGCTACGACCATCGTGAGGCCCAGTTAACTCCCTATTTTTCACGCGAATACTACAAGCTAAAGGAGGAGCTTTTGCATGGATAAAGCCATTTTTACCAAAAAAGCCAAGGCTATTTGCTTGAGCTCCTTTATGGCCTATTTTATCGAAAACGATATGGCCAAAAGCTGTGCTCATATGCCAGCGGATCGCTTTAAGTCCTTTTGCATCAACACACTGCATAACCAGGTGGACTATAAGGATTTTTTAGATTACATTATGCCCACTGAAAACTTCGAGGACAGTGCTATCGTGGAGGATTTGCAGCTGCAGGTACCCTTTGCTACGGATGAGCTCTGCGTCGTCATGCTCACTGCCAAGGTTTATTTTATCATTGACAATGGCTATAAGCTTAGTGTGGACTGCTGTGTATCCTATGTTGTTGTGCAAAAGCAGGACGAGCTGGAGATTTTGCATTTGCACTATTCCATGCCACAAAATACTGTTCGTAATATTAAGCTGCGTCAAAGAGACAATTCCTTGCCCAGCTATACTCCCCCTGCCAATACTTATGTTACCAAGGGAGCTGCTACTGCCGCTGGCCTTTATTCTCCCAATGGGCTTATGTTCTACCAAATTTCCGGCAAAAAGCAAATCAGCTTCGTCAATAATACGCTCCTACAGCTTTTAGGCTATGCAAGTATTGAAGAGTTTTTGGCTGCTACTCAAGGCCAGCTACAAAACATTGTTACGCCCTCGGATTGGCCCAGTGTGCAGGCGCAGCTGTCCAAAGAGGAAAATGGACATATTTTCAATATGAATATCTCCTTCATTCGCAAGGATGGCTCCCTCATTGATGTGCTTTTCCGTGGTAATTTTATTGATAATCATAACCGCTATTATGTGCTCAGTCTCACACCTCTCATGGTGCCTGAGGAGCAGCTTTATTATGGCGATTTCTCTTTAGAGAAAAAATTTACTGAAGATTACAGCATATCCTATGAGCTTTTTTTAAAGATAGCCTTGGATGTTTTTCTGCAATACGGCCGTGAAAAGGGTATTCCCTATTTACTGGAGCTTTGCTGCTCTGTACTCAATGCACAGCATGCAAACATTAGCGATGTGCGTGACCTACAAAGTCCTATCAAAAATATTTATAATTACGCAGTTGCTGGTTACAAGCCAATTATGCCCTACAATATGCCCTCTCGTTGTGTGCTATATTATGCTCATAAATTTAATACTTATTGCTATGATAACATAGAAAGTATGCCTGAGCCAGTCCGCAGTTTTTTTACAGCTAAGGGTATACACTCCTGGTTGTTCCAAATCATTACAATTAACAACAAGGAAAGCTTTTTGCTCCACTTTTTGCGTCAGGAAAAGGACAAGCCCTGGACGGAAAACGAGAAAAAGATTATGCATTATGCTTGTAAAATTTTCCAGATGGTACTGGATACTTATGCCAAAAACCATACTGAAGCAAGCTCCTGCCCGGGAGGTGCCCAATGACCCGCATACTTGTTTACACACCTAAGCTGCAGGAGCTGGAACAGCTTTTGGCTTATAGCAGTCTTTTTGATTTGGAGCTGCAATATTGCCAGTCCCCGGCCCAGGCTCTTGCCCTTTACACTCGCTTTAAGCCCCATTGCTTCATTGTCCATTCCGATGATAGGAGCGTTCCCGAGCTCAAGCTTGTGAAAAACCTATCTTCTGTGCTTCCTATTTTTGCTTTAACAGGCAGTACTGATGAACGAGTTGCCTTACGTCTTTTAGATGGCGGTGCTGACTATTTGGTGCATTTGCCCTGCGGTAGTATCGAGCTCTATTATCAGCTCAAAAATTTCTTGCGTTTGACTAAGCAGACTAAGCAATCCAATAATAAGATTATGCATTTAGGTGATATCCAAATCTTTCTGCATAATAATCAGGTGCTCCATAACGGGCAATTGGTACCCTTAACCGCTACGGAATTTAAGCTGCTCTTGGTATTTGCCAACAACCTTAATTCCATAATCTCTATCGAGAAGATTTATCGAGAGGTATATCCACAAAGCGAGGTTAAGTACACCAGCCGTGCTCTGAATATGCACATTTCTAATTTGCGCCACAAGCTGAAGCTAGAAGAATTTTCTCCCTTGCGTTTAGAAACACGCCGCGGCATAGGCTTCGGCATGTTCTATAATCCCGATGATTCCTCTGAAGTAGATGGAGGTGAACAGCATGCATAAGACTACTTTTCTTGAGCAGGCTGAGCAAAATACCATTGATCTCTTTTATGCTTACTGTCATGATAATGATATGGAAAGAGTGCTTTCCTATTTTTCCAGAGAAAGCTGCTTTATTAGCTGGGGTAAGGATGAGGTCTATCTTGACTTCAAGGCCATTGCTGCTACCATGCACAGCCGCATGACCCTGCCCTATATTATTGAGCTCAGGAATGTACATACAGAAATCATTGACGCCAGTGAAAATTTTTGTGTAGTTTTGTATTCGGCAAATGCTTTATATCACATAGATGAGGATACTGTTGCTAACGAATTCTTGCGCGCCAGCGCAGTTTTTAGATTGGAAGAGGACGGCCCCAAGCTTTCCTTCCTGCACTGCTCTGCTGCCAAGGGCATTCATGATTTAGGCAAAATATTACCCTTAGAGCATGGTGTGGAGGCAACAAAATTTTTAACGAAGCTGGAATGCGACCGCTCAATGGCTATTGATATTTGTGAGCACACGCCTAACGGTCTTATTTACTTTCTCATAGGGGATCATTATCCTCTCGTGTATGCCAACCAAGCCTTCTGTGAAATTATGGGCTGTGAGGATTTTACCGATTTAATGCAGCATACTAAGGGACAAATCGAATGCAGCGTTTATTGCGAGGATTTGCCCAGAGTGCAGCAGGCTCTTTTAAGCCATATTAATGCTACCCCCTATACCATCAACTATCGCCTTGTGACTAAACAGGGCAATCTAAAATGGGTTATGGAGCGCGGCCAGCACATTGCTGATAAAGCAACGGGTGAAGAGTATTATGTTTGTACGCTTATTCCGCTGGATTTGGAGCAACAGGATTATAGCTACGGCAATCTAGTAGATTACAATTATATTAACAAGGCGAAAATTTCTGTAGAGCTGTTTTTGCAGCAAACTCTGGATTATATGGATTTTAATAAGCGGTCCAATAGCTGTCAAAAGCTTTTGCAGCACTGCTGTGATACTTTACAGGCGTCTGGTGGCATTGTGTGCTCTATAAAAAATAAGGCTCTGAAAATGGAGCCCCTATTCTATTATGATACCGATAATCATCCCATAGGTAAAATATTATGTAATTATGCTTGGGAAGAGATGGAAAGCTATTTTGGAGAGGATGGCTTTAGCATTTGCTCAGATTTAAATACTATTCCTGACGATGTTTTTCAAGATAAAAACACTGACTTTATTAAGTCAGCCATTAGTAAGGTGATTACTATCAATGGTCAGGATGAATATCTCTTAACCTTCTTCCATCGTCACAAGCTGCACACTTGGACGGAGTCTGAGCAGGATATTATTATCCAGACCAGTAAGCTGTATAGCCTGCTTTTCGATGCAAGCTTTTGAGACAAGAGTAAGTCATTTGAGAGCAAAAGAAGCCACGCACCGCTAGGTGTGTGGCTTTTTTACTACTTTATAATCATGTTGTTTATGCTATTGACAAATACTTTTCTAAAGCATAGACATATATCACAAGTATCTATAATCTGATATTGACGAAAGTGATTGCTGAGGAGTATAATAGGATTAACAGTAAATTGTGATTTTTTACATAGAGGTGACGAGTATGTTTTTGCGTAAGCTGGGTAAGCGTGGCGTGGCTATGACGGAATATGCTGTTCTTTTAGCTTTTATTGCTGGTATTGGCGGTGCTTTTGCTAGTGATAATGGGCTCGGGCAAAGCATTATTAATGCTATAACGGGTGCGAAGACCGCTATTGAGGATGCTGGCAGTGGACAAGCAACTGGTAAGCATGCGCTTTTAGGCAAGGACATTGCCAAAGACCGCCTTACTGCATTAGATTATCAAACTAGTATCCCCTATGATTTTATTAGTGCCAAGCTTGGTGAAGGCAAACAACTTGAGGCTATAGAATTTACAAACGGTGGTGTACTACAGAATATCTGGTATTCTGAAAATGGAGAGCTAAAGGCTCTTGATGCGGCCACTGTTAATGCTTATAACGGAAAATGGGAAAGTGGCAGTGACTCCGTACAAGGCGAGTTTTACAGAGTCTGGAATGATAGCACTTTAGAGTACACAGACTTCCAAAAGTATAAAGCCAATATCAATTCAGGTAGTACTATGTTTGCCGCATACGACAAATATGGTAATGTTGTCCAAAAGGTTAACACATCCGGATTAACTGGTGATGCAGTGTCCGCTGTCCAAGACAGAACTACTTACATTGGTATGAAAGGCGGCTCTGAAGGCACAGTGTGGTATGATTTTAATGATACCGATGGCTTCTATGCAAAACAAAATCCCTAACTAAACACTAAACTCCATCCCCTATCGTAACTGATAGCGAGATGGAGTTATTTTTTTATTTTTTCTCCAGAAAGCATAGGATATTATACCGAGTGAAGGAAATCAAGAGCCGTTCATATCCCCCAGCACCTCTCCATAAGTCTTTTGCAACAAGAAATAATTATCCTAAAATATTGACAATTAGCTTTCGCTTGCTGTATAATAGTGTCGGCAATATTTTTAGAATTTTTTGAGAGGTGAAGAATATGTTTCTGAAGAAACTTGGTAAACGTGGCGTGGCTATGACGGAATATGCTATTTTATTGGCATTTGTCGCTGCTGTTGGCGCCTCCTTCACCTCAGATAACGGCCTCGCCTCCTCTATTAAAGACGCTGTAGGCAAGGCTGAGAATGCGATTAATCTGGCAATGGGCAAGTCTCAAAATAAGCTTGCAGTGAAAGACAATGCAAAAAAATACGAAGATGTTTTAAATAGACTTTTTGATGCTGTAATTGCTGCTACGCCTGAAGGTGCTGATCCTAGTTGCATAAAAGTCAAAGATAATGGTGATGGAACCGCAAAAGTCCAATATACCTATAATAATGTCACAGGATATAATCAGTATCCTGTTGTTGATGGAGTTGACATTTCCTTCTTAAAGGACAAAGGTTATTCTTTAAGTGGTGATAATTTCTTTTATTTCAACAGTGACGATAGTATAGGTCTTGGTGGTAATAGTGCACCTACACGTATAATGATTAATGACCCTGAGACTGGAAAAACAGCTTACTTACGCTATGATGCTGAAGAGAAAGCTTTTTATGACAATGGAGGTTATTTTGCTGATCCTTAATTATTGAATGACAGAAAGCTATATACATAAAACAAAACTCCATCCCCTATCCTAACAGATAGTGAGATGGAGTTTTTTTGCTTATAATATGCCCTTTTGCTGGAGATACTCATCTACAAAGTTTTTAAACTTCTCTGCCCTCTGAAGCTGTTCTTCAGCATCCTTTTTAGAAGCGATAAAAAAGTCTAAGTAATCAGCTCTTTCCCTGTTCTCAGAAGCAAGCTTAATAATCTTAGATGCTTCTTTAGGAAAGATGCCCTCCTTAACAAAGGTTTGATTGAAGAAAGCTATGACACCACTATGCTTACTACTATCAAAATCCTGAAGCGCATTTACAGATCTAATAGCATAGAATATAGCATAGTATGCCCTGTTCAATGTATTCTTATAGCGACCATTGTCGTACATTAACTTAGCATCAAGCAAAGCCTCTTCACAACACTCGAAACGATACTTGGCCAAGTCCTTTAAGCAGCCTGCCATAAAGATACACCCTCTTTACGCATATTCTTATAAAATGGCATGACATCCTGCCACTCCTGATAATCATCATAGTCAATCAAAAGCACAGAAATTACCTTGTCAAATTCCAGCTCTAGATCAACCAAAAAATCAAGCATTTCATCATGCATCTCTTTTGTATATCCATGTAGAATTACAGCAATGTCAATATCTGACTCAGGTGTGTCGGCTCCACGTGCAACAGAACCATACAATATAACATTTTCTATTCTTTTGCCATAAATATCCCTAAGCTTAGGAACAAGTTTCATGAAAATTTCCTGATACTGCTGCATACGTCTCACCTACCTTTAGTCATCAAATTTTATATTAATTTTTACTCCTATACCTCGTCGTAGAGAGCTTTTACAGTGGCGCCCACCAGGGCGCCAATGCTGGAAACGCTGCGCTCTTGAGGCAGGCCGCTGGCATCATAGCCCAGCGGCAGCTCCGTGCAGGCCGTCATCACAGGCACATCGTGCTCACGCCACAGCTCCTCTACCAGCTGGCGCATCACTGCGCCTGCTGCGACGAGCTTATTGGCCTTCACCAAATTGATCACCTGTTGGGCCTCGTCGCTTTGCTCCTCGTTGGGAATGAATAGCTTCAGTCCGTGCTTATCAGCGCAGGCTTGGTATAATCCACAGGCTCTGGTGCCTTTAGTAGAAAGCATCCACGCGCCGTGAGGCGCGATGGCCTTAGTAGCTAGCACAGTGGACTCCACAATGTGCACCAAAGGCACAGGCAGCTCATAGACGAATTGGTCGATGAAATAATGGGCCGTGTTGCAGGGCACAGCCAGAACATCCGCACCCATGTCGCACAGCTTCAGCAAATCCTCCTTTAGCTTGGGCAAGGGGCTAGGACCGAGGCCGCAAATGGCGGTGCCACGGTCCGGGATTTCGCAATCCGCCAGCATATACACTACAGGGTGCTCCTGGTCAATGGAGGCGGGGCATTTAGCTGCCAGCTGGCGCAGAAATTCTGCGCTGGCAGCGGGGCCGAGGCCGCCTAGGACACCTAATTTTTTACCGTTTTTGATGTATTTAGTCATAATTAATTCCTCTCACTATTAACCCATCCACCGCTAAAGCGGTCCCCCTCCCCTTTGAAGGGGAGGCAAAAAAATACGCCACAAGCCTGCCTACTTATTGAATAGGAGGCAAATACATACGCCACAAGCCTGCCTACTTATTGAATAGGAGACAAATACATACGCCACAAGCCTGCCTACTTATTGAATAGGAGACAAATACATACGCCACAAGCCTGCCTCCCCTTTAAAGGGGAGGTGCCGAGCTCGCGAGGCGGAGGGGTTTTCTTTATTTCTGTTCCAGCAAATAAATATCTGCGATTTCCTTCACAGTTTCCACATTGGTAGGAATCTGCTTCGTCTTCAGCACACGACGATATTCCAGGCCGCGCACCAGAATATACTTATGCTGGCCATTGCGCAGCGCCTCCGGCAGCGCACCGGTCTTAGGAATCATCTCCACACCGGCCTTGCCGGCGTAATACATAAAGCCGGGACGCAGGAACTTATCCACATAAATAGGTGTGCTTTGGTCGCACTGCTCTAGGTATACCCCACTCATAGTCTTCACACTGAAGCGGTCTGCAATCACAGGCAGCACAAAGGCAAAGGCTACGCACATAGTCATCACGCCCACCAGCGTATGCAGCCAGCAGGCCAACTCAATATCACGGTAATACCACAGGGTAAACACGGCACCACCGCCGATAATCAAGGTCAAAATGCCCAGCATAATAAGGCTGAAGCTGGCCTCGGGCAAATATTGTCCGCCCACAATCCAGCCTACACCCAAAAGCACAAACATCAAGCCACTGCCACACATCCAGCCATAAAAGGTTGTGGTATGACGCATTTTCGTAATCATGCGGGAAATATTCCAGCCAATAATTACAGCCAAGGGCGGGAACATGGGCAGAATATAGCTTACGAGCTTGGTCTGGCACACAGTAAAGAATAGGAACACAAAGGCCCACCAAACATGGTATAAGAGTAGCTGACGCATATCGTCAATACGACTCTCGCTAATAGAGGCCTTCACTGCCTGCACTAGCATGCCCGTCCAGGGGAACATGCCCAAAATCACCACCGGGAAATAATACCAGAAGGTCACGCGATTAGCATGCTCCGGCGTCGTAAAGCGAGTCACATTGTGGAAGCCCAAAAAGGTATTGATAAAATCCATGCCATGGACAGTATACATAGCATAATACCAAGGAGATGCTACCAGAAAATACAGCAGCAGGCCACGAATCACATGCATGCGCAGGATTTCCCGCAGCTGACCCACAACTAAAAGGTACAAGAAGATAATCGCACCCGGGAACACAATGCCAATGGGTCCCTTAGTCACAGTGGCTAGCGCCATGCAAATATACATGAGCCAATATTTCTTGTGAGCAAAGCTCAAAATCGCGCCCGTCATGAAAAAGAGCAGCGTGGTATCCGTCACTGCCGCCTTGCCCATGTAAAAGAATTGCACGCAGCTAGTCAAAATAAGAGCGGACCAAAAGCCTGCCTTCTCATTAAACATCTTCGTCGTAGAAACATAAATCATGATAGCAGTGCCACAGGCCATCAGCGCTGCCGGAAAACGAGCTGCAAACTCCGTATAGCCAAACAGCATTTGGGAAAACGCCACCAACCAATAATACATGGGCGGCTTATCATACCAATAATTACCAAAAATGCGAGGCGAGAGAAAATCATTAAATTGAATCATCTCCCGCGCCGTCTCTGCATACACCGGCTCATCCGGGTCCAGCAGGGGCACGCCCCCAATACCAAACATGATTGTGAAAAGCACCAGTCCTGCAATAATGAGCAGGCTATTTTTTTCCAACTGTTTCATTAGTTATCCCCATTCTTTTTTAGATAATCAGCATAGGTGCGAGCTATGCCTTCTTGCAATTCCATGGATGGACAAAAGCCTAAAAACTCAAGGCAGCGACCATTGCTCAGCACGGAGCGGAAAATATCGCCCTCCCGTACAGGCCCATAGGTAACAGGAAAGTCCCTACCCACTGCCCTCTTAAAGGCTGCCAACAATTGATTGACAGAGGTCTCCTTTTGAGTGGAAACGTTAATCACGTGATGCCCCTTGAGCTTAGTGCCGCGCCACAGGGCCTCGGCAATGTCTCCCGCATAGACAAAATCACGGGTTTGCTCGCCGTTGCCAAAAACAGTCACACCCTTACCTGCGGCCAGCAGCTTGCAGAAGATGCTTACTACGCCACCCTCGCCACCGGCGCCCTGACGCTCGCCATAGACATTGGCAAAGCGCAGCACCGTAGTATTGATGCCATATAAATCATGATACATGCGTAGATAATGCTCGCTGGTCATCTTGGTAATGCCATAAGCAGAGGTGGGCATGGGCTTCTCGTCCTCCAGCAGAGGAATATTCAAATTATCACCATACACAGCGGCGCTGGAGGAAAATACCACATTGGACACCTTGTACCTGCGGCAGCACTCCAGCACATTAATCAGTCCTAAAAGATTAACCTCACAGTCCTCAGCCGGATGCTCCAAGGAATAAGGCACCATGGTTTGGGCTGCTAGATGAATTACGGCATCAAATTGCTCCTGTAAAAAAAGGCGTGCCAAGGCTTCATCACGCACGTCCCCTTCAACAAGGCGTATACCGCTGGGCACATGCTCCCTGCATCCACTGGAAAGATTATCGTAAACCACAACCTCCACTCCTTCTTGCTTGGACAGAAGCTGCAGCAAATGGGAGCCAATAAAGCCGGCACCACCTGTTACTAATATTTTCATGATAAGTCAACTCCTAAGATTATCTTGCTATTTCTTAAGATTATACCAAAGCTAACTGAATTAACGCTTATTTTTTGGCTCCACTACCTTCGTCTTGCTCTTCACAGAGGCTACATTGATAACATCACTACCAAAGGCACGAATGGTCACAAAAGCACCTAGCATAAAGGGTAAATATTCCGCCGTAAAGCGCCATAATACGGCCAAAATACCCTCCAAGCCGCCGGGCAGAATATTGGCAAAAAGCATGACAAAGCCAGCCTCCGCAATACCGCTGCCACCGGGAGTGGGCGAAAAATAAATCACCAGATTGATGAGCACCATGCGGCCCATCACCTGCAGTAAATCAAAATCGATATTAAGGCCAGTCATGTAGGCAGGCACAGTCGCGTAAATAAAAAGCAGGCTAATACCGGACTCGATAAAGGCGCGCAGCACCATAAGGGGATTTTTGCCCATGACAATGGCGGCCTTTTTAAACTGCTGGTACCAAATATAACAATTGCGCCTAGTGGTATAGCTTAGCTTACGAGTGCAGTAAAAGATGATCTTTTCCGGATAACGAGTGCGCATCAGATAAACTGCGATAATGGGCAAGGACACAAAGGCTACCGACACAAAGGTCAGAACCGAAGCCGGCATCCATTCCACAATATCCTGATCACAATGCAGCACCACCGGCACCAGCAAAATCAGGAAAATAATGGACATAATGGTGCGGACGAGAATAACCACCGTGGATTTGGCCACGGGCACCCCCGCCTTGCGCATAAACATAACCTGGGCTATGGCGCCACCGCTGGCACCGGGAGTCACCAGCGCCAAAAAATAGTTGCTGAGCACCACGTTCACAATCTGCTTAAAGGTGAGCTTTTCTTCCGTTATATCGGCCAAAGTAATCAGACGTAAGCCGTCAAATAACAAGCCCACAGCAAGACAGCCTAAGGCTAAAAGGATGCACTTAGGCTCAAACATGGTCAGATAGTCCAGTGTCCGTATATCAAATGTAAAGTAAATTACTGCTGCCGAAATCAGGAGCACAAATACGAACAAGGCTCCCAAACGCAGCATAAGCTTTTTATTCATTAACCTAAACCACCATATTTTTTGGTTTAATTATAAATCGCCAAAATTAATGAGCTGCACGTTTAGCTTCTTAAGCAGCTCTTTATTCTCCTCGTTAAGATAAGATTCCAGCTCCGTAGCCCAAGTATAATGCCAAGCATAAAGCTTAGCCAGAGGAGCAGTCTCAAGGCCCGGATGGGTCATAATCTCGCTGACGCCGTCAGGCAAAGCGCGGATAATATTGCCTACTAAATGAGCATTCAAATGCCCACCGGCCAGCATACCAAAGAAATAATCAGGATGCTTGATGCCATCGCTTTTGGCACCACAGGCTGCCAAATCAGCGCAAAAGCTGAGCCCGGCCCGGCCAATCTTACGGCCTAAGCCTGCCTCATAGCCACCACTAAAAAAATAGCCTTCTTTGGGTATACGCTCTCTTTTTATATTATACTCATTACAGAGCTTTCTGACAAGTCCATTTATGCCCGGCAGCACATGGGTGTGCTGGTGACTATCAATATGAGTAATATTTAATTTGCTAGCTAAAGCTTTTTCAATTTGTGCTCTTAGCTCTGCCTCCAGCTCGCTCTTTTTCACACCGCCGGTGTAAAAGCGCTTGGCAAAGGCCACATAGTCGGGCAAAAAACGACCCTCTGCGTCCAAAAGGCTAGCAATTTGACTCTTAGGCAGCACGGACTTCACCCCGCCTACGAGAGTAAGATGAATACCAATGCCTAGCTGAGGATTAGCCTGTGCCAGCGCCACAGCCTCCTCAAAGGCGTCGGCGCTAGGCATAATGGAGGTGCTGGTAATAAAGCCCTCCCGATAGCCCTTAATAATGCCTCTGTTAATTAAAGTATGTAAGCCGAAATCGTCGGCGTTGACGATTAATTTTTTCATGATATAAGCCTCCTATGGCTCTGCCAATGGGGAAAATCAAGTCTTTTGCATGTAAAATAAATTTTGGCAATAAACACAAGTATGCCTGCAAAATATTTTATCATATTTTGCAGGCAAATGCTATGCTTTTAATCCATATCTTCTTATATACGGCTATAGTTGGCAAAGTGCAGCTTCACGTAATTCTCTAGTTGAGACTTACCTAGGGATTGCGCTATTTTTCTTGCACAGGCGGTAGTCTGAGCTCCACCACCCTTTGGAAGTGAAGCTTCTCCTACTGATTTAGCTAATTCATCCATAGTACGTAAAAAGCGTGCTCTTGCTAGAACAGAAGCTGCCGCAACTGCTAGATTAATTTCTGCTTTAGGTTGTTGGCGAACCTGACATTCAGGAAAACGCTTCTGCAATTCTCTTACATTAACCGTAGATGTAGTAAATTGGTCTATCAATGCAGCATGGCAATCATGGTTTCGCTCTAACACTTGGCTTAAGGCAGCAACATGTCCATAGCCAAGAAGCTGATTAAGCTTACCTCCCTGAGCCAAAACCTGATTATAACGCATATTATATACCTTAGGCTTCAGCTCCAGCACGCTAAAATCGATAACGTTAGCCTTGATGGTCTCCTCCAGCTCCAAAATTTTTTTGTCGCTGAGCAGCTTACAGTCCTTCACGCCGGCAGCGGCCAGCTTCTGAGCAGTGCCATCGTCCACGACCACCGCGGACACTACTAGCGGGCCGAAAAAGTCGCCCTTGCCGGACTCGTCGCTGCCGGCCCACTTGCCACGCGGCAGCGCCTCCGCGCCTGCCGCACCGGCAAGGCCTGCGCTGCAGTCCGCAGAGCCACCTACACTTGCGATGCTTTGCTTACTCTCGCCCAGCAGCTCCCGCACCTTCTTCTCTAGCGCGCTATCACCGGAAAAAACATAGGTCAAGCCCTTTTTACCATTATAAATGCTCAAGGTTAATTTAGCCTGACAGAATTCAATCACAAACTGGTGACCGTAGTTGATATCCTTCTCTTTGGTAATGTCTAAGACTTCACTAATACTTGTTCGTACACTTTCTAAATACTTTTTAAAATCTTTATCAGTTAGTTTATCCATCCCTACTCCCCTCGTATAATACTAGATGTAAGGCCGCATACAGCCCACATCCTTGTTCCTTG
>JBJDXC010000041.1:0-20522 GCA_051866475.1 Phascolarctobacterium sp.
TATAAGGAGTGAGAAAAGTGCCGACAGTTGTAGGTATTAGATTTAAAAAGGCCTGTAAGATATATTATTTTGACCCGGCGGAGAGCGGTGTAGTCAAGGGTGACCATGCCATTGTAGAAACCGCTCGTGGTGTGGAATATGGCGAGGTTGTGATTGGCCCACGCGAGGTGGAAGAGAGTAGCATCGTGCCGCCCTTGAAGCCCGTGATGCGCAAGGCTACGGCTGAGGATGATTTAAAACTTGCAGAAAATAAAATTCGCGAGAAGGAAGCCTTTAATATTTGCCTGCGCAAAATTAAAAATCATGAGCTGCCCATGCGTCTTATTGATGTAGAATTTACCTTTGATGTGAATAAGATTATTTTCTATTTCACCGCTGATGGTCGCATTGACTTCCGCGAGCTGGTTAAGGATTTGGCTTCCGTGTTCCGCACTCGCATTGAGCTACGCCAGATTGGTGTGCGTGATGAGGCCAAGATGCTGGGCGGGATCGGCAGCTGTGGTCGTCCCCTGTGCTGCGCTACCTTCCTAGGTGATTTTGAACCCGTGTCCATTCGTATGGCTAAGGACCAAAACCTGTCCTTAAATCCTACCAAAATCTCTGGTATTTGTGGTCGTTTGATGTGCTGCCTGAAATACGAAAACCATATGTATTGCAAGGGCTGCGGCAATGGCAATAAGCGCGAGCGCGTGGAAATCCCCAAGATGGGTGCCTTGGTTGCTACTCCCTTGGGTGAAGGTAAGGTTGTAGGCATTAACCGTGGTCAGCACACTGCTTCTGTAAAGCTGGCACCGGATAACATTATCCAAGTAGAATGGGACGAGATTGTGGATGCGTCCCAGGCTGACAATGTGTGAGGATAAAGGCAGTCTGCGCTGTGATTATGTGCCAGGCTGTTGGTATAAGATTTGGCAGGATGCCAAGGAGTTTTGCTTTACTACGGATGCTGTTTTTTTAGGCAATTTCCCTCATGTGGTCAATAAAGCCAAGGTGCTGGAGCTGGGCTGTGGCACGGGAGCCATCAGCATGCTTCTAGAAAGCCGTGGGGCTGCCCAGGTGACTGCCATTGACTGCAACCCTCGTATTACGGAGCTGCTGCGGCGCAGCGTGGCGGATAATGGCTTAGAGGATAAATTCACCATCCTTGATGGAGACATCCGTGAGTACAAGCAGCTTTTGCAGCCGGAGAGCATGGATTTGGTGGCGGCCAATCCTCCCTATCGGAATAGCGGCAACCAGCGCCAGATAGGCACTGCTGCCTGCCATGAGGTTACCTCAACTCTGGAGGATTTCTTCAGGGCTGCGGCTTTTGCCGTGCGCTATCGTGGCCGCTTTGCTTTGGTGCAATTACCGGAGCGCTTTGCTGAAAGTATGCAGCTAGCCTTCAAATATGGCTTGCAGCCTAAGCGTTTGCAATGGGTGCATTCCGCAATAGACAAGCCGGCTTGGATTTTCCTTATGGAAATGGTCAAGGGTGGCAGCTATGGCATGGATGTATTGCCACCGCTCATTATGTATGATAAGGACGGCAATTATACCCAGCAAGTAAAGCGTTTTTATGAGCCTAAACCAGAATAAAAAGGCCTCTTCACTGCCAAGGTGGTGAAGAGGCTTACTCTTTGTGCATATAAGTTAAGCTTTGCAAAAGCTATTAAAAGTCTGCCGAAGGGCTAGATTTGACGTTTCTGCCCTTGATATGTTAAAATAATAGCATATTAAGGAGGAAGTGTATGAGCAGGATTAAAAGTAAGCTACATTTGCATTGTTTTTTATTGGCTGTATTGGTAGTTTTGATGACACCTTTTTTGCTGGGCTTTGATAACGCCCGTACCATCACCTTCACTGTTATTCGGGGAGAGGAAGCAAAGGAATATAAAAGTGCTAAGGATAATGTTGGTGCTGCGCTGAAGGATGTTGGCGTTTCCTTTAATAAAAAGCGTTTGTATCCTGGGGAAAAAGAGCCCTTGCAGGAAGGCATGAAGATTTATGTTTTGTCCAAAGGCGAGGAGCTGGAGTTTAGCGAGGCCAGTGTGGATATTCCTGTAAAATATGAGGAGGACCACAGCGTTCTCTTCGGCAAGGAGAGCGTGGCTCATCCTGGCAAGGAGGGTAAGCAGAAGGTTGTTTCCAAGAAGATAAAAAATAAGGACGGTAGCCATTCTATAAAAGAGCTCACTCGTCATGTAATTCTTGAGCCTGAGACAAAGATTATTCGCAAGGGTATGGCCATGAGCGTGTACACTCCGGAAGGGTATAAGCGTTATACCAAAAAGATTTCTGCCGAATCCACCGCTTATGTGGCAACGGGCAATCGCACTTCTATCGGACTAGTGCCCTATGAGGGTATTGTGGCGGTGGACCCACGCTTTATTCCTTATTATACGAAAATGTATATTCCAGGCTATGGCATTGCTATGGCTGGTGATACTGGTGGAGATATGGTACATCACCGCATAGATTTATTCTTTAATAGTTATAATCGGGCTATCCAATGGGGTAGACGGCATGTGGATGTGTATATCTTGGCTGAATGAGGTAAGTAATAGATGTTAAAGGAAGTTTTGGTTGTGGAGGGCAAGATGGATACGGTTGCCATCCGCAGGGCTTTGGAGGCCGATACCATTGAAACAGGTGGCTTTACGCTGGCGCCTTATACACTGCGTCAGATTGAAGCAGCCTATAAAAAGCGTGGTATTATTATCTTGACCGACCCGGATGGGGCCGGGGAGCGCATTCGCAAATTTTTGACAGAGCGCTTTCCGGAGGCTGGGCAAGCCTTTATTCCTAAGGTGAAGGCTACAGCAAATAATGATGTGGGCGTGGAGCAGGCTCAGCCGGAGGCGATTTTGGCAGCACTGGCTAAGGTGCGGCATCACGAGTATCGTCCGCAGGCAGAGTTTAGTCATATGGATTTGTTTCAATATGATTTAAATGGCAGTCCTAGGGCTGCAGCAAGGCGCGACGCGCTGGGCGCGGAGCTTGGCATCGGCTATGGCAACGCCAAGCGTTTTTTGGAGCGCTTGAACCACTATGGTGTGAGCCGCGAGGAGTTTTTGGCGGCGTTAGAGAAAATAGGAGAGTAAATTTTGGAGAAACCGATTATTGCGTCACCGCAGGTGACGCAGCATATATTAAATCGCTTTAAGCTGCGCGCAGACAAAAAGCTGGGACAGAATTTTTTGATTGATGCTAATGTAGTACGCCAAATTGTGGAAGCAGCCGAGCTCAGCGAGGAGGACACAGTTTTGGAGGTGGGCCCAGGCATTGGTACACTGACACAGGGCCTTGCCGAGAGCAAGGCCAGCGTAGTGGCAGTGGAGTTGGATACGAGACTATTGCCGGTTTTGGCAACAACATTGGAGGGCTACGACAATGTGCGCGTGGTGCACGGCGATATCCTAAAAGTGAATATCATGGAAGAGGTTGGCGCATCTAATTTTAAAGTGTGCGCTAATTTGCCTTACTATATCACTACGCCCATCATTTTTGCTTTGCTGGAAAAGCGCCTGCCCATGGAGCGTTTAGTGGCCATGGTGCAAAAGGAAGTGGCGGAGCGCATGGCAGCTCAGCCCGGAGGCAAGGATTATGGCGCGCTATCCGTAGCTATTCAGTATTACACTGAGCCGGAAATTGCTTTTATCGTACCGCCCACGTCCTTTATCCCGGCACCGGCAGTGGACTCCGCTGTCATCGTGTGCAAGCGCCGCGTGAAGCCTCCTGTGGAGGTGTGCGACGAGGCGCTGTTCTTCCGTGTGGTTAAGGCGGCCTTCTCCTTGCGTCGCAAGATGCTCAACAATTCCCTTAAGAACATGGGCATTAAAGCCGAGCAGGTTACTAAATGGCTGGAGCTTGCCGGCGTGGACGGCAAGCGTCGTGCGGAGACCCTGAGCTTGGAGGATTTTGCCAAGCTGACTAATAGCTTTAATGAAGCTGTAAAATGATATGTAAACGCTGCGTCCTGACATTCTTGTCAGGGGCGCAGCGTTTTTGCTTGCCAAAAAGCCTGAAACGTAGTATAGTAAACGTATGTTAAGACTTTAGAAAGAAGGTGTAGCATATGCCCTTGGAACAGATTTTGTTGCTAGCTAGTTTAGGTACCACTTTGGTATTGGTGTTACTTGTGTTTTTGCTTTGGCGTAAGCTGATGCAAATGGAGCAGGTTAAGCCAGAGGATGCTGTGCGCAAGGAGCTTGAGCAGCAGTTGTTTGCTCTGAAGCAGGACTTGGGTTTCACCGTACAAGGACTGGGCAATAGCAATATGCAGAGCATTGCCCAGCTAAGCCAGCTTTTAAAGGATAATCAAAAAATGGCTATGGATGCTCAAAGGCTACAGTTAGAGCAAATGGAAAAAAGCATGCGCACTAAGCAGGAAAATATGCTCTTCATCATTAAGGAGCAGCTGGAGGAAATTCGCGGTACAGTTGACGAAAAGCTGCAAACTACCTTGGAAAAGCGCATCACTGAGTCCTTCAAAACTGTTAGCTCCCAGCTAGAGCAGGTCTATAAGGGCTTGGGAGAAATGCAAAGCTTGGCTCAGGATGTGGGCGGGCTGAAAAAGATTATGAGTGGCGTGAAAACCCGAGGCAATTTGGGCGAATATCAGTTAGCGGGCATACTCGCAGAGATTTTGGCACCGGAGCAGTACGACACTAATGTGGCCACTGTGCCCAGAAGCAGCGAGCGCGTAGAGTTCGCTGTGAAGCTGCCCCATGAGGATGGCACTGTGTATTTGCCTATTGACTCTAAATTCCCTGCTGAAACCTATGCTCAGCTGCGAGATGCACAGGAAAGCGGAGACCGTAAGTCTGTAGAAGTGGCCTATAAAAATCTTGAGGCTGTGATCAAAAGTGAGGCCAAGGACATTCGCACGAAATATGTGGCCGTGCCTTATACGACCAATTTCGCTATTATGTTCCTGCCGGCAGAGGGTCTTTACGCAGAGGTTGTGAGCCGTGGCATGGTGGAGACGCTGCAGCGTGATTACCAAGTGAATGTGGCGGGGCCTAGCACTATGGCGGCAATTTTAAATAGCCTACAGATGGGCTTTAAAACCTTGGCTATTCAACAAAAATCCAACTATGCCTGGGAGGTTTTGGGAGCTGTTAAAACTGAGTTTGAAAAATTTGGCGAAGGACTCAAAAAGATGCAAAACCATTTGGATATGACCAGTAAGGATTTGGATGCCCTGATAACTACGCGCACGAACCAAATGCAGCGGAAGCTGCGGGAGGTGGAGCGTCTTGATGAGCTTAAGGCAGCACAGCTTTTAGAGCTTGCAGATAAGACTATTAGCAAAAAATAGGCATAATATTTTATGGGTCAGCTTTTTGGCAGAGCTGGCCCAAAATTTTTTTGACAAAAAATAATAGTTAGTCATTGACAACTGCTCAAAAAAAGAGTATAGTGTTCTTAAACAGGAACAATATTAGAAGAGCTGAATGAGGGACTATGAATCTTATTGAAGGACTGACCAATTTTAACTTAACCAAGCAGGAAGCAACCCTTTATGTGCTGCTTTTAAAGGCGGGCCAACTGACCGGCTACGAAGCAGCCAAGCAAACAGGGATCTCCCGCTCCAACACCTATACCGCCTTGGCTGGGCTGGTGGAAAAGGGAGCTGCTTACGTGCTGGAGGAGGGCAAGGTTACCCGCTACACCCCGGTAGCACCGGAGGAGTTTTGCAGCAACAAAATCAGCAGGCTGGAGGAAATCAAGCAGGATGTTCTGCAGCAGCTGCCTGTCATTGCTAGCGATGCCGAGAGCTACATCACTATTAAGGGTGAGCAGGAAATCATCAACAAGCTGCGTAACACCGTGCGTCAGGCCAAGGAACGTATTTACGTTTCCGGTAATCTGCGTATGCTGGAGCTGCTCAGAGCAGAGCTTGAGGATGCCCTTGCTAGGGGACTCAAGGTAGTTATTATTGGTGACAAAGCCTTTCAGCTGGCGGGTGCCATTAGCTATGGAACAACCAAGCAAAATGAGCAAATTCGTCTGATTGCAGACTCGCGCACGGTGCTCACCGGCGATTTAGAGGATGCAGAGGATTCCAGCTGTTTATATTCCTGTAAGCGCAATCTTGTAGATTTATTTAAAGAAGCCTTAAAAAACGAGATTGCTTTAATCAAATTGACGGAAAGGTGATATACATGTCTAAAAAAGTACCCTTCGTAACTAAAGATCAATTGGAAAAAATCGTTGCCCAATATCCCACTCCCTTCCATCTGTATGATGAAGCCGGCATTCGCCGTACTGCGCGCCTCTTGTACAAGGCCTTTGCGTGGAATAAGGGCTTTAAAGAATATTTTGCTGTAAAGGCTACTCCCAACCCCTATCTGCTGCAAATCCTGCGTGAAGAGGGCTGTGGCGCTGACTGCTCCTCCTACACCGAGCTTTTGATGAGCGATGCTGTGGGCTTTAAGGAAAGCGAGATTATGTTCTCCTCCAACGCTACTCCGGCTGAGGATTTCCAGCTGGCACGCAAGCTCAATGTAACCATCAATCTGGATGATATTACCCATATCGACTTTTTGGAAAAGGTAGCCGATATTCCTGAGACCGTAAGCTGCCGCTATAACCCCGGCGGACATTTTGCTATCGCTAACAATATTATGGATAACCCCGGTGATGCTAAATACGGCATGACCCATGAGCAAATTATTGAGGCTTATAAGCGCCTTTTGGCTAAGGGTGTAAAGCATTTTGGTATGCATGCTTTCCTGGCCTCTAATACTGTGACCAATGACTACTATCCTGAGCTGGCTCGCATCCTCTTTAAGGTTGCGGTAGAGCTGAAGGAAAAGACTGGCGCGCATATTGAGTTCATTAACCTGTCTGGCGGCATCGGTGTGGCTTATCGCCCTGAGCAACAGGATAATGACCTTTTGGTTATCGGCGAAGGCGTACGCAAGGTTTATGAAGAGATTTTGGTGCCTGCAGGCATGGGCGATGTGAAGATTTTCACTGAGCTGGGTCGCTTTATGCTGGCTCCTAATGGTGGCCTTGTAACCACTGCTATCCATGAGAAGCACACCTACAAGGAGTATATTGGCTGCGATGCTTGCGCTGCTAACCTGATGCGTCCTGCTATTTATGGCGCATATCATCATATCACCGTTATGGGCAAGGAGAACGAGCCCTGCGACTATAAATATGACGTAACCGGCGGTCTGTGTGAAAATAGCGATAAATTTGCCGTAGACAGAATGCTGCCGAAGATTGAAATTGGCGACCTGATTTTTATTCACGATGCTGGTGCACATGGCTATTCCATGGGCTATAACTACAACGGCAAGCTGCGCAGTGCAGAAATTCTATTGCAAGAGGATGGCAGTGCGAAAATGATTCGTCGCGCCGAAACTCCTGCTGATTATTTTGCAACCTTTGACTTTAGCCCTGAATTCGGTGCTAAGCTGGCTGAGGAAGCAAAGGTTAAAATGCCTGCTAGCAAATAAAAATGGATAAGATTAGCTTAGCAGAAGAAAAATACGAGAAGCTCATCAATATTTTGCAGGCTATGAAAAAAGTTGTGATAGCCTTCAGCGGTGGCGTGGACTCAACCTTTTTAACTTATGCGGCGAAAGAGGCTGTGGGCGCGAACGCTCTCGCTGTAACATCTCGTTCGGGAGTAGTGCCTCAGCGAGACCTGCGGGAGGGTGCTGCTTTTTGTGAGCAGCAAGGCATTGCTCATATATATCTAGATTTTGACGAATTGGCTGTGCCGGGCTTTGCGGAAAATCCCCCAGACCGTTGCTATATCTGCAAAAAAACGCTGTTTACCAAGCTTTTGGAGGTAGCAAAAAAAGAACAAGCAGTGCTTTGCGAAGGCTCCAATATGGATGACTTGGGTGATTATCGCCCGGGACTGCGTGCTTTGAAGGAGCTGTCTGTGCGCAGTCCCTTGCAAGAAGCAGGCTTGACGAAAGCGGAAATTCGCTTGCTGTCGCAGCGCTTCGGCTTGCCCACCTGGGCCAAGCCTGCCAGCGCCTGCCTCGCTTCGCGCTTCGCCTATGGCGAGCGTATTACCGCAGCCAAGATTGCTGCGGTGGATCAAGCAGAGCAGCTACTTTTTGATTTGGGCTTTACCCAATTTCGCGTGCGGGTACACTGCGAAGATGAGCACAGCATTTTGGCGAGAATTGAGGTTTTACCCTCGGAACTGGCGAAAGTTCTACAGCCTGAGTGTCGTGAGAACATTATCAGTAAGTTAAAAGGCCTTGGCTTCGCCTACATTACCTTAGATTTGCTGGGTTATAGAACTGGCAGCATGAATGAGGTTTTGCCAGAAGCACAAAAATAGCTTAAAAGCGATAAAAACATAAAAAAACGCTGTATTCTAGCATTAAAGTCAGAATACAGCGTTTTGGTTTTATAGGCTTATTTTAAGGTGCGACCATAGAAGCTATTGAGCTTACTTACGATTTGTTCCACATATTCGGGTACATAATAGGTTTTGATATGGGTTGCACCGGAAACCTTGAAAAGCTCCTTATCCTTGGTGCCGGTAGCTTTGGTGAAGGCATCTTCGGACATATAGAGGGAATCAGCCTTTTCACCAGCAATGAGCAGTAAAGGTTGGTCAATGAGCTCGATGTTATCAGTAGCATCCCAGCTCATCAGCTCCATGAGGCTGCTGGTAGTGTAGCGGAAGGTGGAGTTGGGATGGCGATGGGTGCGACCATAGTAAATCATGCCTTCGCGGTAGAGATCAGTGCCGAGCTTGGCAATGCTTTCATCAGTAAGAGCATCGAAATCTACGTTGCCGGAGTAAGCAATGGTACCATTTTCAATTTCGGCAGCACGAGCAGCAGCGGCTTGAGCCATGCGCTCGTTAATACTATCTAATTGGCTGTCGATATAGCCGTTGCGACGCACGCGACCAGTGTTGAACATGCTTATGGTAGCCACAGCCTGAAAGCGCTTTTCAGATTTGGCTGCATTTAAGGTATAGCCGCCACCGCCGCAAATGCCTAGCGCGCCAATGCGATTAGCATCAACACCTGCATAGTGGCTAATGTAGTCCACCATGCCGTGAATATCTTCAGTGCGGTAATATGGAACATCTAAATTGCGTGGATTGCCACCGCTAGCCCCTTGGTAAGCTGCGTCAGCGGCGATGGTAATATAACCTAGCTCGGCTAAGCGTTGCGCGTAAAGGCCTGCTACCTGCTCCTTCACACCGCCGTTGGGATGAGCGACTACGATGGCAGGATACTTTTTAGCGGGATTATAATTGGCAGGAGTGTAGACATTGGCAGCAATTTTCACGCCATGGAGCATGTAATTAACGGGATGGATATTCACTTGACCCTTCACATTTTGGGTAATGGCATTTTCATAGACCAAAGTGTAGGGATTGTTTTGATAGGGAGCTGCGCTGGCAGTACCGGCGATGCCCAAAGCCAGAGTTAACAGAGCCGCTAAATAAATTCTTTTCATGATTTTTACCTCGATTCTTTATTATTAAGATTATTTTTGTAATACCTTTTCTAAAACGGCTTGTGCGTTGGTGCCAGTTTTTTCACCAACCTTATTTTTCAATAAAGCAACTGCTTCCCACAACTCCTTGTCGCTGACACCGGCGTTCAGGCTGCAGCGCATGTGCCCGGTGAGCTGATTATTAACATTGCCAATGCCGGAGAGAGCACCAACTGTGGCCAGCTCTCTTTCCTTAAAGGTGAGCACATCACGTTCAAAAAGGTCGGAGAAGAGATGCTCACGTAAAAGGGTGTTGGCGTAGGGCGCGAAATCATAGGTCTTACCGCTGATGGGGCGACCAACCAATTGAGTTTGGATTTTCGTGCCGTTGGCTAAGCGGTCTCGCTTCGGGTCCAGCGGAGAAGGCTCCCTGCCAAGAGTATCTTGGATGCCAGCAGCCTTGCGCTCTTCCAAAACGCTAATCAAGGTGCTGAGACCATTGAGGCAGCGAGGGAAGCCACAGTATGCATATAGATGCAGCATGATTTCCTTAGCTTCATTGATGGTCATGCCGTTGTCCAAGGCTTCCTTGATTGCGGGACGCAGGTTTTCCAAGTCACCTTGGGCGGTGAAGGCTGCCATGGTGACGATGCTGGCATTGCGCGGGGAGAGGGCTTGCTTATCAGCGGCAAGTGCAGTGCTGCCCATGATACCTAAGCTATAGAGAGCAAGACAGGAAATAACGAGAGTCTTTTTAAACATGTGAATGCCTCCTTAAAGATTATTTACAGTTAATAGCGGGTCTGCTATAATGAACTTGTAAGCTTGAGTTGATTATAGAAGTTAAAGTTAACTTTAAGTCAATAGGCAAATTTGTGAACTTTATGTGGAGGTGCGAGATGTATTATACAATCGGTGAAATGGCGAAAATTATCAATGTGGCTCCTTCAACCCTGCGTTATTACGACAAGGAGGGGCTGTTGCCCTTTGTAGAGCGCACTGAGGGTGGCATTAGAATGTTCAAGGAAAGCGATTACGAGGGTTTGACCATTATTAACTGCTTGAAAAATTCCGGCATGCCCTTAAAGGACATCAAAGTCTTTTTAGAAATGGTGGCTAGGGGCGATGCTTCCATAGAGGAGCGTCTAGAGCTTATTGAAAAGCAAAGAGCACGAGTTTTGCAGCAGATGGAGGATTTACAGCAAATCCTGCAAATTTTGGATTTCAAGGTGTGGTACTATTCCACTGCCAAGGAAGCTGGTACCACCGCCGTGCCACGGGATATGGACGAGGCAAGGATTCCGGCCGAGCTGCGAGAGGTGCGCAGAAAGCTGAAGGATATGCACTATCATCCGCAAACAGAAAAGTAATTAAAAATATAAATCTCTAGTCAAAGCTTGAGGAAGCGTTTGCTCAGGCTCGGCTAGAGATTTTTTGTTTTGGAATAACAAGCAAACATGTTATTCCCTCATTTTTTGTGCTGATTTCCTTTAGATTCGCTCATTTTTTTGTAATGCTACCCTCGTTATTCCCTCGTTTTTTTGTAAAGATCTAGAAAAATTCGCTCATTTTTTTGTAAAAGCCTTGCTGTAAGCAGCTTTGGACGAGTATAATATAGATAGAGAATCATGAGGCGGAGGTAGAAAAATGCTTTACTTAAAAAGAAAAATAGATGCTTTTTTAGAGGCATGGCGAACAACCCCAGACCATAAGCCACTAATTGTTAAAGGCCCTCGTCAGGTTGGCAAAACAGAATCTATTAAGAGGTTTGCTGCCCAACATTACCCAAATTTAATATACATCAATTTTGTGGAAGAACCTAAATATAAAATGATTATCGAAGCAGGCTACAATACTGCTGATATCATCAAGAGTATTTCACTACTCGATCCCAACAAAAAGTTTCAAGATAATGCCACCTTAATATTTTTCGACGAAATCCAGGATTTTCCTGAAATTGCCACTGCATTAAAGTTTTTCCATTTGGATGGACGTTTTGACGTTATTTGTAGTGGTTCCCTACTGGGGATCCATTACAAAAAAATCGAAAGCAATAGTGTTGGTAATAAAGAAGACTATACGCTGTATTCACTCGATTTTGAAGAATTCTTATGGGCCAAGGGCTATGATAACCAAGCTATAGAAGATATTTTAAGCAAAATGCTGAGTCTCAAGCCCTTTAGTTCCTTGGAGCTGCAATTGTATACCAATTTATTTCTCGATTATTGCATCTTAGGAGGTATGCCTGAAGTTGTTAGGAACTATATTGTTAAAGGAACCTTTGAAGGCTCATTAAAGACACAAAAACAGCTTCTTGCGGACTACAAGGAAGATATTCGTAAATATGCCGAAGGCTTGGACCAAACAAGAATTCTCAATGTTTTTAATCATATCCCTGTGCAGCTTGCTAAAGAAAACAAGAAGTTTCAGATTTCTAAGGTGGCTTCTGGGGCCCGCTTTAAGGACTATCGAGGCTGCATAGAATGGTTAGTGGATGCAGGTATCATCAATGCTTGCTATTGCCTCAATTTTCCGGAGCTCCCCCTGAAGGGAAATTACGATGATAGTAAATATAAATTGTACTTTGCCGATACAGGTCTTTTAGTAGCTATGCTGGATGATGAAGCACAGGAGGATTTGCGTGCCAATAAAAATTTAGGGGTGTATAAGGGGGCTCTCTATGAAAATATCGTCGCCGAGGCTCTAACGAAAATCGGTTATGACCTATATTACTACAAGAGGGACAATTCTACTCTGGAAGAGGATTTTTTTGTCCGAACAAAGGACTCATTAATCCCAGTAGAAGTAAAATCTACAAATGGAAAAGCCAAGTCCTTAGCTACCCTCATAAATAGTGAGCGTTACGAAGATATAAGCTATGGTATTAAACTCACAGGTGGTAACATCGGCTTTGAAAATAGCATCTACACTTTTCCGTATTTTTGTACATTTTTATTGAAGCGCTATTTGCAGTCAAAAGATGCCTTGAAGTAACTTTGTTGTTCACGTAATACTATTGCAATAGTATTACGGAAATATTAACAAAAATCTCTAGCAAAGCTTGAGGAAGCGTTTTCTCAGGCTCGGCTAGAGTTTTTTTATTATACAAGCAGAACAATATTTAGTTTAATTTATTATCCTTTAGCCACTGTTCCATATGGTCTGCAATTTGCTTATTGTTTAAGTCAGCAAATAGGAAGTGAGTGTTGCCATTGATACCGATTTCAGGTAGATGCACTACCATCGCATTGCCTCCGTGGCGATTAATGGCTTCGGCCCACTGACGTGCCATAATAAAGCGCACGCGCCAATTATCCTTGTTCCATTCTTCGGTGCGCTCTAGAGGAATATAGTCACCATAGTAAATAATAATGGGGATTTTCGTCAATTTTTCGAAGTCAGCCAAGGCAATGAGAGTTCCCTTGAGCGCTCCAAACGGACTGCTAGTTTCTAAAGCAGGTGGAACTTCACCTTCAGGGAAGACAAAACCACTGCCTGGCTCGAAGGCTACAACGGCCTTTACATTTTGGCTTTTTATAGCTGTCCACCAGCCCGGTCCGCCACCTTGGGAGTGGGTAATGAGCACACCTTTGCCAGCTTTATCGAAAACTGCCGCCATAGCGTCGCTGATGATTTGTTCATCAAAGGCTGCGGTATTAGGCGTAATTTGACGGAAGAACTGCTCTAAAGATTTCTTGTCCTTGGGCACCTGTACTCCGGGGAAGAAATTAGGCCAGTTGCCCAACCGGAAATTGCTAAACCATAGCTGGTCCCAAGCCAGCGCAGGAATCTTGCCATCGATGGTCGCATTGCCAGCTCTGCCGCGACGGGGTTGGTCTACTAAATAAGTGCTGTAGCCACGGCTAAGGAAGATGTTTTGAAAGCCGTCGCGCCCATCCGGGGTCGTTTCCCAAGTTTTTGCTGATTGGCCTGCACCATGCAGAAATACAAGAGGATATTTGTGGGCCTTTGCTGGCTTTTGATAAAAAACATAGGCGTGGTCGCCATGGATGGTCTGCCCTTGAGTATTGGCTGGAGCTTGATAATCGAAGCTTCCAGCCTCTTGCTTCACACTACCACCGGCAAAAAAGCTGCCTTGGTCAGCGAGCAGTACAGGTTTTTCTAAAGCTTGTACTGTACTAAAGGGTATAGCCATGGCTAAAATGCGGTTAAAATTGTTTTATTTAGATTCTTGAACATGACCTCTTCCTCCTTCGCGTTTCTAGTAAAGTATATTTTAGCACTTAAAGTTTACTTTAAGTCAAGAGCGTTATCAACGCTATGCACCGATAAAAATATTGGATTAATCCTCTTGACTTAAAGTAAGCTTTAAGGATTACAATGCAGATAATCAAGCAATCAGGAGGTTATTCGTCATGAAGCTTTTTTCTAAAATCATACTCGCCACGACCATATGTGCCTTTTTTGCTAGCTCTGCAACAGCTCTTGCTGCATCTGAGCAAACAGTAAAGCGGGCAGAAGAGCACAAAACGGTGCGGACTGCTACCAAAAATTTCATTGGCATAGCCTATGCTACCTATTATTTTGCTCCAAATACAGAGACTGCGACCTATGGTGCGTTAGTTCATTTTACTCCAGGAGCCAGAACCTATTGGCACATTCATCGTCGGCCGCAAACCCTGATTATTACTGAAGGCATTGGCTATACCCAAGAATGGGGCAAGCCCGTAGTAGTGCTCCCCCCCGGTGATATTGTACAATGTCCCATCGGCGTCAAGCATTGGCACGGGGGCACCGCTACCACCGCCATGAGCCATATAGCTATTTCTGAAGCTAGCAAAGAAGGTACCCTGTGGCTGGAGCCTGTTAGCGACGAGCAGTATCCGCAAATGTTACCCAAATAAAAGTATTAAACAAAAAATCTCTAGCCGAGCCTAAGGAAGAAGGTTTCCCAAAAGCTTTTGCTAGAGATTATTTTGTTTGAGCTCTATTCAGAAGCTCTTATAGCGCTCTTATTGTCATACGCTGAGGCCTATTTTATAGGCTTCTTCTATAGCAGGAGTATTTTTCACCTCGCCCTTTTCATAAGCACATTCACCATAGATTTTGCCCTTGACCACAGCGCCGGTGAGACAATCGGTGAAGCCTGCCAAGGCTTCCATGGTGCGTTCCATAGAAGGCTTGTCTTCCGCAGCGGTAGCGATGAAATAGAACTCCTTATTGTTGGTTTCCGTCCATTTGGAAACGCTGCGGTCAATAAGAGTTTTCATCTGTCCGCTCATGGAGTAGAAGTATACAGGTGTTGCCAAAACAATAACATCGGCTGCCAGCATTTTAGCGATAATCTCGTTAGCGTCATCCTTTTGGAAGCATTGGCCAGTCGTTTTGCAGGCGTAGCAGGCGAAGCAATAATTGATCTTCTTGCTCTGCAGCCAGATTTTCTCTACCTTGTGACCAGCCTCCTCGGCACCTTGCTTAAAAGCATCACATAAAATATCGGAGTTACCTCCCTTGCGGGGACTACCTGCTAAGATTAAAACATTTTTGCTCATTGTATTTTCCTCCTCAACAATTGATTTACTATATTGTAATCCTTGAAGTTCACTTTAAGTCAAGAGGTTAGCAAGGTTTATTATGAGCCTAAAGAAAATGCTTGACTTGAAGTACACTCTAAGGGGTAAGATGATAGTAATAAAACTATCTTTGGAGGAAGTAGAATGACTATCAAAGAAGCAAGCCAATTGACAGGCGTGAGCGCGGATACTTTGCGTTATTACGAGCGGATTGGGCTCATTCCTACGGTGCCCCGCAGCGAAAGTGGTATTCGTAATTACGATGAAGTCAGCATCGGTTGGATCAATTTTATCAAATGCATGCGTGGAGCTGGTCTGCCCATTGAAGCTTTGATCGAATATGTGGCTTTGTATAAAGAGGGGAGCAAAACTGAGGCTAGCCGTAAGGCCATCTTAATTGAGCAAAGAGATATTTTGCAGGAGCGCATGGATAGCTTGCAAAAGACATTGGACAAGCTGAACTACAAAATAGATAATTATGAGCTTTTGATGCGTAACGAAGTCAAGGATATTAAGTGGAACGAGTAAAAAATCTTGTAAAAAACGCTTGACTTAGAGCTTACTCCAAGAGTTAGTATAAAAGCATGGACATCGATGTGAAAAACACTAAATGAAAAGGAGTAAACTCATGAAGAAAAGTAGATTAATGAAAACTATTATACTAACCTTGGCCTGTGGTGCATTCTTCACCCTTGGCAACACCAATACTGCCTTGGCGGCACCGGCTGTCAGCACTGCCCCTGCTGAAACTATCGTGGCAAGCAAACTGGACAATGGCTGGGACAAAAAATTCCCTGTGAATGCCAATGTAAAGCAGCAGAAAATCACCTTCCACAACCGCTTTGGTATTACCTTGGTTGCTGATATGTATGTGCCGAAAAATTTAGCAAAGGGTCAAAAGCTGCCTGCCATTGCTCTTGCTGGTCCTTACGGCGCTGTCAAGGAGCAGGTTTCCGGTCGCTATGCTCAGGAGCTGGCTAGTCGTGGCTTTATAACTATTGCCTTCGATCCTTCTTTTACTGGAGAAAGCGCTGGCTTGCCTCGCAATACTACGTCTCCAGATATCAACACCGAGGATTTTCTTGCAGCTGTTGACTATTTGAGCAATTGTGAGCTTGTGGACGCAGAAAAAATTGGCATTCTTGGAATTTGTGGTTGGGGTGGCTTTGCACTGAACGCAGGTGCTCAGGACCCGCGCATTAAGGCCATTGTAACATCCACTATGTATGATATGAGCCGTGTTATCCAAAATGGCTATTTTGACGAGGGCAAGAGTGCTGAGGAATTGCAAAAGGCTCGCATTGAAGTGCGTAAGCAGCTTGCTGCTCAAAGAACACTGGATTATAAAAATGATTATTATGCCATGGCTGGTGGTGTGCCCATACAAGTGACGGAAAAAGATCCGCAATTTGTGCGCGATTATCATAGCTATTATCAAACCGAGCGAGGGCATCATGAGCGTTCCTTTGGCTCCACAACTGGGGCAACCTTGAGCTCCGTTTTGAATTTTACGAATGCATCAATTAATATGTTTATCGATGAAATCGAGGCGCCAGTGCTTTTAATTCATGGGGAAAAGGCTCACTCTCGCTATTTTAGTGAGGCTGCTTATAAGAGGTTAAAGGGCGATAACAAGGAGCTTTTAATCGTGCATGGGGCAGTGCATACTGATTTGTATGATAAGATGGATGTAATTCCCTTTGCTAAGATTGAAGCATTCTTTAAGACGAGCTTAAAATAAGATGTAGATGCTCACGGCTTATGCTGTGGGCATTTTTTAAATAGATATGGATAAAGGTATTTCTCAACTAGTTTGAGTTATGGTATCATAGAAGGCAAAGAGGGTGATGTAATGAATTTTCGTGTTTTGCAATATTTTCTCACTGTGGCGCGGGAAGGTAACATAACCAAAGCCGCAGAGCTTTTGCATATTACTCAGCCCACTCTTAGCCGTCAACTGATGCAGCTGGAAGAGGAGATGGGCGTGCTACTTTTTGAACGTAGCCAGCACAGGATTAAACTCACTCCGGCAGGAGAGCTCTTGGTTCACCGGGGCAAGGACATTTTGGAAATGGTTGAGAAAACAGAGCTGGAGATTAAGGATACAGAAAGTAATCTTAGTGGCAATATCTGTTTTGGCGCAGGTGAGTTAGACAATGTAAATGTGCTAGGGGATATTATTCATGCCTTTCAAAAGCAATATCCCAGTGTTAGCTTTGATATTTTTACGAACACTACAGATATTATGCAGGAACGCATGGAAAAAGGCTTGCTAGATATTTCTCTAGCTGTAGAGCCCATAGATGTGGAAAAATATGACTATATTGTGCTGCCACAAAAGGAAGTGCTTGGTATTTATATGCAAGCTGACTCACCGTTAGCTGCAATGGATAGGATATCTGTAGCGGATTTAATGGGAAAGCCTTTACTGTTGCCATCTCGTTTGCAGGTACGTAGTCAAATTTTGAATTGGTTTAGTGGTAGTATTGCTAGAATGCATATTGTAGGTACCTGTAATCTGGTTGGTAATGCGGTAATGCTCGTAAATCGTAATGGCTATTATGGTGTGGGTGTTTGTTATATGCCTGTTTTGGAAAGTAAAGTATGTTTCAGACCACTGGAGCCTGCTCTGGAGAATAGGGTGTTTCTCATCTGGCGTAGAGGGGTAAGGCAAAGCAGAACGGTGCGCTGTTTTATTCAGTTCGCAAGATGCTTTTTAAGCATTGACTAACCCTATTGTTTAAGTATTAGACATGATAAAAATGCAAATCTATAATTAAGGTATGTAGAGCGAGAGCTTTACATACCTCATTTTTTTGATGTCAAGTTTTTTGTGTTACTTATTGGGCTAAGGGAGGTGCTACAAAAGAAAAAATCTTGTGTGCTTAATATTCTAAAGAGGCCTATGATTTTGGAAATAAGCTATCAATAAAAAGGAGGCAATGCTTATGCAAGGAGATTTGAAACAATTATGCAAAATGACTGCTCTCTGCACTTTATTAATGACCACATTGAGCTTTGGTATTTTGTTAGGAGGTAATCAAGTAATGGCAAATAATCGTAACGATGCTGCTTGCAAAACCATGGAGCAGCTTTATAATAACCCGCAGCAGCGCATAATTGCCAACGATGAAGAGTTAAACAGCATTATGCAAAAATTCATCTATGCGGATATTAATGAGCAGACAAAGCTGCCTATGGTAGCTAAAGAGCTGCTGACATTGGCTGTTTTAACAGCCAATAACACTCCGGAAGAGATTAGTTTGCATGTACAAGGTGCACTTAAAGCAGGAGCAACACCTGCCCAACTACGTGAAACTATTATCCACTGCCTGCCCTATGTAGGCATGAGTAGAGTTCAGCCTGCTTTGCATGCCATGTATAAGGCATTTAAGGATAATGATGTGAAGCTGTCCTTGCCTAATAATGGTACCGTTAACGATGAAACCCGCTATGATGCAGGACTCGCTGTGCAAAAAGCCATCTTCGGACCTGCCATTGATAAGATGAATGCCAGCGCCCCTGCGGACCAAAAGCATATTAATTATAATCTTTCTGCTAATTGCTTCGGTGATTTTTACACGCGCAAGGGTTTGGATCTGAAGGAGCGGGAGCTGATTACCTTCACTGCTATTATTTCCTTGGGTGGCTGCGAGCCACAAGCCAAGGCCCATGTGAATGGCAATTTGGCAGTTGGTAATACTCGTCAGCAGCTATTGGATGCAGTGACCCTTGCTCTGCCCTATATTGGCTATCCTAGAGCGTTGAATGCAATCGCTGCGATTAATTCTATTGTCCCAGAGAAGGAGGAATAAAATATGAAGAAAATCATAGCTTTATTGTTACTAGGTGCTTGCTTAATAATGTCTTCAGCTTACGCTGCTGAGAAAAATGTAAATCAGGAGGAACAACAAATGAAGGAAGAATTTACTACAGTTTTTGCAAGAGGCCCTAAAAATGATGCTTATGCTAAATATTTTGTGGGACAGAGCTATCTGAACATGCTTTCCTTGGAGCAGGTTGTGATTGGTAATGTGACTTTTGAGCCGGGCTGCCGCAATAATTGGCATATCCATCACGCGGACAAGGGTGGCGGTCAGATTCTTTTGGTTACTGGCGGTCGTGGTTACTACCAGGAATGGGGCAAGGAGGCTAGAGAATTGCTCCCCGGCGATGTAGTTAACATTCCTGCCGGAATAAAGCATTGGCACGGTGCTGCTCCTACTAGTTGGTTTGCTCACCTAGCCATTGAGGTGCCCGGTGAAAACAGTAAAAATGAATGGTGCGAGCCTGTGGACGAAAAGGCTTACGCAGCATTAAAATAAGTAGTTTATTCATCACTGAAATGTTTTTAACAAATTAGTCACTTGACTTAAAGTTAACTCTAAGTGTTAAGCTTAAAAGCAAGTAAAGAGTTTACTCTAATTAAGCAAGCCATATACCTGTTTGGTTGCGTAAAAAATGGGCTTCAAGGAGAGGTTACCATGAAAAACAAGCTTTATCAATTGCAAAGACTATTGGGCTACGCCTTGGGCTTTCTGCTGTTTTATGAGCCATTCATGCTTTTCCAACGACTCACCAGTAGCTTTTTAGTAGAAACGGGCTTTGCCTCCCTTCATGTGCCCTGTACCCGCATTCCCTTGGCCAATATCTTCACCGGGCAGTGGCAAGATAGTGGGCCAACATCGCTTTTCTTTTGCCTGCTGCTTATTGTGACATCCCTGTGGTTTGGACCGGTATTTTGTGGTTGGCTCTGTCCCGCAGGAGCATTTGGTGAATATCTGAGTAAGCTGCTGCCAGATAAGTACAAAATAGATTGGGGCAAACTGGTACCCATTATCCCCTTACGTTATGGCTTTTTCCTAGGCTTTTTGGTTTCGATAGTTTTAGGCTTGGGAATACCCTGTAGTTATTGCAACTATTATGCTTTAGAGCTATTCGTAGGCTTCTTGCATACAGGGCAGCTTTTGAGTGATTCCGTCTCGCTGCTAGCGACCTTTTTGTTGACGAATATTCTATTAGGCTTGTTTACCAAAGGTGGCCGTGGTTATTGCAATCTACTCTGTCCTGTCGGTACCATGAGCTCAATTTTTTATGTGTTAGGACGCTATGTGCCGGGCAGTTATAGTATGGAGATAGATGAATCTAAATGTGTTGGCTGTGGCTTGTGTGCTCGTCAATGTCCTATGAGGGCCATTGGCTTGCCAGATAAAATAGCAAAAATTAAGAGGCAGCACTGCATAGTGTGCGGACAATGTGCTCAAGCTTGTCCGAAAAAAGCCATCTGCTATGCAAGTAATTTAAGCAAGGAGGCACAGGAAAATGGCAGTAAAAGCTAGCTTACATAATGCTTCCATGGTAGCCGGTGCTGCTGGCTCCATTATCCTTCCCCAAGCAATCGTCAACACCTGGCCCAGTCTTTTCACTGCTTTGGCACCAATGACCAGCAATGCTTTGCCCGCCTGTACGGGCAGCTGTGGTGCCTGCGGTGGTAGCTGCTTAACCAGCGTCAGCGCCGCTCTGTGGCTAGGTTGTTGTGCAATAAAAAATCAGCAAAAGAATAATAAGGAG
>JBJDXC010000042.1:0-2357 GCA_051866475.1 Phascolarctobacterium sp.
GTGCCTGTTTTGGCTTTGTTATTAGTATTCACCTGCATCGTGGGTGCGGGCTTTGAAAATTTACCATGGCTCAATAATTTGTTGAACCATGCTGTGCGTGTAATAGGAGGCTGATGCTATGCTGGTAAAACCCGAAAATTTGCGTGGCGCTGCGAATATCTGCAGTGATGGCGGCAAGCGTCCCTTGGCTGCCATGTTTGGCGCTGATGAGACCCAGCGCGGCGGTGGCCTGGCCATCTATTGCTTGTTTTATAACGCGCAAAAGCGTGATCTGGATGTTTTGAAGGCGGAATTTCCCGCCGAGGGCCCCTTGAATTATCCCTCCTTGACGACCCTTTTACCGGCGGCTGCTTGGTACGAGCGTGAGCTGCACGATATGTTCGGCTTTATTCCTGAGGGTCATCCCGATTTGCGTCCTCTAGTTTTGCACGAGAGCTTCCCAGAAGGCTTCCACCCCCTGCGCAAGGAGGTGGCGGTGGACTGTGAGTGTCACGGTCACCGAGAGTATGAGATGATGACCTCCACCGGCGAGGGCCTTTTTGAGGTGCCCGTTGGTCCCATCCATGCCGGCATTATCGAGCCCGGTCATTTCCGCTTCAGCCAAGCCGGTGAAGCCATGCTGCAGCTGGATGCGAAGCTGTTCTTTACCCATCGTGGCTTGGAAAAGGCCTTGGAGGGCAGGACTCCCATGGAGGCCATGCCCATTATTGAGCGCATCTGTGGCGCTTGCAGCGTGGCCAATACTCTGAGCTTTTGCCAAGCAGTGGAGAAGCTGAGCGAGGCCAAGGTGCCTTACCGCGCTTGGCTCATTCGCACGCTGGCTTTGGAGATGGAGCGCCTGTATAATCACGTGGGCGACACGGGCAATATCTGCGCCGGCGTGGGCTTCTCTCCCGTCATCAGCATGGGCGCTCGCATGAAGGAATATTTGCAGCAGCTCAACGAGCTCATCGCTGGCAATCGCTTCCTGCGCGGCCTCATCATCCCCGGCGGCGTGACCATGGATGTGGAAGAAAAGCAGCTGGAGGAAATCCTCGATGTGCTCAAGGAAGTGGAGCAGGTGTACGCCGATATGGTGCACATTATGTGGGAGCAGGCTAATTTTGTAAACCGCATTCGCACCACGGGTATTGTCCGCGAGGGCACTGCCTTTGATCTGGCCATGGTGGGCGTGGGTGCCCGTGCCAGCGGCATCGCTCGCGACAGTCGCAAGGATATGGGCTTTGGCATTTATGACGAGCTGGATTTTGATGTGGTGACCGAGACCACCGGCGATGTAGAAGCGCGCATTAAGGTGCGCGTGGGTGAGGTGCGCGAGAGCCTGAAGCTCGTGCGCCAGGTCATCAGCAAGCTGCGCCGCAATGGAGAGGTGGAGCTGGCAGTGGATTTGGGTCAGCTGCGCACCTTAGAGGGTAGCTGGGGCATCAGCGAGTCTCCCCGCGGCGATAATATTCACTGGCTGATGCTGGACGAGGAGGGCCGCATTGACCGCAGCTTTATTCGCAGCGCCTCCTATCCTAACTGGCCGGCGCTGACGGTGGCGGTACAGGGCGATATTATCCCGGACTTCCCCTTGATTAATAAAAGCTTTGAGCTATGCTATGCCTGTATAGACCGCTAAGGAGGTGGCAAGATGTTAAAGCTCTTGGAAGCAATTTTTGCTGGCAAATGCGCTACAGAAAATATTGATACCACTGGCCATCCTCGCATGCGTGGTCAGCTAGCGTGCAATGGCCAGTGTAACGGCTGTGGAGCATGCGCAGCAGCTTGCCCGGTGCAGGCGCTTACTGTGGTAGGTGGCAAGCCAGAGATCGATTATAAGAAGTGCATTTTTTGTGGCAAGTGCGTGGAGGCCTGCGCCGCTAAGGCGCTGAGCCACACAAATAGAGAAGCACTGGCGGAGATACTTGTGGAGAGTCAGGCGGCGGTAAGCGAGGCCGTGACGGCCAAGCTGGGACGGAGCCTGCACGTGCGCCACGTGGACGCAGGCAGCTGTAATGCCTGCGACTTTGAGATGGGCGCCACGAGCAACCCCGTCTATGATTTGCATCGCTACGGCATCGCCTTTGTGGCTTCGCCTCGCCATGCAGATATGATTATGGTGACAGGCGTAGTTACGCGCAACCTGGAGCAGGCTCTGCGCATGACGTACGCTGCCATGCCGGAGCCGCGCCTGGTGATGGCCTGCGGCGCGTGCGCCGCGGGAGGCACCACTTACGGCTCCACCTATGCCATCGTTGGCAAGGTGAGCGATGTGGTGCCGGTGGACATTGCTGTCCCCGGCTGCCCGCCGCGGCCCAGCGCCATGATTGTGGCGCTCTGTGCCGCTGCGGATATGCTGAAGGAGAAGATGTAAA
>JBJDXC010000042.1:2457-4152 GCA_051866475.1 Phascolarctobacterium sp.
GCCATGATTGTGGCGCTCTGTGCCGCTGCGGATATGCTGAAGGAGAAGATGTAAAATCGCCGCGAGAGAGTGATATACATTTGTTTAGCCATAAAAATAAACCTCCCATTGTACGATATAATTGTACGATAGGAGGTTTTTGTGTTATTTTCTCAATGACGCGAGATAGGAGTCCAGCGCTTCCATGAGATAATTTGTCTCAGAGCGCTGGTCGAAATTGCCGATTTGGCGGATTTGGCCTTGGGTGAGGAAGAAGAACATGATGATGCCCTCGAGGGTAAAGGCCACGTGAGTGGGCTTGATGGCTGTCACTATTTCCCCGCACTCGATGGCCTCGTTCACTAGCTCGGCCATAAATTGGTGGATTTTATAAAGGCGATTTTTCACGTAGTTTTCGAACATGGGCTGGGGACTGAGGAGCTCCCTATAAATTAAATGCATGTTGTAGGGATGCTCCATTTGCATGGCCGCAATGGAGTCCACGTAGCTGCGCAGTCTGCTTAAGGGCGTTTCCATACGTGCCCTAATTTTCTCTTGCAGCTTTAGAAATTTATCGGCTTCCGTATAGAGCACTTCCTGATAAAGGTTTTTCTTGCCTCCGAAGTAGTAGGAGATAAGGGCACTGTTTACGCCGCTGGCTGCCGCAATTTGCTTGATGGAGACAGCGCTGAAGTTGTCTTGGGCAAAGAGCTTCGTGGCCGCTTGCAGGATTTTGTCGGCGCTGGAGGCGGTGGCGCTTTGCAGGTTATTTACAGCGTTTAAGCCATCCGCATCCTGCGGAATGTTGCCGACTCTGGCAGTACCGTCTTGTTTGTTTATATTTTGCATATCATTTTCGTTCATCATTTTTCCCTCACTTGTTGGCGAGCTTCTTGCAATATATTATACACTATTTTGGCAATTCTGTAACTATGTGGAGAAAATAATATACCCTAATTGACTAGAAGCAGAGCTATACCTTGACTATTACTACCCAAGGGTATATAATTAACATGAATATTTATGATGCTATAACGAGAATTATTACTAGATAGGTGCAACTCAGCAATATAATTAGGTTGATATTAAGACACTATCGGGGAGACAGGAGTAGATTACATGGGGCGCTATTATAAAACTATCACCATATTGCTTTTTGTAGCCCTGGATTATTTGGCTCTTGTTGCAGCGGAGCAGTGTGCTTATCTTATCCGCAATAATTTCTTTCATACCAGCCATTTGCATATTTCCTGGATAAACTTTTGGGTCGTTTTTCCGCTGTTATATATTTTCTTTTTGAACATGGGCCAGCTTTACAGCCGTCGTCGTCCCTTCTATAAGGAAGTGGAGCAGCTGTTTCAAGCATCCCTCTATGGTACCTTGGCAGTAATTTTCGTGCTTTACGTGGCCCGCATTGCAGAGCACACAAGCCGCTTCTTTACAGGTGCCTTTGGTATTATGGCCTTTGTTTTTATGACTTTGCTGCGCTGCGCTCTCAAGAACTTTTTGCAAAGAAAGCAGCTGCTGCAGACGCCTGTTATTATTATTGGCGCTGGCAAAACGGCGGAGCTATTGGTAAGATCTCTGCGCAACGACCCTGGCATGGGGTATAAGATTATTGGCCTTTTAGAGGATAATAAAGTACAAAAGGGTATTTTGGAGAAGTATCCTGTTTTGGGTGGCTTTGCTGATGCCGAGAAGGTTATTGCAGAAACG
>JBJDXC010000043.1:0-4151 GCA_051866475.1 Phascolarctobacterium sp.
TCATGGAAGCCATTTTGCCCTTGTGGTTTTCTTGAGGGCCATACACGTTGAAATAACGCAGGCCTACCACTTGGCTTTGGGCGGTGGGCAATAAACGGCGCAGATAGTTGTCAAAGAAAAGCTTGGAGAAGGCGTACACATTCAGCGCTTCCTCGCAGGCAGGCTCTTCACGGAAGCCATGAGCACCGCTGCCATAGGTAGAAGCGGAGGAGGCGTACATCATTTGGATTTTTCTGTCCAAGCAGAAATGCAGCACATTTTTGGTGTACTCAAAATTGTTTTCCATCATGTATTTGCCGTTGTATTCCATGGTGTCGGAGCAAGCGCCCTCGTGGAAAATAACGTCAATTTTTTCATGATTAAATTTACCTGCCTTTAAAGCATCCATAAAGGCATATTTATCCATGTAATCGTGTACCTTAAGGCCCTGGATATTTTTGAACTTCACCATATTAGTCAGGTTATCAACTACCAAAATATCATCGCAGCCACGGTCGTTCAGGCCCTTCACAATATTACTGCCGATAAAGCCGGCGCCACCAGTTACAATAATCATAATTTGCCCTCCTTCACCATGTTGGCAATCTTTTCTACTACTCCGGTTGTGGAATAGCCATCTTCAAACTCTATAATGCGTACCTCGCCCGCATATTCACGGCCTGCTACTTGGTCGGGGCGATAATCCCCGCCCTTGACCAGAATATCGGGGCGAATTTTTTCGATTAACTCTGTAGGCGTGTCTTGGTCAAACAAAACCACCGCATCCACACAAGCCAATGCTGCCAGCACTCTTGCTCTGTCCAGCTCGTGCACTAGAGGTCGGGTTGCGCCCTTCAGGCGACGCACGGAAGCATCCGTGTTCAGGCCTACAATCAAATGCTTGCCTAGGTTGCGCGCCTTCTCCAAATAGGTTACATGGCCCACATGCAGGATATCAAAGCAACCATTGGTAAAGACGATTTTTTCGCCGCAAGCCTTCCAGGTTGCGGCTAAGGAAGCGATTTCCTGCCAGCTCAGGGTTCTATAGCCACGGCCCTGCTTGCGCTCCTCGGTGAGCAAATCCTTCAGCAGCTCGTCCCGATGAACGGGATAGGTGCCAACCTTCGCCACCACGATGCCGGCGGCTCGGTTGGCCATGTAAATGGCGTCCGCCAGCTCCAGCTTGCCGGCGACGCCGGCCAGCAGCGTAGCTGCTACCGTATCACCTGCGCCCGACACATCAAAAACCTCGATGGCCGTGGCCGGACTGTGCAGCACCTCGCTATCGTTGACGAGGGACATGCCCCGCTCGCTGCGGGTAACCACCACATTTTTAATGTGGTATTTATCTCTAGCAGCGCGGGCCATCTCCACCACAGCGCCGTCCTCATTATCGCGAGTGCAGCCAGCTGCCTCGCACATTTCCTTCAAATTGGGTGTGATAAAATCGCAGCCACGATACTTAGTCCAATCCGCGCCCTTGGGGTCGATAAGCACAGGAATATTGTAAGCATGAGCCTGATTAATCACCCATTGGCAAAAATCATCGGAGCACACGCCCTTAGCGTAGTCGGAAACGATAATGCCGTCCAAGCCCTGATCTAAGAGCGTTGCCAGCCATTGGCGCAGCTCCACAATTTCTTCAGGGTATAAATCGCCGGTTTCTTCGAAATCAAGGCGCAGCATTTGCTGGTTACCGCCTAGCACGCGTAGCTTGGTAATGGTCTTGCGACGAGCGCTTCTCACTAAACCGCTGTGATTGATGCCAGCCTCATCCATGAGCTTTTCTAAGAGCACGCGGTTTTCATCATCACCGGTCACACCACCCATGAAAACCTGGCATTCCAAATGAGCCAGATTGGCAGCCACATTGGCAGCCCCGCCCAATACGGACTTAATACGATTAATTTTCGTCACTGGCACCGGTGCCTCCGGGGAGATGCGCTTTACCTCACCGTGAAAATATCTATCCAGCATCACATCGCCAAGCACGGCAATGCGTACATTTTTAATTTGCTCTGCTAAAAAGGTTGTTACAGCTAAGCCCAAATTATTCACCATCCACTAGCTCACACAGAATATGGCCTATCAAAATATGCATTTCCTGAGCACGGGCCGTAATCTTAGCCGGCACAGCGATGCATTCATCGCAAAGGGAAGCCATTTTACCGCCGCCGGCAGCAGTCATGCCCACACATAACACACCCTTGGCTTTGGCCAATTCAATGGCTGCTACCACATTAGGGCTGTTACCGCTGGTGGAAATGCCCACCAAAACGTCACCTGGTTGCGCCAAAGCTTCCACCTGGCGCACAAAAACCTTGTCAAAGCCGTAATCATTTCCCACAGCAGTCAAAATAGAAGTGTCAACTGTAAGTGCAATCGCAGGCAGGCCACAGCGCTCCTTTTGAAAGCGACCTACGAATTCCGCAGCCAAATGCTGGCTATCCGCCGCACTGCCGCCGTTGCCACAAAAGAGAATTTTATGCCCATCGGCCAAAGCTATTTTGATAGCTGTGGCGATGGTCTCAATTTGGCCCATAATTTCACTATTCATTACCGCTTGAGCCACCTCCAGGTGGTCCAAGAAGCGTTGTTTAATAATATTTTCCATAATAAACCTCATGCTTACAGATTGTAGAAATAATACATTACTTTAAATGTACTGTCATCATCATCATTGTAGGACTTTTCATAAGTAAATTCTAAAGCCCAACAGCAGAATTTATGCAACCAACGATAGTCGGTCTCATAATTGCTGTGCAACCCTAAATCATAACGATTAATAACGCTTACAACGTTACGACTATCTGGAGCCCATTGCAAACCATTACGCAACTCTCTATCCATATCAGGCTGACCAACACCATATAATCTACTGGTCTCTTTTTCATAATAGTACCCAACCCAAGTCCGCCACTGAGGTGCTAACTTCTGACCTAAAGTTGCGTAATACATATCGGTAGAACGAGTATCACCAGTATAGCTTTCATTAACCCATTTCTTACCCACTGTCAGATTTAAAACTGTGTTTTTAGTGTTGAAGAGATAGATAGGGTCATGATTTAAATATACTGCATATTCTTTATGCCAGCTCTTAGGACCAGATTTTTTATTCTCCTCATTCCAACGGTTCCACAAACCATATTCATAGTACGCAGAATAGCTCAGAGGCAAGCCATCAACAATATGGTGATTCTTATAGTTAAAGCGCCAAGTATTCTGCTTTTTATACCAATCACCATCATCCTCATCCCAGCCATTTAGATATGAAATACGGAAATTGCGTTCATCATGAGTTACTTTATAGGCTGGCTTAAAGCCTGCTTTGGTATACTCAATGAGCTCCATATCTATCGTAGTCTTTTCGCTCAAAGGCTGCCCGATTTCTACACCTAAGTAAGCACCATTATCCTTACCATCATAGCCAGCTCGAGGCAAAATCTTAGTTTGATTATCATTAAATCTATTAATCCATAAATCGCGAGAATAAATATGCTTGCCACGCATAAATACCTTCACATCATGAGCAACCATCTTCTCCTTAGGGTATATCTCAAAGGTTTTAGCCGTAATAGAAAGGCAAGGAGGATGCTCCTTGGAGGGGCAGAAGGAAGCTCTACCACCCTTATCAACTACAATTTTATCAGGATAAACAGTCGCATGCGGAGCATCATAAAATTCTTTGGCTGTCTTACCAGTAATTTTCTGAATTTCACCTGTTTTAGAATTGAAATTATAGTGCACCCATTCACCCTTCATGGTGCTCTGACCTTCTACTAGGGTTCCACCCTCCTTGAGCCACACATCACCGGTTTTCATGTTGCCCACGGCAGCAGTAGTCAAGAGCTTTTCTGGACCTTGGATTATTATAACATTACCAGTTGCATGGAAGTCACCGCTGGTACTATCATATTCAGCATGATCTGCACTCAGCTTAATAGGCATAGGCTCACTGGCCTCTTTAGCCATTTTCTTGGATTTCTTTGGTTCCACAGCCTTATTAGTAGCCAATCTGTCCTCATCTTCTTCGAAAGCAGGGCTATTATAACGGTCTGACTCAGAATTGGTATATTGAGCAGCATATGCAGGAACACACAATCCCAAAGCCAATGCTGCTGCGAGAAAAGCCTTCTTCATGAAAATTCTCCTTTAGATTTTGTATCAACATA
>JBJDXC010000044.1:0-4123 GCA_051866475.1 Phascolarctobacterium sp.
AACCGAGCGTCCGCAACGCGAAATGTTCCCTGCAACCTGCGCAGAGTGCGGCAAAGAGACCATGGTACCCTTCAAGCCCTCTAACGATCGTCCTGTTTACTGCCGTGAATGCTTCAACGCACGTAAACACTAATTATTAACAAACTGGGACTGTTGCTTCGGCAGCAGTCCTTTTTGTATTTTCCGGCGAGATTTTCTGCATAAAATGTGCGGGCTGTGGCAGGATTTTAGCTTTTTAAAAAGAATTATATCATATTACAGTAAATGTGGCTTAAAATGTGCCTTTTAAAGGAGGAAGAACCTTGCTCTATAAATTCTTATGCAGTCTGCTGGTGGCGGTGGGGCTATTTATGCAGCCCATGGTGCTAGAGGCCAGCGGCATTACCAATTATCCTGCTTTAGTCAACCCTGAATACTGGCTCAAGCAGAATAAAAATGGGGAGAAGGTGGTGCTGGACGCAGCCGGCATCGCCAGCTTTAACAGCCAAATCCGCAAGGTTTCGCCTACGGTATACGATATGACCAATTATCCCACTCTCTACAGCGGTGATGCCTTAAAGACCCGCATCATGGACTATCAGGTGCTGGAGGATGATTTATATTTAAATGGCAATAAGGTCAGCGAGAACTATAAGAATATCCTGCGGGCTCAGACCAATATCAAGGCCATTCCCAATAATATTAACGTGCGCTACGGCGTGACAACAGCGCGCACTCCCGTCCGCAACCTGCCCACGGGCCAGGGCCTCTTCTATTATGCGGCGGATAAGGATTTTGATGCCCTGCAGGAAACCTGCCTTGACCCCGGCGAGCCGGTGGCCATCCTGCACCAGAGCGCTAATGGCTTTTTCTATTACGTGCAAAGCTATAACTACAGCGGTTGGATTGCTCGCTATAATGTGGGACTGACGGATAAGAAGACCTGGCTCCAATTTGCCAAGCCCAAAAATTTCCTTGTCATAACCGATGCCAAATACGCCCTGAGGGTGGGCAAGCACGACGTGCTTTACCAGCAGGGGGCGCTCCTGCCCATTGTGGGTGAGCAGCCTACCTTTTATATAGTGGAGGCGCCTGTGCGCATGGACAACGGCAGCCTGCATAAGACGCGGGTCAATGTGCCCAAGGCCTCCAAGGCCGTGCACAAGGGCTATCTGCCCTATACGGCCAATAATATTGTACGCAGCGCCTTTCGCTTTTATGGCATGCCCTATGGCTGGGGCGGCCTCAAGGATAGCGTGGATTGCACGGCCCTGATTTTGAATGCTTATCGTACTGTGGGCATTTATTTGCCTCGCAATACGGACCAGCAGGCTGCTACAGCAGGTGTGCGCAACCTTTTGGAATCCTTGGATAATACGCAAAAGCTGGCTGTGATCAAGGATATGCAGCCCGGTGCCTGCCTCTATATGGACGGGCATGGGCTCATGTACATCGGGCAAATCAATGGGCAGCCCTATTGCATTCACTCCTTGGGCTCCCATTTTGAGAATGGTAACCGCCGTCGGGAAATGCAGGTGGTGGTCAGTGATTTGACCCTGCAGCGCAGCAGTGGCAACAGCTTTTTAACTGATCTACATACGGGCGTGGAATTTAAATAAGCTTATTTGTTAAATGAGGGAGAAGATATTATGTTAAATAATTTCGAGATTAAGGCGGGGGCGGTAGCACCCGCCGCATATGAGGGTATGGACGGACTGTGCTTGTTCTTATGCAAGGAATGCTTGGCGGGGGTGCCGAAGCTGGGCTTACCGGAGCAGATTGCGACGGCGGTAAATGCTTATGCTAAGCTTCACGAGGATATGTTCGAGATTGGCACCATCAGTGAATTGGTAATACCACAGGGAGAAGGCTTCTTGACCGTGGTTGTAGCCGGCTGTGGCGAGGGCTCGGAGTGCAAGCCCGTGGCCTTTCGCAAGGCCGCCGGGGAGGCAGCCAGGGCGCTGGGCAAGGCCAAGGTCACGCAGGCCGTGGCCGCTGCGCCCATTTTGACCAATCCTAAGCGCGGTGCTTACCTTGAGGCTGTAGTAGAGGGACTCTATCTAGGTGCCTATCGCTTCGACGAATTCAAGAGCGAAGCTAAGAAGCAGGTGGAGTGCAAGCTGACCTTGGTAAGCGCTATCCCTGAGGCGGAGGAGCTAGTCCGCAAGGCTACAATTAGCGCGGAGGCTGTGTGCTTCACCCGCGATTTAATCAATCGTCCCGGTAATGTGGTGAACCCTGAGGCTATGGCTGAGGCGGCACGCCGTGTGGCAGCGGAGCTGCCCCTTGCGGTGGAGGTTTTGGACGAAGTCCAAATGGCGGAGCGCAGGATGGGCGCTATCTTGGCCGTGGGCCAGGGCAGCGTGAACCCGCCCCGCATGATTACCTTAAAATATAACGGAGCCGAGGATAAGGAAGCTCCTTACGTGGCCTACGTGGGCAAGGGTATTACCTTTGACAGCGGTGGCATTTCCATTAAGCCCGATGATGGCATGGGCGAGATGAAGGACGATATGAGCGGTGCAGGCGCAGTATTAGGTGCCATGAAGGCTATTGCCAGCCTAGGCCTGAAATGCAACGTGCTGGGCATCTTAGCCTGCGCTGAGAATATGCCCGGCGGCAAAGCCCAGCGCCCCGGCGACATTGTGCGGGCCGCTAATGGCAAGACTATTGAAGTAATTTCCACGGACGCAGAGGGTCGCATGGTGCTGGCCGATGCGGTGGACTACGCCTGCAAGCTGGGTGCGAAAAAGGTTATCGATATCGCTACTCTGACCGGAGCTGTCATTATCGCTTTGGGCAAGGAAACCAGTGGCATTGTGGCCAATGATGACGCTTTAGTGGAGCAAATTAAAAAAGCCGGCAAATTTGCCGGAGAGAATTTCTGGCAGCTGCCCAGCTTGCCGGAATGCAAGGAAGCCATTAAGAGCGATATGGCCGATTTACTGAACAGTGCGGGCCGACCCGGTGGCTGCATCACCGGTGGCCTTTTCATCGGCGAATTCGTGGCCAAGGATATTCCCTGGGCGCATTTGGATATCGGTGGCACCTCCACTACCACTAAGGATAGTGGGCACAAGGTAAAGGGTGGCACCGGCTTTGGCACGTTAACACTAATTAAGCTTGCAGAAATGCTGTGATAGAGATATAGTTTGATGTTCGTATTTGAGGATTGGTATGATGAGTGAGCTTGTTAGGGAGAATGCTGAGGCTGAAAAGCCGAAGCATGAGAACCCTTTAGTAGATTTACATTTGCACAGTACCTTCAGCGATGGTCGCTACACGCCCACGGAGCTGGTGCAGGAGGCGCTGGCCAAGGGCCTCGCCGTAATCGCCCTGACGGACCACGACTCCTGGAACGGCGTGGGCGAGGCCCAGGCCGCCGCAGCGCAGCTGGGCGGCCTCAGGGTGCTCACCGGCGTGGAGCTGGGTGCCCAATGGGAGAACGATTCCGTGCATATTTTGGCCTATCACGTGGACATGGGCTGCCAGCCGCTCCACGCCAAGATGGACGAGATGCGCCACGGCCGTGAGCGGCGCCTGGAGAAGATGCTCGCCAAGCTGGACAGCTTGGGCTACCATGTTGAGGTAGAAGCCTGCGACCCCCTGAATAGGGCAGTGGGCCGCCCCCATGTGGCCAAGGCACTGGTGGCCAAGGGCTATTTTAACACTGTGCAAGAGGTTTTTGATGCGCTGCTGCACCGGGGCGGCCCGGCCTACGTGCCCCAGCCCAAGCTGGCGCCTGCCGAGGCCGTGGCGCTTATCCACCAGGCCGGCGGCATCGCCGTCCTGGCCCATCCCAGTGAGCTGAGCGATAGCACGCTACCTGAGCGCTTACTGCTCACTGTACCCTTCGATGGCATTGAGGTCTATCATCCCAGTGCTGACGAGGCTGACCAGCGCAAGTGGCTTGCGCTGGCACGGGAGCTGCACCTAATGGTGGGCGGTGGCAGCGATTTTCATGCCATTCCCGACCGCTTCCCCACGGAGCTAGGGGTATGGCAGGTCCATTATGATGATGTTAAGGATGTTGTAGAATGGAAGTAATTGCTTTTGTTGGTCCCAGTGGCACGGGCAAAAGCCATCATGCCATTGGCGTAGCCTTTGATAATAAATGCGATGCCATTATTGACGATGGCCTTTT
>JBJDXC010000045.1:0-4074 GCA_051866475.1 Phascolarctobacterium sp.
TGAACCACTGGATCGGTGGTATCGGCATCATCGTGCTCTTCGTAGCCCTGCTGCCCCAGATTGCCAGCGGAGCAGTGTATCTTTTTAATGCGGAGGTCACCGGCTTTTCCAACAGCCGTATTTTGCCGCGCATTCGCACCACGGCCATCGCGCTCTTTTATATTTACCTTTTGCTAACGATTATACTTACGGGTATCCTGCGTGGTATGGGCATGAGCGTTTACGACGCTGTTTATCACGCCTGCTCCTGCATTGCTACGGGCGGCTTTTCTGATTACAACACTAGCGTGGCTCATTTTAAGAGCCCTATGATTGAATACGCGCTAAGCCTCTTTATGATTTTGGCAGCGGGAAACTTTGCAGTGTATTATCAGGTAACGCAAAACGGCATTAAGGCCCTGTGGGAGGATTTGGAGTTTAAAATTTACGTAGTGATCGTGGCTTGTTTTACGCTTGCCATCGCGGTGAATATTATCCTCGTAAATGGTTATTCTATTGAAGGGGGCCTGCGTGCGGCGCTTTTCCACGTTTCTTCCTTTGCCAGTACCACTGGCTTTGTGGCCGATGATTATGATAAATGGCCACCCTTTGCCCGCATGATGCTGGCCGTGATGTTCTTCACCGGCGGCTGCGCCGGCTCCACCGCCGGCGGCATCAAAATTTGCCGCTTGATCGTCCTCGTCAAGACTGTAGCTGCCGAGCTGCGCCGCACTCTGCATCCGCAGATGCTGCTCAGCGTATACTACAGCAAGGTGCGCCTGTCCTCCAGCACTGTGACCAACATTGGACGTTTCTTCTTCATGTATATCTTCATCGTGGCGCTGCTCACCTTGGTCACTACGGCCAGCGGTGTGGTGCCTGAGGAGGCTATTTTTGGTATCGCCTCCTGCTTGGCCTCTGTAGGCCCTGCTTTCGGCAGCATCGGTGCCACTGGCACCTACACTGAGCTGCCTGCGGGCGCCAAAATTGCCATGGCCTTGGGTATGCTCCTAGGTCGCTTGGAGCTGTTCACAGCCTTGGCTTTATTGCGTAGTGAATATTGGCGTAACAGTAAACGCTGGTAATTGTAAGTTTTGGAGTAATTGTGTAAAGGGAGAGTATCTTTTAAGATATTCTCCTTTTATTTTTAGCTACAATAATGTATAATACAATATATATGTTTTTTGGAGGTCTAAGCATGAAGAAATACTATTTACCCATCGGCCAGCGTCAGGAAGAGGTGCTGCTGCCGGAGGAGCATGTGATTTATGATATACATGGCAATGCGACCACTGTGTGCGAGGATGTGGTTGCTGCGGCTAGGGAAGCCATTCGCAATCCCATCGGCACCAAGCCCTTGCGTGAAATCGTTAAGGCAGGCGAGAGCGTAGCCATCGTCATTAGCGATATTACCCGTTTGTGTGGTACCAAGGAGTTCCTCCCTGTGATCGTAGAGGAGCTCAACAGCGTGGGCGTCAAGGATGAGGACATCACTGTGGTAGTAGCAACCGGTACCCATCGCGGCCATACTCCAGAAGAGGATATCACCGTCTGCGGCGAGGAAATGGTGCGCCGTCTGCGCATTATCCAGCACGACAGCCGCAAGAAGGAGGATATGGTTTCCTTAGGCAAAACCTCCTTTGGCAACGAGGTTGCCATCAACAAATATGTTGCTAACGCAGATCGTGTTATATTAACTGGTGCGGTAACCCTGCATCCCTTCGCTGGCTTTGGCGGCGGTCGCAAGGCTGTTATGCCCGGCGTGGCTGCCTATGACAGCATTATGCTGAACCACTGCATGACCATGTCTCCCGTTGAGGGTGGTGGCTGCAACAAGGCCTGTGACGCCAGCCTTTTGGAGGGCAATCCCATTCATCAGGATATGAAGGAAAGCGCCGCTTTACTGGATCCGGACTTTTTGCTGAACACGGTGTTCACTCCTGACGGCGAAATCAGCGAGATTGTGGCCGGTCACTGGTATGAGGCCTGGGCCAAGGGCTGTAAGGATCTGCTGGCCATGAGTGGCGTGCATATTAATCAATTGGCCGATGTGGTTATTGCCTCTGCCGGTGGTTATCCCAAGGATTTAAATCTGTATCAGGCTACTAAATGCCATATGAATGCGCAATTTGCTGTAAAGCGTGGCGGTATCATGATCTTTACTCTGGACTGCCCCGATATTAAGGAGCCTGCCATTTTCACCGATTGCTTCAGCCGCAACGATATGGAGCAATTTGAGAAGGATATCCGTGCTAATTTCACTATTCCGGCCTTTGTAGCCTTCAAATCACGCTGCATTGTCAACGATGTGACGGCTTATCTGATTACCCGTCCGGAGAATTTTGACTTCGTGCGCAAGACCGGCCATGTACCCTGCAAGACATTGCAGGAGGCTTGGGATTTGGCGCAGGCTAAGCTAGCTAAACAGGGCAAGGAGGACTATACCATTACTATTATGGGACATGCTTCTGCAACGTTGCCGATTTTAGATAAATAAGTGGATAAGAGCAAGTGCCAAGGGCGTCACTTACTGCTAGAGGTGCTTGCTCTTTTGATTTTTGGGAAATGAGGAGGAATTATATTATGGAAATGAGAAAAGTTGGTGTGCTTGGTTTAGGTCACGTGGGCGCTCATGTGGCCTATAGCCTGATTATTCAAGGTATTGTGTCCAAGCTGGTGTTGGTGGATGTGAAGGAAGGTAAGCTGGCCAGCGAGGTACAGGATTTAAGAGATGCGCAAATGTACGCACCCCATAAGGTGGAGGTAAATCCCGGTACCTATGCGGATTTAGGCGATTGCGATATTATTGTCAACTGCATCGGCGATATTACCCTGTGTGCTAGCAACAATCGTTTGGATGAAATGAGTTATACTGTGGCCCAGGTAAAGAGCTATATTGGTAAGGTTATGGCCAGCGGCTTTAAGGGGTATATTGTAAATATTACCAATCCCTGTGATGTTATTACCGACTTAATTTGGAAGGAAAGTGGCCTGCCGAAAAACCAAGTCTTTGGCACCGGTACTGGTCTCGATACCTCTCGCTTAGTGTCCAAGCTTTCTTTGCAAACCGGTGTGGCGCATCAATCCATCAGCGCTTATATGATTGGCGAGCATGGTGCGAGCCAAATGGCTGCTTGGAGCTGCGTAAGCTTTGGTGGCGTGCCCCTGAGCGTGCTGGAGAAGCAAATGCCGGAGAAATTTGGCTTTGATAAGCCTGAGCTGCAAAAGCTGGCTATCGGCGGCGGCTGGGTAACCTATAGCGGCAAGGGCTGCACCGAGTACGGCATTTGCAGCACCGCTGCACGCATGGTACGCTGCATTTTGAATGATGAAAAGCGTATTATGCCTGCTAGCACCCTGCTGGATGGGGAATACGGCGAGCACGATGTGTTCGTAGGCGTGCCCTGCCTGATGGGCAAGAACGGTATCGAGCAAATCATGGAGCTGCCTTTAACCGAGGAAGAAAAAGCTCAATTCCATAAATGCTGCGACGATGTACGCAACAATATTAAAACCGCTGAGGGTATTCCCGCAGCGGAGTAAAGCTTATTCTGCACAGAAAATAAAAGCGAACATCTGTTTCGAGTAACGTTTCGTTACAGGAGCAGAGCAAAAGCCCCCTGCACACTGCAATTCACAGTGGAGCAGGGGGCTAAGTGTTGTAGAGATAATTTTAATGCTTCAAATTCAAAGCTTGATTCCTAAGCTTTAATCCTCAAATTTCTCAGGGAAGAAGATGCGCAGGACCTTTTCGTCGTGGGTCTTGCCCATAGCATTGCCGATGAGGAAAAGCAGCAGGGAGAAGAAAATGCCCAGGGTAATTTGGTGCAAGCTCATGAACTTAATCTTCATAGCCATGGTCACGCAATAAACCAATACACCGCCGCCCATGGCAGCAATAGCGCCGTATTTATTAGCCTTGGGCCAGAAGAGACCAAAGATCAGTACCCAGAAGAAGGCAGTTTCCAGACCGCCAAAGGCAAACATATTAATCTGCCAAATAACCGTGGGCGGATTAATAGCAATAGCGTAAACCACTAAGCCCAAAACAACCGTGGCAGTTAAGCTATAAACTCTGACCATGCTGTTGGAAAG
>JBJDXC010000046.1:0-19398 GCA_051866475.1 Phascolarctobacterium sp.
CTTGCAGATGTGGCCATTGATGAAATTCGTCAGTACATTAAGAATAATTTGGGTGATGAGTTCTGTTCTCCCAAGCCCAATCATTATAGTGCGAAAAAGAATGCCCAGGATGCCCATGAGGCTATCCGCCCCACCAGCGTGCTGCGTACTCCGGATGAGATTGCTAAATACCTTACTGTGGACCAGCTGAAGCTGTATACCTTGATTTGGAAGCGTGCTGTAGCAAGCCAAATGAGTGATGCGGTTTATGATATGACCACACTGCTTATTGACGCAGGGGACTATCAGCTGCGGGCTACGGGCTCCATTTTGCGTTTCCCCGGCTTTTTAGCTATTAACACCAAGCTCAGCGATGAGGAAAAGGATAAATCCGTGCCCTATATCGAGGTGGGCAAGGAGCTAGTGCTGCACAAGCTTTTGCCGGCGGAGCAGCATTTTACGGAGCCGCCTGCGCACTTTACAGAAGCGACCTTGATTAAGGAGCTGGAGGAAAAGGGCATTGGCCGTCCTTCCACCTATGCGCCCACCATCGTGACGATTATTAGCCGTGGCTACGTGGTTAAAGAAGGCAAAAAGCTCCTGATTACGGAGCTGGGCAACCAGACCACGGATATGCTGACCCAATATTTTGAAGGCTTAATTAGCATTCCGTTCTCCGCTACGATGGAAGCGGACTTGGATTTGATTGCTGAAGAAAAGGCTAATTGGATAGACGTGCTGCGCAAGTTCTACGACCCCTTTAAGCGTGATGTGAAGCGTTTTGAGGATGAGTGCCCGGCGCTGCCGCCGGCACCGCCGGAGGTCAGCGATGTGCAGTGCGAAAAATGTGGCGCTATGATGGTCATTAAGGAAGGTCGCTTCGGCAAATTTTTAGCCTGTCCCAATTTCCCGGACTGCCGCAATGCCAAGCCCATCGTGAAAAAGATTGGCGTGGCTTGCCCCGTCTGCGGCGGCGAGATTATCGAGCGCAAGACCAAGACCGGCAAGACCTTCTACGGCTGCGAGAAGTACCCTGAGTGCGAATATACTACTTGGGACCTGCCCCTGCAGGAAAGCTGCCCTAAATGCGGTCATATGCTGGTGGAGCACACCGAGCGCAGCGGTCGCAAGCGGAGGTTCTGCAGCAATCCGGAGTGCGTGGATGCGCGCCCTGTGCGCCCGGTAACGGAAGCCAAGGCCGCTGTAAAAGCCACACAAGCTGTGAAGAAGGCAGCTCCCAAGAAAAATACCACTCGTAAAAAAGCCGCAGCTAAGGCCTAACAGGGCCTTGCGGTTTAGCCATAAATATTTTGACTAAAGGATAAGAAGATGAAACCAATCCACATCATTGGTGCCGGCTTGGCAGGCTGCGAGGCCGCTAAGCAGGTTACTAAATACGGTATTCCCGTAATTCTACACGAAATGCGTCCTGTGAAAAGCGACGCTGCTCATAAAACAGATTATTTTGCCGAATTAGTGTGCAGTAATAGTCTGCGCGCTGCTAATATTGAAAATGCTGTTGGTTTGCTGAAGGAAGAAATGCGCCGCTTGGACTCCATCATTATGGAGCAGGCGGATAAGCATCAGGTGCCCGCAGGGGGAGCCTTAGCGGTGGACAGGGACGGCTTTGCTGCCAGTGTGACCGAGGCTGTGGAGGCCAATCCCTTAGTAACCATCGTCCACGAAGAGGTTACAGATTTACAGTCCCTTGAGGGTACTGTGATTGTAGCCAGTGGCCCCTTAACCAGCGACGCTCTTTTTGCCAATATTCAAGAGCTGGTAAAGAAGGATTATTTCCATTTCTTTGACGCGGCTGCGCCCATTGTAACTGCTGATTCCTTGGACTATGATAAGGTTTATCGCGCGTCCCGCTACGACAAGGGCGGAGCGGATTATTTAAACTGTCCCTTCTATACCAAGGAAGAGTACGTGGCCTTTTGGCAAGCTCTGTGCAGCGCTGAAAGCGCTCCTGTAAAGGACTTTGAGCATGATGTGTTCGAGGCCTGCATGCCCATTGAGGAAATGGCTGCTAGGGGCGAGGACACCATGCGCTTTGGTCCTTTAAAGCCCGTAGGGCTTATTGATCCGCGCAACGGCAAGGAGGCCTATGCGGTGGTGCAGCTGCGCCAGGATAATGCAGCTGCTTCCCTGTACAATATTGTGGGCTTTCAGACCCATTTAAAATGGGGCGAGCAAAGGCGCGTTTTTGGCATGATTCCGGGCCTGGAAAAGGCGGAGTTTGTGCGCTACGGCGTAATGCACAAGAATACCTATCTCAACTCTCCCCAGCTATTGGATGAGCATTTTTGCCTGCGCCAAAACCCGCGCTTTTACTTCGCCGGTCAGATGACCGGCGTGGAGGGCTATGTGGAGTCCGCTGCTTCCGGCCTTATGGCCGGTATTGCCGCTGCTAGGGCGGAGCTGGGCCTGCCCAAGCTTGCCTTCCCTGCTGAGACAGCCCATGGTGCCTTAGCCAAATACATCAGCAATGAGAGCATCGAAAACTTCCAGCCCATGAATGTTAATTTTGGCCTGATCCCTCCTTTAACAGTGCGCATTCGCAAGAAGAGGGAAAAGAATGCTCAGATTGCCGCTCGTGCCTTGGAGGCTTTGGCTACATTACTTCATCAATTAAAAAAATCTTGATAAATGGTAAGGTTTAACTTGACAGTTAATCCATATTAGTTTATTATAATCGTGATAATTTTCTAAAAGCTGCTTCAACGACGAACAGTGCTCCTCGGGGCACTGTTTTCTTTGTTTTAAAGGGAGCAGAGGCTTGACTAAGTAGTCAGAAAAAGAAGTATTATTGTATACAATTGTGAACTATTAAAAAAATACTTGTATTCAGAAGATTTTTGTGCTAGGATATGTTAGAAGGAGCTTAGTGAGATAATGACTACTTTTGTGCAATATCCTGAAAGGTTTATCCAGTATCTTGCTGTGGAGAAGAATTGCTCAGAGTTGACCTGTACTAGCTATCGCAAGGATTTGGCTAGCTTCGCTGCTTTTCTGGAGCAGCGTAAGCAAAAGCAAGTAGCATGGGAGCAGGTAGGCGCTCTAGATATTCGTGCTTATCTGGCATATCTTAATAGTGAAAATTATGCTAAGCGCACTATTGCCCGCAGAATTTCTGCCTTGCGCTCCTTTTACAAATTCCTGGTGCGAGAAAATATTCTTCAGGTTAGTCCCTTAACCAAGGTGCATTCGCCTAAGCTAGACAAAAGATTACCGTCCTTCCTAGACGAAGTGGAGGTCCAAGAGCTTTTGACGCTTCCTGATACTAAGCCCCTAGGCTATCGCGATCAGGCACTCTTGGAGCTACTGTATGCTACAGGCTGCCGCGTCAGCGAGGTAGTGGGGTTAACCATGGGGAGGATTGATTTAAGCAATCGTTTCGTTATTGTCATCGGCAAGGGCAATAAGGAGCGCTTGATTCCGCTGGGTCATACCTGCTGTGAGGCTGTGGCTAGGTACTATCCCTACAGACAGGAGCTGATGCAAAAATATCGGGTAGAACAGCACGATTTTGTATTTGTCAATAGCCGTGGAGGTGTATTGACAGATCGTAGCGTGCGGCGCATTTTGGATAAGTATATTCAAATGCTTGCTCTGAAAAAGCATGTCAGCCCCCATACCATCCGTCATACCTTTGCAACTCATCTCCTAAGCCATGGAGCTGATTTGAGGGCTGTGCAGGAGCTTTTGGGGCATGCCAATCTCTCTACTACCCAAATTTATACCCATGTAACTACAGAGCGGATAGCTGCTGTTTACAAACAAAATCATCCTAGAGCATAGTTTTAATTTAATGAGGAGGCAAAACATGGAATTATTAGAAAAAACTAGAAAAATTAATAGTCTGCTGCAAAAGGGCGATAAAGTAGAATATAGCGCCATTGCGCAGCTACTGCGTGACATCATCGAAGCCAATACTTACATTGTTGGCGCCAAGGGCGAGGTTAAGGGCTATGCGCTTATTCGCGAATTTGAATGCGATATTATGCGTGAGCAGGTGCTGGATAGCAATACCTTCCCCGATGACTATCTGAACTTCGTTATGCGTGTTAAGGAAACACTGGCTAATATTCCTCATGAGAACCAAAACTGCTCCTTTATTACTCATACCAAATGCATTTTTAAGGACAAGATGACAACTGTAGTGCCTATTTATGGTAAGGGCGAACGCATTGGTACCTTGATTGTGGCAAAATATGATGCCAGCTTTGATGATGAGGATTTGCTGCTGGCTGAATATGCAGCAACTGTATTGGGCGTAGAAATTCTGCACGATAGAGAAGCTATGGTGGCTGAGGATGTACGCAAGAAAGCTATGGTACAAGTAGCCTTTGATACTCTGTCCTATTCCGAGATGGAAGCTATTGTGAATATTTTAGGCGAGCTGAAGGGTGATGAGGGCCTCCTGGTAGCATCTAAGATTGCTGATAGAGTGGGCATTACCCGTTCCGTAATTGTCAATGCCCTGCGTAAATTTGAAAGCGCCGGCCTCATTGAAACCAAATCCCTTGGCATGAAGGGTACCTATATTCGCGTGCTCAATGATTTACTCTTCTCCGAATTAAAAAGAAGAACTAAATCTAAACACTAAAGTGAAAATAGAGCGGAGATTGTGACAAATCTCCGCTTTTTTGATGCTTAATCTAAAATAAACAGTGTACAAGAAATCAAAACATGTTATAATAGCAGTAGGCATTTTTTACAAAAATGGAGGTTGTTTCAATGCAAAAAATTGATCAGGCTTGTGTAAATACTCTGCGCTTCTTGGCTGCGGACCAGGTTGAGAAGGCTAAATCCGGCCATCCGGGCTTCCCTCTGGGTACCGCTCCCTTAATGTATACTATCTGGGATCGCTATATGAGCTATAATCCCGCTAACCCCAACTGGTTTAACCGCGATCGTTTCATCCTGTCCCCGGGTCACGGCAGCGCCCTTTTATATGCTATGCTGCATTTGGCTGGCTATGAGCTGTCCTTGGAGGAGCTGAAGAACTTCCGTCAATGGGGTAGCAAGACTCCGGGTCATCCTGAATATGGTCTGACTCCTGGCGTGGATGTATCCACCGGCCCTCTGGGTCATGGCTTTGCCATGGGCGTGGGCTTCGCTATTGCTGAGGCTATGCTGGCCGGCAAATATAATAAACCTGATTTCCCCGTAGTTAATCATTATACCTATGGCCTGACCTCTGACGGCGACTTAATGGAAGGCGTTTCCTGCGAGGCTGCTTCCTTAGCCGGTACCTTGGGCTTGGGCAAGTTGATTTACTTATACGATGATAACAAGATTACCATTGAAGGCGACACTTCCATTGCCTTTACCGAGGATGTAGAAGCACGCTTCAAGGCTTATGGTTGGCAGGTGCTGCGCGTAGCCGACTCCGAGGATGTAGAAGCTATGGCTGCTGCGATTAAGGAGGCCCAAGCAGATGCTACTCATCCGTCCTTGATTATCGTGCGCACCCATATCGGCTTTGGCAGCCCCAAACAGGACAGCCCTTCCTGCCATGGTGAGCCCCTGGGCGCCGAGGCACTGGCTGCTACCAAGGAAAAGGCTGGCTGGCCGGCTGAAATGTTCTACGTTCCGGCTGAAGCTAAGGAGCATTTTGCTGCGAAGCTGCCCGCCTGCGCTAAGGCTGAGGCTGACTGGAATGCGCTGATGGACGATTATAAGGCTTGCTATCCGGAGCTGGCAGCTGAATTGGCTGACCGCATGGCTGGCAAGATTAACGTGGATTTACAGGCTCTGGAAGCTATTTTTAAGGATCAGACTAAGAGCGCAACCCGCGCCTCCAGTGGCGATGTAATTCAAAAGCTGGCAGAGCAGGTGCCTGCTCTGGTAGGCGGTAGCGCCGACCTGGGTCCCTCCAATAAGACTGTCATGAAGGCTGGTGGCTACTTCTCCAAGCTGGACCACAAGGGTCGCAATATTCACTTTGGTGTGCGTGAGCATGCTATGGGTACTGTGCTGAACGGCTTGGCTCTCCATGGTGGCTTCGTTCCCTTCGGCGGCACCTTCCTGGTATTCGCCGACTTCCTGCGTCCCACCATTCGTATGGCAGCCCTCATGGGCATTCAGTCCATTTTTGTATTAACCCACGACTCCATTGCTCTGGGCGAGGATGGTCCTACCCATCAACCCATCGAGACCACTATGGGTCTGCGCTTAATCCCCAATGTTTCTGTAATTCGTCCGGCGGACGCTCTGGAAACTGCAGTGGCTTGGCAGCAGGCTTGCCTGAACAAAACTAAGCCCACCTGCTTACTGTTGAGCCGTCAAAACCTGCCGGTAATGCACGAGCATGCAGCAGTTATTCATGAAAATGCAGCTAAGGGTGCATATGTGCTGAGCCCGGCTAAGGAAGCTGCTAAGGTGATCCTGATCGGTACCGGCAGCGAGGTTGAGCTGGCTCTCAAGGCACAGGCTAAGCTGGCTGAGGAAGGCATTGACGCTAGCGTAGTATCCATGCCCAGCTGGGATTTGTTCGACGCACAAAGCGAGGCATACAAGGAAAGCGTATTGCCCGCCGGCGTTACCAAATTTGCTGTGGAAGCAGGCGTGCCCTATGGCTGGAGCCGCTACACCGGCAGCGAAAAGAACGTACTCGGCATCACCACCTTCGGTGCCTCCGCTCCCGGTGGCGTAATGCTGGAAAAATATGGCTTCACTGTGGATAATCTGGTTGCTAAGGTTAAAGCAGTGCTGTAAGCAAAATATTGCATTGGATTTTGAGGGACCGGGGATGCAGTGCGTCCTCGGTCCTTTTGTGAAAGAGGTGCTTACTTGTGTTAAAGCATTTATTGACTATCGCCGGCAGCGACTCCAGTGGTGGCGCCGGCATTCAGGCCGATTTGAAAACCTTTGCGGCCCATGGTACCTTTGGTATGAGCGTCATCACCGCCGTAACGGCTCAAAACACCTGTGGCGTGACCAAGGTGCAGGATATTGCGCCGGATATAGTGGAAGCACAGATTGCTGCTGTTTTTGATGACATTCGCGTGGACGCAGTGAAAATCGGTATGCTTTCTCGTCCGGAGACTATTAAAGCCATCGCAGCCTGCTTGCGCAAATATAAGCCGGAAATCATCGTGCTGGACCCTGTGATGATTTCTAAAAGCGGCTACCCCTTGCTGCAGCCTGAGGCCTGCGAGACGCTGATTAGCGAGCTTTTGCCCTTGGCAACTCTCGTTACTCCCAATCTGCCCGAGGCCGAGGCCATCAGCGGCATGACCGTGACGAAAAAAGAGGAAATGCGTCCTGTGGCAGAAAAAATTATTGCCCTGGGTGCTAAGGCAGTGCTGGTGAAGGGCGGTCATTTGAGCGATACTGCGGATGATTTGCTTTTTGATGGCAAGGAGGAAATCTGGTTTGCTGCTGAGCGCATTGCTACGAAAAACACCCATGGCACGGGCTGCACTCTGTCCAGTAGCTTGGCCGCTAATCTGGCCAAGGGTATGAGCTTGCCCGAGGCTGTAAAGGCCTCCAAGGCTTATGTGACCGAGGCCATTAGCTATGGTATTCCGCTGGGCAGTGGCTGTGGACCGACCCATCATTTTGTGGATTTGTATAGAAAGGCAGGAATTTTGGAATAATGGAACTGACCAATGTTTTTGGGGAGCTGGTGGAGCGCCTCCGTCAAAAAAAGCCTGTAATTCATGCTATTACCAATTATGTGACTGCGGAAAGCTGCGCTGATGTGGCTTTGGCAGCAGGTGCGTCACCGGTTATGGCTGACGAGCCGGAGGAGGTAGAGGAAATCACCGCCGGAGCCGACGCTTTAGTGCTTAATTTGGGCACTATTAGCTTCAATAAGCAAATTGCCATGGAGCGTGCAGCGGCTGTGGCCAAGAAAAAGGGCATTCCTGTGGTTTTAGACCCTGTGGGCGCAATGGCTTCCAAAATGCGCCTCAATTTTGCTCTGCAGCTTTTAAACAAGGGCTATATTGATATTGTGCGAGGTAATTTTAGCGAGTGCAATGCGTTGTTGAACGGCAGCACTGGTGGCCATGGTGTGGATAATCTGGAGGGCACAACCGAAGAGGGCGTAGCTTTAAAAGTGGCAAAAGATGCAGCAAAAAAATTCAACTGCGTCTTTGCTGTGACCGGTGCAATTGATAATATTTCCAATGGCAAGCAGGCCGTGGTGTTAAACAATGGACATCCGCTCTTGCAGGATATCACTGGTAGCGGCTGCATGACCAGCATGCTGGTGGCTAGCTGCGCAGCCGTGACCAAGGATATGATGGTGGCCGCTGCCTTGGGTGTTGTGATTATGGGACAAAGTGCTGAATTGGCTGCCAATTTCCTGGAAAAGAAGGACGGCCCTGGCATGTTCAAGGTGCGCCTCATGGACTGCATTTATCATGTGACCACCAAATGGAATTTGGTGAAGATGAAGCCTGAGGAAAAGGTTTCCTAAATCCTATGAGTGAACAAAAGAAGTTTGACAAAAAAGAGATTGACTATAGCATCTATCTCTTGACAGATGACGAGTGCCTGAAGGGAAGACAGCTTTTGCGCTGCGTAGAAGAGGCCTTGCAGGCCGGCGTGACCCTAGTGCAGTATCGCTCCAAATTTAAGGATGGGGGACCCATGTACCAGGAGGCGCTGGCGCTGAAGGCGTTGTGCGACAGCTATCATGTGCCCTTGATTATCAACGATAGGGTGGACGTGGCGCTGGCAGTGGGCGCCGCAGGAGTACATGTGGGGCAGGACGATTTGCCTTGTAATATAGTACGTAAGTTAGTTGGTTCTCATTTTATCATAGGTGTGTCTGCTCATAATCCTGAGGAAGCTCGCAAAGCAATGGTAGATGGAGCTGATTATCTGGGATGTGGTGCTGTCTTTGGTACAGGCACTAAGGCAGGTGTGGCTAAGCTTGGGCTGGAAAAGCTTCACAGTATCCGAGCTGCTGTAAGCATCCCCATTGTAGGTATCGGTGGTGTAAATGCGACTAACTATAGAGAAGTACTAGCCACAGGAGCTAATGGGGCTGCCATCATTAGTGGTATTTTAGCAGCGGAGAATATTGGAGCAGAGGTAGGCAAGTTTGTGCAGATCCGTTCTTCTTTTAAATGATTAATTTACGTATCGGAAGCTTTTACTAAACTAACAAGAACAGTCACAAACTAAAAGTGTAAATTACGTTACACTTTTTAGAGCACCGAAAAAATAAAAACAAAAATTTGCTTGCTAAGCAGGAATAATCAGTAAATTTAGCGAAAAATATAGGCATCAAAATATTGCCTGTAATAAAGGGGGATTTATCATGAAAGAATATACTGGCGATAAAATTAGAAACGTGGCCATTGTGGGTCATGGTGGAGCAGGAACCACGTCTGTTACCGAAGCTCTGTTGTATCGCAGCGGTGCGATCAACAGAATGTGCAAGGTTGAAGACGGTGCTACCACCACTGACTATGAACCGGAAGAAATTAAACGTAAGGTTTCCGTAAACGCAACCTTGGCTCCCGTTGAATGGCGCGACACTAAGATTAACTTTATCGATACTCCGGGCTTCGCCGATTTCGTAGCCGAAGTAAAGGGCGCTTTCAGAGCAGTGGACAGCGCTTTGATTGTTGTTTGCGCAACCAGCGGTGTACAGGTTGGCACCGAGCAATGCTGGAAGCTGGCCGAAGAAGCAGGCCTGCCCCGCATTATTTTCGTAAACAAGATGGATCGTGAAAATGCTGATTTTGACAGCATTCTGGATAATCTGCGCGGCAAATTTGGCAAGCACGTGCTGCCGCTGCAGCTGCCCTTGGGTAAAGAGGATAACTTCCAAGGCATTATCGATTTGTATAAGATGAAGGCATATCGTGCTAACGGCAATGGCTCCGATGAAATCGAAATTCCTGATGAATATAAGGCTGCTGCTGAAGAAGCTCGTGAAAAGATGATTGAAGCAGCTGTTGAGGCCGATGATGACTGCATGATGCGTTATCTGGAGGGCGAAACCATCAGCGATGAAGAAATCATGAAATGCTTGATTAAGGGCATTCGCCAAGCTATTATTTATCCGATGCTGTGCGGCAGCGCTTACAAGGACATCGGCTTGGGCCGTTTGATGAATGCTATCGTGGACTTTACCTATCCCGCAATTTTGAACGACTTCGTTGTTATAGATAAAGCTACCGGCGAAGAAGAAATCCGCGATGCCAACGCTCCTATGGCAGCTCTGGTATTCAAGACCACCTCTGACCCCTTCGTAGGTCGTCTGAGCTTCTTCCGTGTTTTCTCCGGCTCCATCAAGGCCGACAGCATGGTTTACAACTCTCGTCGTGAGCAAGAAGAGCGCATTGGTAACGTATTCACCATGCGTGGCAAGACCCAAATCCCCATGAAGCAGGTTGTAGCAGGCGATATCGGCGTTGTGGCTAAGCTGCAATACACTTCTACTGGCGATACTCTGTGCGACAAGAACTCCGAGGTTGAATTCCCTGTTATCGAGTTCCCGCTGCCCATGTACACCAGAGCTATTTATCCGAAGAAGAAGGGCGATGAAGACAAGATCATGTCTGCCCTGACTCGTCTGATGGATGAAGACCCGACCATTATCGTAACCAAGAACCCTGTAACCAAGGAAACCTTGATCAGCGGTATGGGCGACCAACACATCGAAATCATCATGGAGCGTATGCAACGTAAATTTGGTGTGGAAGCTCAGCTGAAGGCTCCTATCATCGAATACCGTGAAACCATCCGCGGCACTGCTGAGGTTGAAGGTAAGCATAAGAAGCAATCCGGCGGCCATGGCCAATATGGTCACGTTGTAATTAACATGGAGCCCCTGCCTCCTGGAGGCGGCTTCGAGTTTGTGGATAAGATTTTCGGTGGCTCCGTGCCTCGTCAATACATCCCGGCTGTTGAAAAGGGCATGCGCGAAGCCATGGATAAGGGCATCCTGGCCGGCTATCCTGTAGTTGATATGCGTATCACCCTGCTGGATGGCTCCTATCATCCGGTTGACTCCTCCGAAATGGCCTTCAAGACTGCTTCCAATATCGCCTTCAAAAAGGCTATGGAGCAATGCAAGCCTGTTCTCTTAGAGCCTATCTACACTCTGAATGTAACTTGCTCTGACAGCATGATGGGCGATGTTATTGGCGATTTGAACCAAAAACGTGGCCGCATCTTGGGTATGCAATCTGTTGAGGAAGGCTTGAGCGTTGTAACTGCACAGGTTCCCTATGCTGAAATCACTGAGTACGCAGTTGACCTGCGCGCTATTACCCAAGGCCAAGGCTCCTTCGAAATGAAGTTTGACCATTACGAGGATGTTCCCGCTAAGATGGCTGAAAAGATTATCGCTGAACGTAGAGAAGCATAATAAAATTTAATAATCAGGACCTGTTACTATGGTAGCAGGTCCTTTTTATATGGCAAAGGCTCTGATTAAGCTTGATTTCAGCGGGCAATAGTATAATATTTTCCAGGTCGAACTTATTGACGCAGAAAACTATCTGTGTTAAAATTATTCATTGAGTACGAAAGACGACCGCGGCTGGCTTCGAGCCAGATGAGGAAAGTCCGAGCTCCACAGGGCAGGATGCCGGATAACGTCCGGCGAGAGTGATCTCAGGGAAAGTGCCACAGAAATGTGTACCGCCTGCTTCGGCAGGTAAGGGTGGAACGGTGCGGTAAGAGCGCACCAGCAGTCTGGTAACAGGCTGGCTAGGTAAACCCCATCCGGAGCAAGACCAAATAGGGGAGGGATGAAGCGGCCCGCTGAGCCTCCCGGGTTGTGTCGCTTGAGCTTGCAGGTAACTGTAAGCCTAGATAAATGGTTGTCACCGCTATGCGGAACAGAACTCGGCTTATTGAGTACTCAACTGTAAGCACGGCTGCCCAAGGGGCAGCCTTTTTTTAAGAATGTTGGTGAAACAGTGAAAAAAGTATCCTTAGTTGTTCCCGTTTTTAATGAGGAAGATAATTTACACGAGTTTTATAAACGCGCCACTGCCGTAATGCAGGCAGAGTCCTATGATTACAGCATTGTCTTTGTAGACGATGGCTCTAAGGATGCCAGCAGGGTGATTTTAAACGAGCTGGCCAAGCAGGACGAGCATGTGGAGGCCTATCTTTTGAGCCGTAATTATGGCCACCAGATGGCGCTGACCTGTGGCCTGGATAATGCTGATGGTGATGCTATTATCACTATGGACGGAGATTTACAGCATCCGCCCGAGCTTATCCCGGAGATGCTACGTTTGTGGGAGTCCGGTCATGAAATTGTGCAGACCAAGCGCATGGCTACTGAGGACGCGGGCTTTTTCAAAAATATTACCTCCAGTGTGTATTATAAGCTGATCAACGCTTTGTCTAAGGTGGAAATAACTCCCGGTGGCAGTGATTTTAGGCTTATGGATAGAATCGCTGTGGATGCCTTTAAGCAATATCGGGAGCGTGCTCGCTTTATTCGTGGCTTGATTACTACCCTGGGCTTTAATGTGGCTGTGATGGAATTTGTGGCACCGCCACGCTTTGCCGGTCATTCCAAGTTTAATCTGCATAAAATGCTGCATTTTGCCTTGGATGGCATCACTGCTTTTTCCAATCTGCCCCTGCGCTGGGCCTTTTATATTGGCCTTGTCTTTGGTATGTGCAGCCTGCTCTTATTGGGTCATGTTTTCTATGTAAAATTTATTATAGATGATGCAGTTCCCGGCTGGGCAACTATGACGGTAAGCGTGCTGTTTTTAGGTGGCATCCAGCTGGTTGGCATCGGCATTTTGGGTGAATATATCGGGCGTATTTTTGAGGAAATCAAGCATAGACCACTATATTTAGTGGCACGCCATATAAAGTGTACAGAAAGTGACAATTCTCAAAAATAGCAAGAGCGGGAAATAATGTAAAAAATTAAATTTTACAGATTGGCTTTTTTGTGCTATAATAGACGCGTATTAGATTATGAAAGGATGTGGATGTGGTTGTTTAAAAAGAAAGTAATAACACTTTGCTTAACTGTACTGTTCACTTTTGCAGGTGCAGTTAGTGCGTTTGCTTCCTTTCAACGTGGTGACGATGGCGAAGAAGTTTTAGCAATTCAAAAAAGACTAGTTGAGCTTAATTATACAGTAGGTACCTTGGATGGTGAGTTTGGTCCTGCTACAGAAAAGGCTATCAAGGCTTTTCAGGCTGCTCAAGGCCTGGAGGTTGATGGTGTGGTTGGTTCCGCTACCTATAGAGCGCTGATGAACAAGGAGATGCCTCCTAACCGTGCGCAAAATGTGGTAAGAAGCATTTTGCGTGCTGCGTACAGTGTCATCGGTACTCCATATGTATTTGGCGGCACCTCTCCCTATGGCTTTGACTGCTCCGGCTTTACGCAGTATGCTTTTAAGCGTGCCGGTATTTACATTCCGCGCACTGCAGATAGCCAATTATATTATGGTAAGCGTATTTCCATGAGTCAGCTCCGTCCTGGTGATTTGGTATTCTATACTACCTATGAGCCCGGTGCTTCTCATTGTGGCATTTATGTGGGTAATGGCAACTTTATCCATGCCGGCACCAGCACTGGTGTAACTGTGGCCTCTGCCTTCACTGGCTACTGGGGCGCACGCTATTATGGGGCTTGCAGAATTTTGAAGTAAGCTTTAAGAAAAACTATATTTAGCAGACAGGCTGCGGCTTGTCTGCTTTTTTGTTGATTATGTTATCCTAGAAAGTTAAATCAAAATTCTTCTTAAATCAAGAAAAAAGTGTTGACAAATAGACATACCCCTAGTATAATATTACTTGTTCCGAACGCATCGGAACCTTGAAACGCCGAAGTGGCGGAATTGGCAGACGCACTTGACTCAAAATCAAGCGGGTTCACGCTCGTGCCGGTTCGAGTCCGGCCTTCGGCACCAAGATATTCCGCGGTTCTTCGAAAGGGGAACCGCTTTTTATGTGTTGCTTGCTGTGCTAAGCTGAAAAAGTATCCTTAAACGTTGTTTTAGGCATTATACTTGACTATACCCATGGCGTATGCTATAATATACTGCGTGCTCGGGGTGTAGCTCAGTTTGGTAGAGCACCTGATTTGGGATCAGGATGTCGCAGGTTCAAGTCCTGTCACTCCGACCAAAAATCACGCGGGTGTAGTTTAGTGGTAAAACCTCAGCCTTCCAAGCTGATGTTGTGGGTTCGATTCCCATCGCCCGCTCCAATTTCATATGGTCCAGTAGCTCAGTCGGATAGAGCAACGGCCTTCTAAGCCGTGGGTCGGGGGTTCGAATCCCTCCTGGATCACCAAGAATAATCGCCACCATGGTACTATGAATGTGCTATGGTGGTTTTTTTCTAAGCCGTGGGTCGGGGGTTTACCCAAGGGCACAGGCGAATCCCTCCTGGATCACCAAGAATAATCGCCACCATAGTGTATATGCTATGGTGGTTTTTGTTTTATGAGATATCCTAGAAAACACATTTTGTGATATAATAATATTATCTATAAGTGTACCCTGATGGCAAAATAGTTTGTTACGAGAAAGGATTGTGCCTATGGAACGTCATTCCTACAGTGCTGGAGCAGTAAAATTCTCGTTCTGGTTTATAGAATTCAAGAAGGCTGTGAGCCTTTTGGCTGCTGGTATGAGCATGAAGGATATCAAAGCCAAGAATACTGCAGATAACCTCTTTGCTGCGTCGTCAGTTGATAGAGCAAAAATGGTAATGAACACGGTAGCTAAGCGTGTTGAGTCCTTGGACCAATCCTTTGTGCCTTTGTTTATGGCAAGTGATGTGGCTGGCCAGAAGCTTTTGTGCTTGACTGCATGCATGTGTACTGATACTTTGTTTTTCGACTTTGCTTACGAGATAATTCGTGGCAAGCTAATCCTGGGCATACACGAATATGGTGAAAGTGATGTACGAGCCTTTTGGACTAATAAGCAGGTACAAAGTGAAAAGGTAGCTGGTTTTACGGAAGTAACCCTTAAGCGTTTAGCTAGCACCTACAAGCAATATTTGAGCGAAGCCGGCGTTACTGATAATGCTGCAGGTACTAAGAAAATACTAAAGCCTATTCCTTCCATGGAAATAGAAAATTGGCTGCGTGGTCACGGCTTACAGCCTGTGCTGGCGGCACTGACAGGTGAATAGCATCATGAAAACTTTTGAGCAAAGAATAGATGAGCTAGAAAAAATATTGGAGACACCAAGCTTTTGGAAGAGCGATGGCCGTGCCAATGAAGTAAACTACTGGGTATTTGATTATCCAGCTAACAAGGAGCTTGAGGTACGCCAGACAGTAAAAAGACTTGTAAAGCGAAGCCAACAAAGCTATAGGGAATACAAGCTAGTGGAATTCGATATTTATGATTTTATTATCGATACGCTGACCAAGGAAGGATATCTGGATGCTACCTACATGTTGGAAGAGACTGCTGGGATGTATGTAGTCATAGATTCCATATTTGAGCTTTTACAGTTCAACGACCGTGAGAATTGGTTTATAAAGCACATTCAGGAAAACACTCCTGATGAGGCCATTGTGTTGTTGACCGGTGTTGGAAAAGTTTTTCCAATACTGCGTTCTCACAAGATACTAAACAATTTGAGTATGGCTTTTAGGAAAGTGCCCGTGGTGCTTTTTTTCCCGGGTGTTTACAATGAGCAGGAGCTACGTCTTTTTGATGAGCTGAAGGATGACAATTATTATAGAGCATTCCGTTTGGTAAGATAAGGATAGCTAGGGGGGTAATTTGGTATGTTGATTAAGAATATGTTCAAAAAGCCTATTGACCGTAATATCCAGGGCGTTATTGTTGTTGGCGAAGAAGGATTGACCGATGAGAAAAACGAGCTTGAGGAATATGTCGTAACAAGGGAACTCCAACGCCATTTTAAAGAGTTCTTTGAGAACTACAAGGTAGGTATTTTAGGCAAAACCAGAAAGAATGGTGTGTGGATTTCTGGCTTCTTTGGTAGTGGTAAGTCCCACTTCTTAAAAATGCTGTCTTACTTGTTGGAGAACAAGCTAGTAGCTGGTAAGCCTACTTTGGATTATTTCAAAGAGGACAAAAAAATCCAGGACTCCATGGTCATGGCTGATATTCAACTAGCTGTTGATACTCCTACTAAAGTAATTCTATTTAACATCGACTCCAAGAGTGAGCAGACCTCCAAGCAAAGCAAGGACGCCATTGTTAATGTTTTCCTGAAGGTTTTCAACGAGATGCAGGGCTTCTATGGCGCACGGCCGGCTATTGCTGAGTTAGAAAGAAATTTGACCGAGGATGGTTGTTATGATGCTTTCCAGACAGCTTTTTTGGAAGAAAGTGGCCATGAATGGAAACTATATCGCCATCGTTTTAATTTTGAATTTGTGCATGTTGCTAAAGCCTTAGCTGCAATAAAATACCAAAACCTTACTGTGGAAGCTGCTACAAGTGTGTGCCAAAACATTATGATGAAGCCATTCCAGATGAGTATAGAGGGCTTTGCTCGTTTGGTGCGTGATTGGTGTGATAAGCAAGGCAAGAATCAGCATTTGATTTTCTGTGTGGACGAGGTTGGTCAATATATTGGTGATGATTCCCAGATGATGCTCAACCTGCAGACCATGCGTGAAGAGCTGGGCAAGGAATGCCAGGGACGTGCTTGGGTAATTGTTACCAGCCAACAGGATGTTGACTCCATTATGGAAATGACTGCACGTAAGGGTACTGATTTTTCCAAAATTCAGGGCCGTTTTGATACTCGCTTATCTCTTTCCTCTGCTAATGTGGATGAAGTAATTAAAAAGCGCTTGCTTTCTAAGACCGAAACCGCAGAACAAACCTTGCGGCTGCTTTATGATGACAAGGCAGTTAGCATCAAGAATAAAATTAAATTTGAAAAGACTCCGGAAATGAAGCTGTATGATAACAGGGATGTTTTTGCTGAGATTTATCCTTTCATCCCGTATCAGTTCAATCTTTTGGGTAAGGTTCTTAATTCCATTCGTACTCATGGTGCATCCGGCAAGCACTTATCTGAAGGTGAACGTTCCATGCTCGCTCTCTTTAAGAAGGCTGCAGAGCGTTTGCAGAACAAGGATGATGGGGCTTTGGTGCCATTCTACATGTTCTATGATGCACTAGAAAACTTCTTGGATGCAGTGCATAGCCGCGTAATATCTCAGGCTCTGGACAACAAGAATATCAATCCTAGCAGCGATAGAGACTGCTTCGCTATCAATGTATTGAAGGTTTTGTTCCTTGTGAAGTATGTAAAGGAGTTCCAAGCAACTACTATTTCCAATATCACGAGTCTCATGGTTACCCATGTGGATGAGGATATTTATGAGCTGCAAAAGCAAGTGGAGGCTGCCCTTAAGGTGCTCATTAAGGAAACCTTGGTGCAGGAGCATAGCGGTAACTATGTGTTCTTGACCGAGGAAGAACAGGAAATTGGCCGTGAGATTGATCGCCAGAATGTCGAAATTGGTGAGATTCAAAACAAGGTTTCTGATCTGGTCTTCAATGACCTTTATCCTGAGGCAAAATATAAATACAATGCTTTCAATGGTCGCTACACCTTCTGGTTTAACCAGCTGGTGGATGATAGACCGCATAAGAATAACCAAAACTATGATATTGGAGTACATGTACTGACACCATATTTCACTGATTATGATGAGCATACTTTGAATGCTATGTCCGGTGAAGGTAAGCAGGTATTGGTTGTTTTGCCAGCTTCCGGCGCCTGCTTCTCTGAAATTAACCAATATTTGAAGATCGAAAAGTATCTCCAACATAATCCTTTAACCAAATCTGATCGCTTTGCTCCTATAAAAGAAGCCAAGAGCCGTGAGCTTAGGGAGCGCATGGAAAATGCCAAGCTTTATCTGCAGGAGAGCCTGCGCAATGCCGATATCTATGTAAATGGCTCGAAGTCAGAAATTGGTGCCAAGGATATTACTGCTCGCATTAACGAAGCTTTAGGAAAACTGGTAAATACTGTTTATAACAAGCTGGATTACATTGATGTAGCTATGTCTCCTGCGAATATTCTAGGAATGTTGCGTAATGATAAGCAGGGTACTTTGGCCTTGGGGAACGCTTCAGTTCCCAATCACTTGGCTTTGGACGATTGCAAGCGGTATATTGAGCGTAGTACTTCTATGCACAATAAAATTTCCTTAAAAACAATCAAGGATTATTTTGCCAAACCTCCCTATGGTTTTATCACTGATGATGTGGAATGGTTGGTAGCCAAGCTGTTTAAAGATGGCGACTTAGGCCTGCAGTATCAGCAAGAAAATGTTACTTTGCTAAACACCAATACTGAGACGATTGTAGAATACTTGACCAAAAAGGGCTATGTGGACAAGATCATGGTGGATTTGAAGCCCGTAGTACCTAAGGCAAAGATTAAAACAGCCAAGGATGTGGCAAAGGATTTATTTGGCTATACGATTATTGCCACTGATACTGATCGCATTATGAGCGAGTTCCAGAGAGAGACAAGCTCACTTTTAAGTAAATTCCAAAGCTGGAAGAATAATTCCTATGACCAAGATACTTATCCAGGTAGTCAAATTGTTATAGATGGCATCAAGTTACTCCAGGGATTGAAAAGCATGGATAATACCATGGAATTCTTCAATTATGTGGTAAGCAATGAGGATGAATTAGAAGAATTAGCAGGTGACTATCTGCCGATTAAGGAGTTCTTTGAAGGGGAGCAAAAGAAAATCTTTGATAAAGCCTTGGGTAAATTGAAAATATACGAGGATAGCCAATACTATATAGCTGATAGTGAGCTAGAAGATTTAGCTAATGCTATGCAAAAAATTGTTAATGCCAAGACTCCTTATGGAATGATTCGCCAGCTACCAGAGTTGATGGATAAGTTTGACACCAAGTATTTGGAGATTTTGGAAGCCAATACTGAGCCTGTGCGTAAGGTTATTTTGGACAACAAAAAGTTTGTGCTGGATGTTTTGGCTACCAAGCCCTATAAGAGCCAGTATGAGTCCTCTTATTCCTTGGGCTTTGAGCAGCTTTTGGCTAAGGCAGAACACAGCAATAATATTTTAGTTTTGCGTAGCTATAGTGACCAAGCCAATGCTTTGAAGCAAAGAAAGCTGCAAGAAATGGATAAGCTGGATGCTGAACTTAAGGCTAAAAAGGAGAATGAAGGTAAAAATAACGGAGGTAATACTTCTGAAGGCAAAGGTACTGGCGGAAGTGGTACTTCTGGGAATAACTCTCCTGAGACAGAACCCAAGAAGAAAAAACAGGTTATTTACCAACATGCCAATGTGGTTGTTCCAATGACAACTTGGCATATTGAAACAGAGGCAGATGTTGATAAATATTGTGATTTGCTCCGTGGACAGCTGAAGAAGCTTGTTCGAGAAGATATTATATACAATATCAAGTTCTGATAAAAAAACTCCTGCTTCTATTGTGCGGGAGCAGGAGT
>JBJDXC010000047.1:0-3969 GCA_051866475.1 Phascolarctobacterium sp.
TGTTATAAAAATGGATTGGGGATAGATATTGATATCGATAAAGGGATTGAATGGTATCAAAAAGCTGCATATAATGGCTTTCTTAAAGCTTATGAAGAATTAGGAAAATGTTATTTTTTGGGTAGAGGACTTCCACGAGATTATTATTACGCAGTTGAGTGTTTCCATAAATCAGGAGCCCAATCTCCTGAAATTCAGTTTTATTTGGGTGGATGTTATGTGCATGGATATGGCGTAGAGAAGGATATTCGCATAGGATTGAGTTGGTATCGAAAAGCAGCAGAAGCTGATTATGCTTTAGCCCAATTGTGCTTAGGGGAACATTATTATCTAGGAAAAGGTGTTCTTGTAGATAGCTTTGAGGCTTTAAAATGGTTCAGAAAAGCGGCTCAGGAGAAAAATCATCGAGCACAATATTATTTAGCGGAATTCTATTATAAAGGTTATATTGTAGATAAGGATTTACAGACAGCATTTGATTGGTATGTAATGGCTGCAAATGGCGGTGATGAATTAGCTGTAAAAGCATTAATAAATAAGTATTCTCATGATTGTATTACAGGCATATCTAGAGAAGAATGTTTAAAATGCTTTGAAAACCTAGCAGAAAAAGGAATTATGGATGCTCAATATGAAGCAGGTTATCTAAGAGAGTATTATAGTGCTGATAAAGATAGGGCCTTATATTGGTATCGACTTGCCTGTGATAATGGTGTTATTGCTCAACCATCTTGTCCGCCAATAGACCAGTAATTTTGTCCGTCAGCTGCTCAGATTTTTGTCCAAGCTGAGGCCTGAAAAGGCAGGCGGCACAGCCGCCTGTCAAATCAAACTCCAGATAACATTTCGTTCTCTGCTACATAGTGCACAATGTGCTCATCAATCAACCGTTTTTGCTGCTGTGCAGCATACATAAGGCTTTTTTCGCAGAACCTGTTAATCAGCCTTGGGATCCCAGTGGTCTCTTTGTAGATATCGTCAATAGCCCTTTCGGTAAAGATTTCCTGTTGAGGACATTCCGAATAGGCCAGATGGCTTTTAATATACTGCTCCGTTTCATATCGCTCAAGATGCGGCAGAACACAGTTAATATCTATTCTCTGCCTAACTGCAGCGTATCTTTGGAGCTTTAACTTGTCCCATAGTTCGGATTGGCCTACCAATACTAGAGCCATAGGACTCATTGAATCAAAATTGTAATTCAGAAGAAAACGAAATTCTTCAATGGTTTCCCTTTCAAGAAGGTGTGCCTCATCAAGCACACAGACTACCTTTTTCCTTCTAACTCCGCGTATAATTTCAATTTCTTTCTGTAGTTGCCGCTTAGCATCTCCTCTGTAATATCTGGATTCAACCCCCAACTGGTCGAGCATTCCTTTGTAAAACCACCGCGGAGTCAGCTTAGAATCGGACAAATACAGTAGAATATAACTTTCACTAGGCAGTGCAGCAGAAAACTTTCTAATAAGAGTAGATTTCCCGCAACCTGAATCAGCTGTCACAACAACAAACAGCTGCCTGTCTGCCGCATAACACAATCTGCCTAAAGCATCCGCCATGGCAGGCGACTCATATAGCCTGTTGGCTGGTACATCTCTAGTGAATGGCAAATTTTTCATGCCATAGTATTCCTCATACATCTGCTACACCTCTTTCTTGAAAATCTGGAACGAAATTGCATTGGCCCTGCGGTTTTTGCTTTCCTGTCGTTTCTTTTCCAAACCTTTCAGGAAGCGAGACTCTTTAGGCTTAACCGGAAGCATACACTGCGGAATGGCAGGCTTGGGGTCACAATATTCACCAATTTTCAATGGTTTAGCTGTAAAAGGTTCAATGCCTGGATAGGATACTGTAATAGTTTCCTTAGCTGCTGGGTCATAACTAATCTCTACCTTGGCACCAATGAGAGATGTAGATACTTCATACTTTTTGCCGTCAAAGCTAATGCAGGCTCCCTTGTCCACGATTCTCTTCTCGTGGTGGAGAAATGCGGCGGCAACAGTATTTACATCAATAAAGCGCAGCTGCCGAGTATCTCTATTGAATTCCTGTAAGGGCGTAATGCCATTGGCAGTAACTTTAAGACCTCTGCTGGAGTAGTATTCTTTAATGCCCTCATGGGGCTTGTTGAGATAATACTGCTCCACCCATAGGTTCCAGTAATAGTTGGCTTCTTCAAGGGTTTTCACATTCTGGGCTTTGCATTCATTAACATAGGAGTTAATGAACCTGTTAAACACCTCTACCTTACCTTTAGATTGGCACGCTCTGGGTTTTGCTCTTAAATGCCTAATGCCAAGCATGCTCAAGGTGTTAATCAGCTGTCTACTAATGAACTGCTTGCCGTTGTCAACATAGGTGGTATCGAATGCTCCATATTTCAGAATGGCTTTACGGTAAGCATCTTCTACAATCCATGCTTCCTGGTCACCATAGATGCCCGAGCCAAGAATCATCTTGGAATGGTCATCAATAATGACCACCGCATAGGTTTGCACCATCTTCCCGTTAGGGCCAATAGGCAGCTTCATAGTGTACTTAATATCAGCCTGCGCAAGCATCATGCGGTGAGGTTTGCAGAACCTCTTGGATGAGGCTTCACTTGCTTCAGCAAACTTCTTGAGCTGCTTTTTGCCAAAGCCTGCATCATAGAGGTATCTTTGCAGGGTGGAACGTTTTAATACTCCCGGAGGAGCAATTCCTTCCATTTCCATAATCATAATAATTTGGCTAATGGACCTTGTTGGTACCTCTCGCTTTAGCTGTATGGCTTCATCCTTGTATTTGGCATAATCTGCCTGTAGAGGATTAGCATGGGTATAGGTCTTAGACTTTGGCTTCAAGCCTTCAAAGCCCTTGGCTTTATAGATTTGCAGCCAACGCCTAAGGGTGCGCTCCGAACAGTCATTGTTTAAGGCTATCTGTAGCTTAAGCTTCACTGCCTTGGCTGGATCCAGTGTCGGATCAAGCAGAGGAGCAATAATTTGGTATTTCTTTAAAGCTGTGTTATCTGCACTGCTTTTGGATGTATTCATCTGGCATCCCTCCTTTGGGTATAATTTAACCCAAAAGATGCCGGCCAGCAAAACAAAGCAGGTGCATACTTATTTATCAGGATGGAAGTAGAATTCCACCCTGGTTATAGATAACACGAATAATAGACTCAAGCCATTTTTGGCTGCTTTGCCTAATATGGGGAATCCAAGATTTATGGTAAAACAAGACTTCTTTTTTGAAGTCAGAAAGCTTGTATTGGGCAGACCGGAGATAGCCTTCAATGTTATCCCTGTTGTGGGTAAACCAATGTTGCCAACGTTCCATTGTTTTGGTACAAGGATAATCTTCGGAGTCTAGGTCATCTGCAGTAACAACATCATCTAAAACTCCGGCAATAACTTCAGTTCCGTAGTGTTTATGAGGAGCTAAGATGTCCGGCAGACAGGTATGGAGATGGCCACAGTGCTCACAGCGGTACCTGTTGACAACAATATGGGCACATTCGCCGCCCTCCTGCTTATAAATGCGCTTGCGGTTGTCTCTATACTTGAGCTGACCACCGCAGGTCGGGCAGGGAGGGGGAACCGGGCTGCCCTTAAAGAAAAATATTTGATTCTTGGTTGTATTCTAGCTCATACTCTGATATAATAACCATGGTTTTATAACCACCATGGACTCCAGAGTATTGTCTCGCCAGGATAAGGGACTCTGGAGTCCTTTCCTTTTCTCAGTATATGGACATTATACTGAGCAGTTGGCGGACAGTCAACAAGAGCAAAAATCGGTCATTTTTTGAGGTCTATAACAATAAGAAGAAAAAATCCCGCGCAAAACATACAAAAACCAGGAGAGTTTTTGTCATAGCTTCTACTACGCAACTACGCAGTTACTATGACTTCTCCTGGCTATGATCAACCGCACGAGAAGCTCTAATTGCTCATGCCGTTTCGGTTATCATCAGTTGTTTGTTTT
>JBJDXC010000048.1:0-19142 GCA_051866475.1 Phascolarctobacterium sp.
AGGGCATTCCAGCTTCTTGGCGCCTAAGGCACAAATCTTGGCACGAATACGCTTAGCACACTCGTTCACCGCATTACCGGTGATATAAGTAGTACTGGAAGCATAGGAGCCGGAGTCATAGGGAGATGCGTCCGTGTCAGCGCCAAAGACTTGAATTTGTTCAAAATCGCACTCCAAAACCTCAGCCGCCATTTGGGCCAAAATCGTATCGCAGCCCGTGCCCATATCCGCAGCACCAATGAGCAGTGTATAGGAGCCATCGTCATTAACCTTAATCGTAGCACCGCCTACATCACAGTACGGAATGGATGAGCCCTGCATAGCGATGGCCACACCCATGGTGCGCACCTTGCCATTGGGCATTTTGCGCAGAGGGAACTTCTCATCCCAGCCGCTCATCTCACGCACCTGCGCCAAGCATTTATCCAGAGCACAGCTGGTGTTAGGCGCGCCATAATAAGCAGGCATGATATCCCCTTCATGAGTAATATTCATTTCACGCAAGGTTATAGGATCAATATTGAGCTTAGCAGCCAGCTCATTCACAGCGCTTTCCAAAGCGAAAATGCCCTGGGGCGCACCGTAGCCGCGGTAAGCGCCTGCTGCCTGCAGATTGGTATAAACAACATCAAAGCCAAAGCGGAAGGCCTCTGTGCGGTACAAAGGAATGGATTTATGGCCGGATAGGCCCACAGTGGTGGGACCATGCTCACCATAAGCACCCGTATTGGACAGAGTATATAAGTCGATAGCACGAATCTTGCCCTCTTTGGTAGCGCCCAAGCGAACTCTAACCTCCATCTCGTGGCGAGGACTGGCCGCAATATGACATTCGTAGCGACTGAAAACCATTTTAGAAGGCTTCTTCAGCTTCCAAGTAACAAAGGCTGGATACATTTCGCTGACACAGCTTTGCTTAGCACCAAAGCCTCCGCCGATACGGGGCTTGGTCACACGCACCATGGTCTTAGGAATATGCAATGCGTTGGCCACAATACGGCGGCAGTGGAACACGATCTGGGTGGAGCTTACAATATGCAAGCGCCCATAGGTATCGATAGTGCAATAGGTGCAGAAGGGCTCCATCATATCCTGCTGTACAGCTTTTACGCGATAGGTACGGTCGATAATAATATCGCTGGCAGCCAAAACGCCGTCCACATCACCATCGCTGATGGTTTCAGAGGCGCACAGATTACGTTTATTGTCGGCACCTACGGGACATTGAGCCTCCCAGGTGCCCTCAGGATGCACTAAAATAGGATTATCCAGTGCCTTATGAAAATCAAGCACTGCTTCTAAAACATTATATTTAACCTTGATTAAGGATAGGGCCTTATCTACAGCCTTCTCGGTCTTGCCGGCTACGATAGCTACAATATCACCTACAAAGCGCACATGACGGTCCAGTAGCAGACGATCATAGGGGCTGGGCTCAGGATAGGTCTGACCGGCGTAGGTGCAACGCTTAGCGTTTTGGTCCACGTCCTCATAGGTGAAGATAGCTTCCACATCGGGAACCTTAGCCGCAATGGCGGTGTTAATGCTCTCGATGATAGCGTTGGCATGGGGAGAACGCAAAACCTTAACGATTAGGCAATCCTTGGGAGCCAAATCGTCAGTATAAACCGGCTGGCCTGTTACCAGCTGCATGGCATCCTTTTTGCGTAGGGGTTGATTAACGATTTTCATCTGTTACACCTCCCCCTTCTGTGCTTTCTTCCAAGCGATGAAATTTTGGATACCACGAAGCTGCCCCTCATAGCCAGAGCAGCGACATAGATTACCAGCCAAATATTCCTTGATTTCCTCCTCGCTGGGCTCAGGATTCTCCCTGAACAATGCCAGCGCATTCATAATCATACCAGGATTGCAGAAGCCACATTGCTCCGCGCCCTGGTCCGCAATGAAAGCACCAAATTCAGCGGCCTCCTTTTGCAGGCCCTCCATAGTGGTTACCCTGTGACCATCTGCGCGAGCCACCAAAACGGAGCAGCTCAGCACGGGCTTATCATCCAAAAAGACAGTGCACAAGCCGCAGTTAGAGGTATCACAGCCACGCTTTACGCTGTAGCAGCCCTCGTTGCGTACAAAATCTAATAAAGCCATATCCGCATCCACGCTGCGGGTAATACGTTTACCGTTCAAAGTCAATGTTACTTCCATTAGGCCTTACCTCCCAATGCTAGGATAGTGCGCTGAGCCAGCACCTTGATTAAATGAGTGCGATAAGCAGCGCTGCCACGGGGATTGCTTTCCGTGGGCAAAGCTTGAGCCGCATACTCAGCAAAGGCCTTAGCCTTCTCTCCTGTAATGCCTCCGCTCAGCAGGCCCTGCTCGTCACGAACCAGAGCAGCCTTGGCCGGTCTTGCGCCCACGGCGATTTGCACACCTGCTTCAGTAAATGCTGCTGCACAGGTCAGCACAGGAAAATCCGTCTTAGCAATACGTACGGAAGCATATTGACACTTCATATTTTGCTTCGGAATAATTACGCGCACTAAAATATCACGGTCATAGGGCAGCTTGGCAAATTCGCTAATTGTCATAACACCGCCCTTATATAGTTCAACCTTGGCATCCAAGGCCATGAAAATCGTCAGCACATCACTAAAGCCGAAGCGACCAAAAACACTGCCGCCCACGGTAGCCAGATTACGGAACTGCACACCCACAATGTGGCGTAGCGCTTCCTTCATAGCGCCCTGGGTATAGGCTGCAATGCCCTCATGCAGCTCCAGCTGGCGCAGGGTTACCATGGCGCCGATGCTGAATTCGGTGTCGCTCTCCTCTATTTTGTCCAATCCCAAAGCACTCAAATCAATCATGGTAGCCACATTACCCTTGGATAAACGCATCCAGAGCATACCGCCCATGACTCTATTGGGGCGCTTTTGGTTCAGCTGCCACGCTTCCTCAAGGGTAGCAACCTTCTTCATTTCACGGATCGTAAGCATAAAAAGCCCTCCATTAAGATTTTACTCATAAAAACTCTATTTTATTTTACCATAAAGTGCAGGGTTTTTAAAGGAAATTGTGCAAAGGTGTAGAATTTATCAAACAATAAGTTAAGTTTTACCGATTTGATGATGTGAAGGGATCAATTATGAGTAAACTATTTCCTATGGGATGCATAATTATGGCCTCCGGTCACAGCGCCCGCTTTGGCAGCAATAAGCTGCTGCAGGATTTTCATGGCCAGCCCCTTATTCAGTATATTTTGACTGCTACCCAGGATATTTTCACTCAACGAGTAGTAATTACTCGCTATGAAAAAATCGCTAGGCTGTGCCAAGAGCAGCATATCCCCTATCTCTTGCACGACAAGCCCTATTTAAACGATACCGTGCGTTTAGGCATGGCATATTGCCTTGCTCCTGAGCTTTTGGGCTATGCCTTCTGCACTAGCGACCAGCCCTTTTTGCGCTGGCAGAGCGTCCACGCCCTATGCGCTAGCTTTGTAAAAACTCCTTACGCTATTCAACGCTTGGCCTATGGGGAGTCCCCTGGTAATCCCATGATTTTTCCGTCTGATTTGGCTTCAGAATTGGCCAATCTGCCCCAGGACAAGGGTGGTGGCGTGCTAGCAAAAAAATATCCTGAACGAGTACGTTTGGTACAAGTTCAGGATAAGTATGAGCTATTTGATATTGATACCGTGCGTGACTTGCGTCAATGCCTCAATCTTGGGGCAGCACGATATTCAAAATAATGGCCACCAGAGCTGCGGGAACGATGCCGGAGCCACCAAAAATCAACTTCACAGCTGCGGGTGCATGGGCCAAAATGCCGGGATTTGCACCCATACCATAACCAACGCCGAGAGCAACTGCCACGATGGTCAGATTGCGCGGCGTTAATTTTTCTTTAGTAATGAGCTGAATACCGCTTACCACGATACTGGAAAACATCATGACTGCTGCGCCACCCAGTACGGATTGGGGCATGATGGAAACTAAAGCACCCAATTTAGGAATTAAACCGCAGAGAATAAGGAAAACAGCACCGGTAGCCAAAGCAAAGCGATTGACAACCTTAGTCATAGCTACAAGTCCTACGTTCTGGCTGAAGGAAGTGTTAGGCAGCACGCCGAACAGCGCTGCAAAGCTGGAGCCCAAGCCGTCGCAGATAACACCGCCGGACAGCTCCTTATCGGTAGCCTCGCGCTCCAAACCGCCCTCCATAACACCGGAAATATCGCCCACTGTTTCTACTGCTGTAACTACAAACATAATGCATACAGGGATGATAGCACGCATATCAAAAATAATATCCACGGGCATAAACTCCGGAATAGCAAACCAGCCTGCATTGGCCACCTTATCCCAGTTCAGCACCCAGGATTTAGTAAAGGTAACGCCTTTAGCAGTCACGCCGGTGGTGGGCAGTACTAAGCCCATTACAAAGGCTGCAATATAGCCTGCGATAATGCCGAACAAAATGGAGCTGGAGCTGAAGAAGCCCTTGGTTCCATGCTTAAAGAACAGAATAACGATCAAGACAAAGAGGCCTAAGCCCAAATTTTCCATGGAGCCAAAGTCCTTAGTCTTAAATCCGCCACCGAAGGAGTTAATACCTACAGCAATAAGGGACAAGCCAATAGAAAGTACTACAGTACCGGTTACCACGGACGGGAAGAAGCGACGTAAAGGCTTAAGGAAGAAGCCTAAAACACCCTCGAAAATACCACCAATTATAGACGCGCCCATGATGGCACCATAGGCCACTACGCCACTACCCATGGTAGCAACAACGCTGCTAAACACGCCGATGAAGCCAGAGCTAGTACCCATGATAATGGGTACCTTGCCGCCGCAAGGGCCAATGGCATAGAGCTGCACTAAGGTTACAATACCAGCGATAATCATAGCATTTTGCAGCAGGCTGATTTGCAAATTTACAAATTCAGTACCGCCCATAATGCCACAAGCACCACCAATAATCAAAAGCGGGGTTAAATTACCCACAAACATAGCTAAAACATGCTGCAGACCTAAGGGAATGGCCTGACCTAGAGGCATTTCACCTTCAAAGGAATAGGCACCCTTGGATAGATTTACAAATTTAGACATACACACACCCTCCCACATTATATGAGGCTAATAATACAAGTTTATTTTATCCCATTTACCCTTGCCATGTAAAGGTTTTAGGGCAAAAATGTGAAGTTTTTTCTTAAAAAGCACTTTATTGTTCGGCTTTTTGTTTCGTTTACCGTCTTTGGGAACGCTCCTGAATAAGCTGAGCCGCAATGGAAACGGCGATTTCCGCGGGGGTTTCACTGCCAATATCTAAGCCGATGGGTGTGGTAATACGTGCCAGCTGGGCTTCGGTGTAGCCCTCGGATAAAAGAGTTTCATGAGCCAGCTTGGCTTTATTCTTGCTACCCATAACTCCAATATAGGGCACGGGCGTAGTCAGCAGGAAGCGTTCACAGTTGGCGTCATGAACATGGCCACGAGTCATTACTACGGCGTAGTCCTTGCAATGAAGCCTACAAACTTCGCCTAACTTGGTATAATCAGCTAGCAGCACCTTATGAGCGGTGGGAAATACTTCAGGATCGGCAAATTCAGCGCGGTCGTCAATGACTACGCATTTAAAACCTAGATGACTGAGCAGTGGCACCAGCTCCCGCGCTACGTGCCCAGCTCCAAAGACGAAAACGCGACCATCATAATTATATTGCTGGGCATAGTATTCCTTGCCCTCCAGCTCATAAAAGCCCTGATGCTTTTTTAAAGGCAGAGCCTCTTCTACAAGGATGCTACCCTCGCCCATGGGAATGAGCAGCCACCAAGGATAGCGGCCATTAAGCTTGAAAAGTATGTATTCGGCTAGCATTTCTGTTTCTTGCTGTGCCGGCAAATAGCAAAATTCCAAACTGCAATAGCCACCGCAGGCCATGCCAGCCGCTGTGGTCAAATCAAAGCGCTTTTGAAAGCTTTTAGCCCCGCCTTCTTGCAGCTTCTTTTGAGCTTCTAGTACAGCAGCATATTCCATGCCGCCCCCGCCCACAGTACCGGTGACCCAGCCATCCTTATTCACAAGCATATAGGCGCCGCTGCTACGGGGAGTAGAACCCTCGCTTTCTATAAGAGCAACTAGGTAGCAGTTATTGCCCTTCTTTACTTCTTCTTTTAATTTTTCCATCAAATCTTGCATATGACAACCCCTTTTTTACACTACAAAAATTAGCAAAATAGTAATCAGCAAGGGAGCTGTGATTTTTAGCAAATGAGTGGATTGGTACAATGGCCTCAAGGGTTCGAAAACGTAAATTCTTCTGCGAGCCAAATAGTACCCCGCAGAGGCCAATTGAACCCCACGAAATTTGCGTTAAGAAAATCACCGCGACCGGCTGATTGCTATTTGCTAATTCGCTTTATTCGCATAAGCACAAACCAGCTCTAACACACTTCCCGCAATACAACGCGCCTTGTCAGAAATAGTAAAGCAATTGGCCAACTCCTCTTGTCGCGGGTCGATATCCGCGATTTTGAAGCCCCTCTTCACAGGGAAGCCCTCCCGTATCATCCCACGGATGATACCCGTCAGGCTCGCCTCCACTGGCACAACCTCCCCTGACTTTGTCGTAATCTCTGCAATTACCTGCCCCTTTTCCACCAAGCTACCAATATCCTGCACGATGTGCAGGACTCCCGCAGCCGGCGCATGCAGCACACGCTCCTTGCCATAGCCTGCAATAACGCCGGGGATACCGCTATTAGGCGCCGCGCTGCCCTCCGTTATAACACGGCCCAGATTGTGCCCGCGCTTAGTCTCCACCACAGCGTGCACATCCGTGCCCGCTACAAACCCAGGCCCTAGCGCGATGGTCAGCGGCGCCATCTCCATATGCGTACCTAAATTTCTTTTCGCAATAATCGCATCAACCACCACATCCGGCTGCAAAATCTGCACACAGTCCGCGGCTTCGTCCACCAGTACCGGCACCTGACCGGCTTGCCACACCGCCACAGCTTCGCTGAGGCTGTGTATCAAAACGCCGGTCATGCCCTCCACGGTGGCCTTGCCTGCGTATACTGCCTCGCACAGCGCCACCTGCCGCCGAATGGCGGCAGGGCGGGCGCATTCTAAAACTAAGGGCGTAAAGCCTGCACGCCACAGGCGATGGATAACGCCTGTGGCTAAATCGCCACCTCCGCGCACAACAATACGTATATTTTGCATCAAACTGCTCCTTTACTCACAATCTAGCTCATACATATAAGCATTCTCTAAAATATCTATCAAAAATTACTTAGCTATGGCATTTAAGCCTTCACATTACGGAGCCAAATTCTCGCTGGCTCCATGCCTTGCGCTATCAATAAATCCTTCATAGCCATGGCTTGCTCCTGAGTAACTAGGTCGCACTTATTCAAGGCGATGTAAAATTCACGTGAGCCCACCTGTTTATGACTACCCTGCTCGCTCAGCAAAAGCTGTGCCAGTTTAGCCTCATCCATAAGCAAATTACAGCTGCTAGCAAAGAGCTCGCGTCCCTGCTGCCAACGGAAGCAGGCCTCCTCTAGGCTCTTGCCCAGAGCATCTAGACCAGCCACTGCAATCACTAGGTCACATCCTGGTAGAAGTACAGGCTCATATTCGTTGGGCAGCTTACAGGGCATTTGCTTGGAGCCATCGGCCTCAATAAGGGCTATATCACAGGCCTGCAGAGCTTTCTGTAATAGTTCATCACCTAGAGCGATGAGCTTGCCACTGCCTTCCTCCACAGTACCTATAACTGCATAACGCCCCTGCTGCCATAGCTGCTCTATTTGCACAAAATCCTTAGCATAAATAGGCTCTGGCAAAGGAATATCATTTTCACTGAGGTTGGCAAGTCTATCCATGCTTACCCTAGGCTGCCATATATGAGTAGTAGTCATACACAAGGTTCGCCTACCCTGCTGGGCAAAAAAGGCAGCCAGCTCGTACATAATGGTGGTCTTACCACCACCACCCACAAGGGAAATAATGTGTTTTTTGTTATCCGTCAAAAAATTCCAAGGACAAGGGCCCATGCTCCGTCCTCCTTTTACTATCGTTAGAGATATTATATCAAATTTTAAAGCCATACTCAATTCTGACTGATGAGTCAATGTCATGTATTAATAAATCTAATATATAAGCTGATACATAAAAATAACCCGACCTCCTCACTAGAGAAAGTCGGGTTTTTAATTAACAATTAGTCTTGGCCGGGAACCTTGAGCACTGCGCCAGTAGCAGCGGAGGTAACAAGTGCTGCATAGCGTGCCAGATAGCCGGATTTAACCTTCGGCTCAGGGCATACCCACTTAGCGCGACGCTCAGCTAATTCCTCATCGGTCAGCTTCACGTTCAGGGTACGATTGGGAATATCGATTTCGATGATATCACCATTTTCAATCAATGCGATATTACCTCCCTCACGAGCTTCCGGAGAAATATGGCCAATGCAGGCACCACGAGTAGCACCGGAGAAGCGACCGTCAGTTAAAAGTGCTACGTCCTTATCATGACCCATGCCAGCCAATACGGAGGTAGGATTCAGCATTTCGCGCATGCCGGGGCCGCCCTTAGGACCTTCGTAACGAATAACTACAACGTCACCGGATTGTACTTCCTTGCCACAAATAGCTGCAATAGCTTCGTCCTCTGAGTTGTAAACCTTAGCAGGACCACTGAAAACCTTCATGGTGGGATCAACAGCGGATTCTTTAACAACGGAGCACTCAGGAGCAATATTGCCCTTCAAAACAGCGATACCGCCGGTCTTGTTGTAGGGATTCTCAATGCTGTGAATAACGTCAGGACGTTGGATAGCAGCGCCGTCAATAATTTCACCAATGGTTTTGCCGCTAACAGTAGCGCAATCCTTGTTGATGATGCCCAGACGATCCAGCTCGTGCATAACTGCAGGAATGCCACCGGCCTCGTTCAAATCGATAATGTGATGACTGCCACCGGGGGACAGCTTAGTCAGATACGGAGTGTGCTTGGAAATCTCGTCGAATAGCTCCAAGGGCAATTGCAGGCCAGCTTCATGAGCAATGGCCGGCAGATGCAATGCGGTGTTGGAGGAGCCACCAATAGCCATATCCACAGTGATAGCGTTCTTGAAGGCTTCCATAGTCATAATGTCGCGAGGACATTTATTTTCAGCAACCAGCTTCATCACAGCCATGCCAGCGTGCTTAGCCAAGGCAATGCGCTTGCCATTATAAGCAGCAGGAATGGTACCATTGCCAGGCAGGCCCATGCCCAATACCTCGGTAAGGCAGTTCATGGTGTTAGCAGTAAACAGACCGGAGCAGGAGCCACAGCCGGGACAAGCACAATGCTCGATTTCACTTAATTGGCAAGCATCGATTTGACCGGACTCAAAACGACCTGCAGCCTCAAAAACGGTGGAAACGCTGATATCCTTGCCATGGAGACGGCCGGGAAGCATGGGGCCACCGCTTACCACTACAGCAGGAATATTCAAGCGAGCAGCTGCCATAAGCATGCCGGGAACAATTTTGTCGCAGTTAGGGATTAAAATCAAGCCATCAAAGGCGTGACCATTAGCCACAGCTTCAATGGAGTCGGCAACCAGCTCACGGCTGGCCAGAGGATATTTCATGCCATCATGGCCCATAGCAATACCATCGCAAATGCCGATGGCAGGGAACTCGATGGGAGTACCGCCGGCTTCCAAAACACCATACTTAGCTGCTTGAGCGATAGTATCCAGATGCATATGGCCGGGGATAATTTCATTAGCGGCACAGCAAATGCCAATCAAGGGTTTTTGTAATTCTTCTTCGGTATAACCCATAGCATAAAACAAGGAGCGATGGGCTGCGCGGGTGGAACCTTTTTTTACTTCTATACTGCGCATATTTTCAGACCTCTTTCCCTAATAAAATAAATCATGCCTTTACAGACATAGTAAGACCTTTCATGGTTACTCATAAGATTTTACATTTTTTGTGGGCAAAAGTCAAATATTATGGACTAAAATTGGCTAAATTTCAAAAAGTACAGTCTTATCGCACTTTTTTAGTTACAATGCTTACACTTTTTCTTGGAAATTTGCAAAGATTTCACTGCAAGAAGCACAATAATAGGTTATAATGTTAAGGATAGATTTATTGTTTGCGGAGGTTTTAACATGGAAACGAAATTAACCAGACTTTTAGGTATTAAATATCCTGTTATTCAAGGTGGTATGGCCTGGACTAGTGACGCTGTTTTGGCAGCAGCTGTATCCAATGCCGGAGGCGCAGGCATTATCGGCAGTGGCGGCCGCACTGTGGAATGGACTCGTGAAGAGGTGCGCAAGGCTAAGGAGCTGACCAATAAGCCCTTTGGCGTTAACGTTATGCTCATGGCTCCCAATATTGCCGAGATTATCGATATGCTCTGTGAAGAGAAGGTTGCCTTTGTTACCTTGGGCGCTGGCAATCCCGTCCCCCATATCGAAAAATTCCATGCAGCAGGTATTAAGGTCATCCCTGTAGTACCCAATGTGAAGCTGGCCAAGCGTATTGAAGCTGCCGGCGCTGATGCTATGGTTGTAGAGGGTATGGAGGCTGGCGGTCATATCGGCAAGCAAACCACCATGGCCCTTATGGAAAACGTATTACCCAATATCAAGAGCATTCCCGTGCTAGTGGCTGGTGGTATCAGCGATGGTCGCGCCCTGGCTGCAGCCCTCATCATGGGTGCTGACGGCGTGCAAATGGGCAGCCGCTTCCTCTTGACCACCGAATGCCCTGCCCACCCCGCTGCTAAGGAAGCCATTATTAAGGCCACCGATACTGACAGCGTAGCTACCGGCTATAGCCGTAATTTAGGCGTACGCTGCCTGGCAAATGCCTTTACTGACTTGTATACTGCTAAGGAAATTTCCGGCGTTCCCAATGAGGAGCTTATGGCTATGGGTACTGGCACCAACCGCCGTGGCATTATGGAGGGCGACACCGAGCAAGGCACTGTTATGGTTGGCCAAAGCTTGAATGTGCTCAACGATATTATGCCCTGCAAGGACGTAATGGAGCGCATTATTTGTGAGGCTAAGCAAGCTATTGAACGCATCAAGAATATGGAATTGTAATTTATAATTGCATTTTGACGCTGAATAAGGTATTATATAAAGTAGGTTATAATTTTTACGAAAAGAGGTTACCTTGATGAGAAAATATTTACTGACTTTAATTATGACTCTGGTTTTAGCTCTGGGCTGCATGGGCTCCGCCTTTGCTGCTGAAAGCAATTTGGTTGGCTTTGTTGATACCCAACGCGTGCTGCGCAGCCATCCGGAAATGCAAACCACTATGAGCGTGCTGAAGCTGGAAGCACAAAAGGCTCAACAGGAGTTTGAACAAAAGGCTGCTAGCCTTGATGAAAAAGGCAAAGCAGAATTAAGACAAAAGCTCACTGAGCAAGTGGACAAAAAAGAAGCTTCCCTACTGAACCCCATTTACACCTCCGTGCGCAAGGCTATTGAAGAAGTAGCTAAGGCTCATGGTATCACCAGCGTAGTTAATGCTAATGCTATGGTTTATGGTGGTCTTGATTTGACCAACGAGGTTATGGCTAAGATTACCGGCGCTAAGAAGTAATAACTAAGCTACAAAAAACGAAGCAGTCACCTATAAGGGTGACTGCTTTTTTATATGCATTTTAGGTTTAGTCTTGAAATTAAGGCTTGCGTCTCCCCTTGTCTTCGCCGTGACCGCTAGGATGGTAGTACTTCGTACCCAGTAGCTCATCAGGCAAATATTGCTGCTGTACCCAGCCGCCGGGGAAATCATGAGGATACTTATAGGTCAGGCCATGGCCAAGGGCCTTAGCGCCTGGGTAGTGGGCATCACGCAAATGCTTGGGCACGCTGCCGCAGTGCCTAGAGCGCACGTCCTGACGTGCGCTGGCAATGCCCATATAGGCAGCATTGCTCTTGGGAGCGTTAGCGATGTAGCACACGGCTTCGGCGAGGGGAATTTGCGCTTCAGGCCAGCCGACGAAGTCGGCTGCCTGAGCCGCCGCATTAGCGACAACGAGGGCCTGTGGGTCTGCCAGACCCACATCCTCGGCGGCGCAGATGACGATGCGGCGGGCGATGAAGCGCAGGTCCTCGCCGCCTTCAATCATGCGCGCCAGATAATGCAGCGCCGCGTCCGCGTCGCTGCCCCTCATGCTCTTAATAAAGGCGCTAATAATATCATAATGCTGGTCGCCCTTTTTATCGTACCGCTGCATAGCGGTACCGATGACGCTCCGCAGCACCTCCGGCGTCAAAACACGCTCACCCTCGCCCACCACCGGCAGCATAAACTCTGCCTGCTCGAGAATATTTAACGCGCCGCGGGCGTCGCCCGCAGCGAAATCAGCAATAATACGCAGCGCCTCCGGCGCTGCGGTAAAGCTACCACCAAAGCCCCGCTCGCTGTCTGCGATGGCTCGCTCCAAAATCTGCTGAATATGCTGGGGCTGGAGCTTTTCTAAGCGCACCACCTTCATGCGGGAAAGCAGGGGCGAATTAATTTCGAAGAAGGGATTTTCCGTAGTAGCACCAATGAGCACAATGGTGCCGTTTTCCACATAGGGCAGCAGCACATCCTGCTGTGCTTTATTAAAACGATGAATTTCGTCGATGAACACAATGGTGCGTCCCAGCCCACGCCGCTGGCCCTCCTGGGCCTTGGCGATGAGCTTGCGCAGCTCCGGCACGCCGCTGGACACGGCGTTAATGGAGACGAATTGCTCGCCGGTCACGTGGGCAATGACTTGCGCCAGCGTGGTCTTGCCCGTGCCCGGCGGCCCATAGAAGAGCACCGACTGCAGCATATCACGCTCAATCATCCGCCGCAAAGGACTCCCCTTGCCTACGGCCTTCTCCTGGCCCACGAAATCGCTGAGCCTTTCAGGCCGCATGCGGTCCGCAAGCGGCTTCGTCTGCCTTTGTTCACTTTCGAATAAACTAGAAAAGAGATCTTCCATAGAACAGTCTCCTATATATAAATTCAACAAGGTGGTCTAGAAAGTATTAGCTACGAGCAAAACAAAACCCCACAATGCCGTCCTAACGCCCCATGTTTTGAACCTGCATGTGCAGGTGGGTGCCTTCTCTCCGATCGCAAAAGTCCACTCAAAGGAGGCTGGTTTTTGAAAGGAGAAGTATCAGGCTCCCTAGGTTAGAGTGTTGGCTCAAAACCTGTGGAGCAACGTAACGAACATCGCAGGGATTTTTACAATTATTATTGCAGTAAAGCTGGTTTTCCACAGCTTATGCTGTATTCTCTTGACATACATATCATACCAAAAACACTGCTTTTTTTCAAGTAAAAAATCCCCGCCAAATGTGAATTCACATAGCGGGGATTGGAGTCAAAAACTATATTACTTTTGTTCCTTCTTCATCAGAAGAGAAGTTCTAATGTGCAATTCGCGAAGTTGTTTTTCATCAACATCGTTAGGAGCTTGGGTCATCAGGTCGGATGCGCTCTGAGTCTTCGGGAAAGCGATTACGTCGCGGATGGAGTCGCGTTGAGCCATGATCATGATCAAGCGATCCAGACCGAAGGCCAGGCCACCGTGAGGAGGAGCACCATATTCGAAGGCATTCATCATGAAGCCAAACTTCTCTTGAGCCTCTTCATCGGTCAGGCCGATTGCCTTGAAGACAGCCTTTTGTACTTCACGGCGATGGATACGGATGGAGCCACCACCGATTTCGGTGCCGTTGAGCACCATATCATAGGCCTTAGCATATACCTTGCCGGGGTCGGTTTCCAGCAGCGGCAGGTCCTCGTCGCGAGGAGAGGTGAACGGATGGTGCATAGCCACATAGCGTTTTTCTTCCTCGTCGTACTCGAACATGGGGAAATCAACAACCCAGGTGAAGGCCAGCTCGTTGGGGTCTATCAGACCAAGACGTTTAGCCATTTCAATACGCAGTGCGCCCAAAGCAGCAGCTACTACGGAGGGCTTATCTGCTACGAAGAACAGCAAATCGCCGGGCTCAGCCTTGGCAGTTGCCAGGATACCGTCCATTTGCTCTTTGGTAAAGAATTTAGCGATGGGAGATTTAATGGTGCCATCTGCCAAATATTGAATATAAGCCAGGCCCTTAGCACCATAAATGGCAACAAAATCCTTCAGATGGTCGGCTTCACGGCGAGGAATATTAGCATAACCCTTAACATTTATAGCCTTAACTTGGCCGCCGTTTTCGATTACAGAACGGAATACAGTGAAGTCAGCATCCTTAACAGCATCAGCCATGTTCACCAGCTCCATGCCAAAGCGCAGGTCTGGCTTGTCGCTGCCATAGCGGTCCATAGCTTCATCCCAGGTCAGACGTTGGAAGGGAATCTTGATTTCCTTGCCCAGCGCGCCCTTGAAGATGTGGTAAATGAGGCCTTCCATGAGCTCCAGAATTTCATCCACGCTCATGAAGGACATTTCCATATCCAGCTGAGTGAATTCGGGCTGACGGTCAGCACGCAGATCCTCATCACGGAAGCAGCGAGCGATTTGGAAATAACGCTCCATACCTGCTACCATCAAGAGCTGCTTAAAGATTTGCGGGGATTGGGGCAGCGCATAGAATTTGCCGGGGTTTACACGGCTGGGAACCAAATAGTCGCGTGCGCCCTCAGGAGTGGATTTGCACAACATAGGAGTTTCGATTTCCAGGAAACGATGCTCGTCCAAATAGTCGCGCATGAGCTTTGCTACCTTGTGGCGCAAAATCAGATTGCGTTGCATTTCAGGACGGCGCAAATCCAGATAACGGAATTTCAAGCGCAGGTTTTCATCGGTATCGATATCGTCCTTAATATAGAACGGAGGAGTTTTTGCCTTGTTCAGTACTTCGATTTCGCTAGCCAGCACTTCGATGGTACCGGTGGGGATGTTTTCATTGATGGTATCCTCATCGCGCAGACGTACCTTGCCCTCTACCTTAATTACATATTCATTACGAATATCCTCGGCAGTTTTAAAGCTGCTGCCTGAGGATTCAGGGTCAGCTACAACCTGCACGATACCGCTGCGGTCACGCAAATCGATAAAAATCAGTCCGCCGTGGTCGCGACGCTTGGAAACCCAACCGCACAGGATGACCTTCTCACCGGCTTGCTCTTTGCCCAGCTCACCGCAATGGTGACTGCGTTTTTCATTGATCATGATTAGCACCTCTACTTATGAATTATAAAGAATTGAAATAGTTAATGATATTATCAAGAGCGATTTCCTGTTGCTCGCTAGTACCCATATTACGCACGGTAACAGCGTTGCGGGCAACCTCGTCCTCGCCAAAAATAAGCACCTGCTTAGCTTGGAATTTATTGGCCTGCTTCATTTGGGCCTTCATGCTGCGACCAAAGAAGTCGTACTCAACCTTGAAGCCTGCTCTGCGCAGCTCAATGCCTGTCTTAAAGGCCAGAGTGAAGTTTTCTTTTTTGGGGCACACGATGTAAGCATCAATGGTTTCGTCAAAGGCAGGCAGGAGGCCTTGGCTTTCCAGAGCAAGCAGCACGCGCTCCATGCCCATGGCAAAGCCAATACCCGGGCGAGCTTCGTCGCCGCTGATTTCCTGAACCAAACCATCGTAGCGACCACCACCGCATACAGCGCTTTGAGCGCCCAAGGGTGCGTACTGGATTTCAAAGGCGGTCTTGGTATAATAATCAAGGCCACGGACCAGATTGTGGTCCACTTCAAAATCCACGCCGGCAGCGGTTAAGAGCTCCTTCACCCCTTCAAAATGTGCCTTGCACTCATCGCACAGGCATTCCTCAAGGCTGGGAGCGCCTACGCCAAGCTCTTGGCAGTGGGGGTTCTTGCAGTCCAGCAAGCGCAAGGGATTGCGGTCATAACGACCTTGGCAGTCCTTGCACAGCTCGTCAAAGTGAGGCTTAAAGAAGGCCTGCAGCTTTTCACGATGCTGGGGACGGCAGTTGGGGCAGCCAACGGAATTAATCTTGAGCTTCAAATCCTTCAAGCCCAGCTCCTTGAGCACTTGTACTGCCAACAGAATGATTTCTGCATCCACATTGGGACCGGGCACGCCCAGTGCTTCCACGCCAAATTGGTGGAACTCACGCAGACGACCTGCTTGAGGTCTGTCATAGCGGAACATGGAGCCAATGTAGAAAAATTTAGTTGCCAAGGTATCTTCCTTGCTCAGCTTGTGCTCCACATAAGCACGCACTGCAGAAGCAGTGTTCTCCGGGCGCAGGGTGATGCTGCGATTGCCACGATCAGTGAAGGTGTACATTTCCTTTTCTACTACGTCAGTAGTATCGCCAATGCCGCGCTGGAACAGCTCTGTATGTTCAAACACAGGGGTTCTAATTTCTTTGTAGCCATATTGGGCACAGATTTTACGCACGGTAGCTTCAAGATAGCGCCATGCGTTCACGTCAGAAGGCATAATATCCTTCGTACCTCTGGGTGCTGTAGTCAGCATTCCACTTCCTCCTTTTTTATAATCAAATCCTATATGGCTCCCTTTTAAAAGGGAGCTGTCAGCGAGTTTACGAGCTGACTGAGGAATTATTATCTAAATAATTCTTCTCTTCTTAGGCAGAACTCACTCAATCCACTAGCATAAACAGCCACATTCTTGGGCATGTTCATGCGGCGTAGATGGTGCCCGTCCGCCAAGGGCAGCTTGGTTGATGAGGATGGCCCCACACCGATTACCGGATGGCGCTCCTCCATCATCTGAATATTATAAATGCTTTCAGTACCGGCCTTGGCATAGCCAATATTGGCCAGATGACCAAGCATATAATGCTGTCTATATAAGTAATACGGCTCCAAACCTATAGCACCAGCTAGCTGCCTACCCTGCTCTACCAATTCTGCAGCCTGCTCAGCGGGCAGCTGAATCTTCGAACCGAAAAGGGCAGCACTGCGCTTTAAGGTCAAGGTATGAATAGTTAAATTTTCCGGAGCCAGCTCCACAGCCTTCTTGAGGCTGTAGCTTATCTCCTCTGCATTCTCTCCCGGCAGGCCAATAATCAAATCCACATTCACGATGGGAATGCTGCTCTGGCGTACCTCTGCATAGGCACGATAAAAATCATCCACCGTGTGCTTGCGGCCTATGAGCTGCAGCGTTTTATCGTGAAAGGATTGGGGATTGACGCTGATGCGGTCCACTCCTGCAGCCTCCATAGCAGCTAGCTTAGCCTTGCTGAAGCAATCCGGACGACCGGCCTCCACAGTAAATTCCTGAACAGAGGGAAAATGCAAATACTGGCCCACCACCTCTAGAAGCCTTGCAAAAACCTTATCATTCAGGCTCGTAGGTGTACCGCCCCCGATATAAAGGGACTTAATGGACAAACTATGCATACCTAATAATTGTACCACATTTTGGACATCTTGTTCAATCAAATTTACAAAGTTTTGCTGACTTTCTTCGTCCTGAGGCACAATTCCCGCCGGAAAGGAGCAATAGGAGCAGCGGCTAGGACAATAAGGCACCCCTATATAGATGCCAGCGTCGGTAAAACGGGTGCTGTCAGGCAAAATTTGCTTTTGCTTAACAGCGATTGTAGTGAGCATGCTGCCCTGCTCTTGGGGTAAAAGATAAGCCTTTTGTATATAATCGGAAAGCTCGCTAGCAGCTTTACCACTGTCCAAAAGCTTATGGGCTAATTTCCCAGGACGCACGCCGGTCAAAATGCCCCAGGGCATAGCAGGTTTCTCCCCTGTTGCTTGAGCTAGAACGTCTACTACAGCCAGCTTCACGCAGCGCGTGAGCTCGCCGCCCGTAGGCTCGCTTCCCTGCTCCAGCTGGCACTGCTGTGTACTACTACAGCTTTGGTCAGTGTTGTTCAAAAAAGCACTAACAAGATGCGCTTCACTATCATAAGAAACTGTTAACAGGGCTAAATGAGTATCAACCTGCTCAGGAGCTAATGCCAGCTCATAGTCAAAGAACGCGGCCATGTCGCACACGGGCCGCGTTATCTCAAATCCGCACAAATTGCGTAAGCTAAAATATGTACTCATGGTGCCCCCACCCTACTTTCATCTGCATGCCATAGCTCCTTATAAAGCACACGGTATACAGCAGCTACAGGCACAGCAAACACCATACCTAAAATACCAAAGAGCTTAGCGCCAACTAAAAGGCTACCAATAACCAACACAGGATGCAAATCCAGACGTGCTCCCATAATCTTAGGCATCAAAAAATTAGCATCCAGCTGATAATATACTGCATAGAAAAGTGCCACATGCAATGCGGCCTCGGGACTTTGTCCATAAGCAATGAAAATCGCCGGAACGGCGCCCATAATGGGTCCTACAACAGGCACAGTCTCGGCCAAGATGGCCCAAAAGCCCAGTACCAAGGGGAACTGAATGCCCAAAATAAAGGTGCCCACAGTAATGACGAAGCCGGAAATTAGGCTCAGCTTGCATAGACCACGTGTATAGGCACTCAAGGTACGACCGATATCGTCAATGACCTTAGCTGCCCTATCCTGAACATCATAATTAAATAGATTGATGGTCATACTACGCAAATCGCGCCAGTCCTTGAGGAAATAAAAGGCCAAAAAGGGCACGATAATGAGACCAATTAAATTGGACACTATTTCCAAGCTGCTACGCAGCAAATTACGCAAAACGCTGGCTACAAAGCCCATAGCCCAATTAATAAGGCCATCGGTGAGCATGTCAAAGCTGCTAGGCAGCATGGGGATTTTGCTGGGGTCCTGAAGCATGGCTTCCAGATCATGACCACCGGAGTTGGCGGCTAGCTGGGGCAGCTTCACCAAGAGCTCATTAAGCTGACCAAATAAGGGCAGCACAATAAAGGCCACGGCTATGATGATAAACAATAAAAAGCCTATCAATGCCAGCACTATGGCCACCGCTCTAGACAGCTTAATCATGCCATGAGCCACCCGCACCTGGGTAATCATATTAACTAATGGATAAAGACCAAAGGCTAAACCAATGGCCAATAAAATGGGCAACATAAAACCAGCCAAGAGGTACAGCACATAGGAAATAGCTGTGGCTACTACCAGCTTGAACCAGGTGCTGGTTTTGATTGCGCTCCAATACTGAAACATCATGCTTATTGCAGGAAGGGGTTCCTGCGGCGCTCCCAGCCCACGCTGGTCTGAGGACCA
>JBJDXC010000049.1:0-18941 GCA_051866475.1 Phascolarctobacterium sp.
GAGCAGCCTTTTCGTATTCGCCCCGCTGTGCATAAGCGATATATTGCATAACATTAAGCCCCTGAGGACATCCCTTGGTGCAGGCGTTGCAGCCGATGCAGCTAAAGATTTCAGGATATAATTGGCCAACAATGTTGTCAGTAGCTTTGATTTCGTCAATATTGAAGGTACGTTTATTAATGGGGAAGGAGTCAATTTTGCCCACGCACATGCCTTCTTCCACCTTAGTCTGGCAGGAAAGCACAACCTTGAGCTCGGTGGTACCCTTGATGCGGTAAATCACAGCGCAGGCACCGCAGAAGCCGCTGCGGCAGCCACAGCCGCGAATAAGCTTAAAGCCTGCATATTCCATGGCGTCCATAATGGTCAAGGTTGCGGGCACAGAATATTTCTTTCCCAACAGGTATACTGTTACCATTTCTTCCATTAGAGTTTTCTCCTCTCTATAGCAATCAAATTATTAGCAAAGCATCGCGAATCGGAATTTTAGCGAATGAGTGGCTTGGTGCAATGGCCTCAAGGGTTCGAAAAAGTATCTTGTTTTGCGAGACAAATAGTACCCCGCAGAGGCCAATTGAACCCCACGAAATTCGCGTTAAGAAATTTCGCTGAGCAGATGTTTGCTAATGATTTGATTCTCATTTACTTAATACTCGTCCGGCATTTCATCAAGCTGGTCGCAGGTAAACACCGGCCCGTCCTTGCAGACATATTTTTTGCCGATGTTGCAACGACCACACTTGCCCACGCCGCACTTCATTCGCAGCTCCAAGGTGGTGTACACTTGACTCTTGCTAAAGCCCATTTCGATTAATGCAGCTAAACACAGCTTAATCATAATCGGCGGTCCGCAGAGCAGCACCGTCTTGTCCGGCGTAAACTCCAAGGCCTTCAAATAAGCCGGTACAAAGCCTACATTGCCGTCCCAGCCCTCCTGAGGTCTATCGATAGTCAAATGCACTCTCGTATCGGGCTGCTTGGGCCAGATCTCTGTAAGCTCCTCATAGCGCACAAAATCTTCCTTGCTGCGAGCGCCATAGACCAAATCAATGGAGCCATAGTCAGCACGCTTGTCCAGCATATAATTGAGCACACTGCGCAGGGGAGCAAGGCCGATACCACCGGCGATAAAGAGCAAATCCTTACCCTTCAGCTTATCCTCCACCGGAAAATGATTGCCATAGGGCCCGCGCACGGCGATTTGCTGGCCCACCTCCACATCAAAATGAAGGAAGTCCGTAATACTGCCACAGCGCTTGATGCTAAACTCCATATACTTTTCATTAGTTGGAGAAGAGGTGATAGAAAAAATCGCCTCGCCCTTACCGGGCACGGAAAGGATGGCGCATTGTCCTGGCATATGCTCAAAAAGCTTGCCCCCGCCCAAGGCCTCCACTCTAAAGGTTTTTACATCTGCCGTTTCCTCGCAAATATGGGTAATCACGCCAATCATGGGAATTAAAGTATCACGGCAATTACACATCGTCGCTCACCTCCAATGCTTTGGCTACCTTCACAATATTTAAATTTACCGGGCATTTTTGCAGGCAGCGACCGCAGCCTACACAGGAATAAATACCCTCGTTATTCTCGGGATAATAAACCAGCTTATGCATATAACGCTGGCGGAAGCGCTCTAAGCGGCTCTTGCGGGGATTGCCATGAGCCATCTTAGTAAAATCGCTCACCATGCAGCTATCCCAGCAGCGGAAGCGCTCAGTTTTGCCCTCGGCCACTTCATAATCGCGAATATCATAGCAGTGGCAGGTGGGGCACACGTAGGTACAGGTGCAGCAGGAAAGACAACTTGGTGCCAGCTTTTCCCAAACCTTGCTGTTGAATACCTTGAGCTCATTAGCAGGCAGCTTGTCGTTAAATTTGAAGTCGTGCAAGGGCAATACACTCAAAATCTTCTGCGTCATCACCCCTTGCTCTTCAACGGGCTTGCTATCGCTTGCTTCCTCCAGCAAAGCGCCTAGCTTTGCAGTGAGCTCCTCGCCCTTGGCCGTCACAGGCTTCCAGAACAAATCTTCATTGACAAGCCAGGTCTGCACATCCGTCTCAGGCTTCGTAGCATCAATGCCAAAGGCATGGCAGAAGCAGGTCTCTTCAGGCGCACTGCAGCCGAGACCAATGAGCACAGTGTTTTTACGACGAGCCGCATAATAAGAATCCACTGGCTCCTTAAAAAAAACTCTATCTAAAATGTCGAAGCTGCGTGCATCACAGGCCCGCACGCCCAAAACGATAACAGTCTCCTCGCTAGGCAAAATCTGCTCCAAGGAAAGCTTCTTGCCCTCTACCTGAAATTTCAACAGCTGCTCCACTTGGGGAAAGAACACATCCTTGGCAGAGCGCGAGGTCAGAGGAGCCTCCAAAGCCACCTGAGCATCAGCAGCATAGGGAGCGAAGTCCACCTTGCCAGCCTTATTTTGACAAGGCAGCAGCAAGCGACCAACCTCAGCCAAGGCAGCGTAAAGCTTGGGCAAATTTTCCTTACTAATCTTGTACATTCTATTTGCCTCCCTTCACTGCCACATCAACCTCGTGGTCACTAAGCTTATAATCAACCTGGGGCGCAGGTGTTACCGCATCAGCACCAGCTTGATAAGGCCCAAAGAAGGTGTTGATATCCTTCATAAATTTCATATTCAACAGGCCCAGCTTTACCCCTTGGGGACATACACGGGCACACTCGCCGCAGCCCACGCAGCGTCCGGCCACATGATAAGCGCGGATGATATGGAAGAGCTGCTCCTCCACCGGGTCCGCATAGGCCTTGCCAGCCACCGGAGATTGGGGATGGTCAAAAATGCATTGCTCGCAGGTGCAGGCAGGACAAATATCCCGGCAAGCATTGCAGCGAATGCACTTGCTCAGCTCCTGCTGCCAGAAGGCGAAGCGCTCTCTGTCGCTCATAGCCTCGATAGCCTTCACACCGGCAAATTTATCGCCTGTAAATTCCGGCGTGGCCAATTTTTCGCCCAGCTCCTCATCGGCTATTTTATATGCATTCCCCTTGCACATGATACACTTATCCAAAAGCACATCGGCCTTATTCAAAGTAATTGCTCCTAAAGCGGTGGTTACCACAACCTTATCGCCCTCAACCTCGACCTTCACGATGGCCTTGGCACCGGCAGCCTTAATCTTTTTGATATCCAGCATGCCACTGCAGGGCGTGCCAATAGCGTGCACTAGCTCACGCTGAATGCGATTGTCCTTCAACAATTGGTTCACGCCATAGGTATCGCAGGGCTTGAGAAAAACTGCTGTCTTGAGGCCCTTGCGACTGGTTTGGATAAGATATTTACATAAATTAGCAGGACAGAACTCGTCATAGACGATTTCTGCGCACTCCTCCGCTTTGCTAAAAAAGGCAGGAGCGTTATCATAAAAGAATTCGCCGCTGCGCCAAGCCAGCACCCTGTCCACAGCACCGCTGGCCAAAAGCTCTGCGGCCTTGTCCTGCATCAGCCTTCTTATTTCGCGCATCGCAAATCCCTCAACTTTACATTTTCTCCTAAGGAAGCAATATGCTCCGCAAAATCATTCATCACCTGGGCAAAGCGCGCGCCCTCGGCGGCGCTGACCCATTCCACTCTAAAGCGGTCACCGGCCACGCCCAAATAGTTGAGCATGCCCAAGAGCAGCGTCATGCGGCGCCGCGTGAAATAATTGCCAGTAGTGTAATGGCAATCGCCTGGATGACAGCCGCAGAGGATAACTCCATCGGCGCCGCGAGCGAAGGCCCGCAGGATGAACAAGGGATTAACCCTGCAGGAGCAGGGAACCTTGATGATTTTAATATTGGCGGGGTAATTTTTGCGGGCCGTGCCGGCGCCGTCGGCGCCGGCGTAGCTGCACCAATTACAGCAAAACGCCACAATTTTCGGTTCATAGGTGTTGTTTTCTAACATAATGCATCCACCTCTGCCAAAATTTGTTCATTGGTAAAGCCCTTGAGGTCCATAGCCGTGCTGGGGCAGGCTACGGTGCAGGCACCACAGCCCTGGCACAGAGCGTCGTTAACCACAGCCACCGTGCGATTTTCCCTCGTTCCGGCCAAGGTAATAACCTGCTTGGTCTCGTAGGAAATAGCGCCGTAGGGACATACATGGGCGCAGGTCTTGCAGCCACTGCAAATATTTTCATGGCACATGGCTGTGCAGGGATTGGTCTCCAAATGATCCTTGGCTAAGAGGCCAATTACCTTGGCTGCAGCGGCGCCTGCTTGGGAAACAGTCTCAGGAATATCCTTGGGGCCCTGGCACATACCGGAAAGGAAAACTCCGGCGGTAGGACTTTCCACAGGGCGCAGCTTAGGATGCGCCTCCACATAGAAGTCATCATTATCGATGCTAGCTGTAAGCATAGTAGCCAGCTTGCGAGCGTCGGGACTGGGCTTTACAGCACCGGCTAAAACAACCAAATCAGGGAAGAGCATCAAATGCTTACCGCTATTTAAATCGCTGGCGAATACAGTGAGCTTGCCGTCCCCATCCACAACAACCTTGCCCACCTGTCCACGCACATAATGCACGCCATATTCCTCCACTGCTCGGCGATAGAACTCGTCAAAGCCCTTGCCGGGGGTGCGCACATCAATATAAAAAACTGTCACATCCACATTGGGATATTTTTCACGAATGTACATAGCGTGCTTAGCGTTGTACATGCAGCAAATTTTGCTGCAATAGGTTTTGCCGCGCTCGGTGGTATCACGGGAGCCTACACAGGACACGATGACAACCTTCTTGGGCTCCTTACCACTGGAGGGGCACACCAAATGGCCCTCGGTGGGACCCGCCGCATTGGTCAGGCGCTCCAGCTGCAGGGAGGAAATAACATCCTTGCTGATGCCCCAGCCTAGGTCAGTAAATTTATCCAGATTAATCATCTCAAAGCCCGTGGCCAGCACAATGGCACCATATTTTTCCGTAACTAATTCATCCTGCTGCTCATAATCAATGGCCTCGCAGGGACAAACCTTGGAGCAGATGCCACATTTGCCGGTTTTAAACTTAATGCAGGCCTCACGGTCAATAACAGGAACCTTGGGAATGGCTTGGGCAAAGGGAATATAGATAGCGCCGCGATTTTTCAGCTCCATATCAAACTCGCTGGGCGTTCTGCGAGAGGGGCATTTTTCCGTGCAAATGCCGCAGCCGCTGCACATATCCGCCTTCACGCTACGTGCCTTTTTGCGAATGGTCACAGCAAAATTGCCCACATAACCACTTACCTGCTCCACCTCGCTATAAGTATAGAGCGTAATATTTTCATGCTGCGCTGCATCTACCATCTTAGGCGTTAAAATGCAAGCACTGCAGTCCAACGTCGGGAAGGTTTTATCTAATTGCGCCATACGCCCACCGATGGTGGGCTCCTTTTCCACAATATCCACTTTATAGCCGGCCTCGGCAATATCCAGCGCTGTTTGGATGCCGGCGATACCGCCGCCAATAACCAGCGCCCGCTTTACCACATCGCTCTGCCCTGCGTGCAGAGGACTGTTAAAGCGCACCTTGGCAATAGCTGCCTTCGCCAGCTTAATTGCCTTCGCAGTTGCCTCGGCCTTATCCTTCAATACCCAGGAGCACTGCTCGCGGATATTGGCAATCTCCACCATATAAGAGTTGATGCCCACGCTTTCCGCACACTTGCGGAAGGTGGCTTCGTGCATGCGAGGTGAACAGGAGCACACTACAATTCGATCCAGCTTGTAGTCATGCACAGCGTTACGAATTATCTCCTGACCCTGCTCCGAACACATATATTTATAATCAACAGCGTAGGCCACGTCAGGAACCTGACGCACCGCCTCCACTACTTGGGCAACATCCACCGTGCCGGCGATATTGCTGCCACACCAACAAACAAAAACACCTATTTTTTGCACGAGGACACCTCCTATTTATTGTATTTTCTAAAGGCTGCTACTAAAGCCTGCTGGGGCATGTCCGCAGGATAATGCTCCAGCGCCTCGGGCGTCAGGCGGTTGCCGCCTTGCTGGCGAATACTTACTAATCGAGTAGCCTCCATAACGGCGCAGGGGCTGACGCCGCGGGGACAGCGCTGCTCGCAGGCCATGCAGGACAAGCATATCCAGGGCGAACGAGCCGCCAGCATTTCTTCGCCGTTGCCATTAATGAGCTCCCATACCATACGGCTGGGCAATAAGTCCATTTTATCACCCATGGGACAGGTGGCACTGCAGCGACCGCATTGCACGCAACGGCTTATGTCCGTGCCGGAAAGGCGCAGCAATTGAGCAGCCAATTCTTTACCGGTTAACTCCATTACTCTGCACCTCCTTCAGCAACACCCAGAGCCTCTGCCAAAAGCTCCGTAAAGTAGTACACAGGAAGGGTATTGGCTGCAGCATTGGCTACTAAATTATAAGCGCACAGAGGACAGGCTGTAATCAGCTTCTGAGCACCGCAGCTTGCTGCATTACCCTTAATTTCACCCACCATACGCTCACACATAGCTTTGTTGGTAATAGCCAAATAACCTGCGCAGCACTCGTTGCGCATAGCATACTCTACTGGCGTAGCACCTAAGGCTTTAAGAAAATCCTCCAAAATTCTAGGACGTTCAGGGTCATCCATGGCCATTACTTGTCCCGGTCTGAGCAGCATACAACCATAATAAGCGCCGACAGAACAACCTTTCAGGTGATTAGTAACGTGTTTGGCCAATTCTGCCCAACCAATGTGGTCACGCAAAACCTCCAGATAATGCAAAACCTGAGTCTCACCCTGATAGGGCTCCTCCAGCTGCAGATAAGCATTCACCTTGGCTGCGATTTCCGGCTTGGTAGCCATATCATTATTCACGCGCTTCAGCACATGATGGCAAGCACTGCACAGCGTTACCAGCACGCCACCGTTGGCCTTGGCAGCCGCCAACGCTCGCACTGCGCTGAGACGCTCCGCAATAGCATCAGGAGCCATGGGATACACAGCACCGCAGCACTGCCACTCAGGCAGCTCCACCAAGGGGAAGCCCAAGGCTTCAGCCGCACGCCGCGCCGCCCTATCCAGCTTTTGCGCCTTCGTAGAAAGCGTACAGCCAGGATAATAATTATAAATCATTGCATTCCCTCCTTTGGGACATAAAAACACAAAACAACCTTGACCTAAAATTGCTTTTCCTAGTGTATATTCTACACAAATCGGATTTTTACTGCTAGCCGACAAAAAATATTTGTAAAAAATTGCGGCTGCTTCTTGCATAAAGAAGTATCAGCCGCAATATTTAACTCAGATTAAAGTATATTAAATTTTACTCCTGCCAATAATCCAGCTTTTGGGTAATACCAATGGAGCGAGCTACGAACACAGGATTTTTGCCTGCCTCACGTTGCTTGGAGTAATCATCCATAGCCTTCAAAGCAGGACCACCCAGCATGCAAATTACAGGCAGGTTAATGATGGCCATGCAGCCCATGAGCACATCGGCCAAGTCCCACATGAGGCCCATGCTGGAGCCAGCGCCGATAAAAATAACCACGCAGGCAATGATGCGATAAACCATATTAAAGGTAGGACCGGGCACTGCCTTCATAATGTAGGCAAAGCAGTTGTCCACATAATAGAGATTGCCCAGCAAAGTGGTAAATGCGAAAAGCACCATAGATACAGTGATGAACACCTTAGCCACACCGCCCATGGAAGCAGCCAACGCGGTCTGCACATAGGGGGCACCGGCCAATTCTTTCACAGGCTCCACGCCGGAGGTCATGCACATAAAAGCGGTTGCAGTGCATATCAAAAGGGTATCGATAAATACGGACAGCATTTGCACCAAGCCCTGCTTGACGGGATGGGATACATCCGCAGCAGCGGCAGCGTTAGGAGCAGAGCCCACGCCGGCCTCGTTGGAATACAGGCCGCGCTTGATACCAAACATGACGCAGGAGCCGGCAAAGCCGGAGAAGATAGCCTGAAAATCAAAGGCTTGGCTGAAGATTTTGCCCAAAACTGCGGGCAATTGATTGATATTGATCAGAGTCAAAACAAAGGCTACAGAAATATAGATAACGCCCATAATAGGCACCAGAGTAGAGGTTGCCAAAATCACGCGGCGACCGCCGCCGAAGAGGCAGTAGCCTACTAAAACGGCCAAGATGCCACCGATAATCCAGGGAGTGGTCTCAGGACTATAGAAGGAATAGGCGATAAAGGTGGACTGCAGATTATAAGCGCAGAGCATATTAAAGCCCACACCATAGGTGGCAATCAAGGCGATGCTAAAGATGACCGCTAGGGCTCTGCTGCCCAGCGCAGCCTCGATATAATAAGCAGGGCCACCATAGCTGCCTAGCTGACCACGCTTTTTATAAATCTGGGCCAAGGTGCTTTCAATGAAGGCAGAGGCACCGCCTACGATGGCAATAACCCACATCCAAAACACAGCACCATAGCCGCCCAAGCAAATGGCTGTGGAAATACCAATAATATTGCCCGTACCTACACGGGACGCAGTAGAAACCATCAGAGCTTGGAAGGAAGAAACGGCATGCTCGCCCACAGGCTTCTCCAAAATTACGCGAATAGTCTCCCTAAACATGCGCAGCTGCACCAAGCGGGTGCGCAGGGTGTAGTACAGGCCCACAGCCACCAGCATCACGATCAGAAGGTAGCTGTACATAAAATTACTGATTGCGCCAACGATACTTGCAAACATCAAAAAACCTCCCCAAAAATTTAAATTCTTACTTATTATTATAGCATAATTTTATCCTCTTGCGAAACATTCATCCCCTCCGATTAGCCTGCTTTTGTGTAAAGTGCATGTCTCCCCAAGGGATAAATGTACTTATTACTACAACCTGCGCAAAAAAAGAGACCACCCTCGCGGATAGTCTCTTCCAGTTATAATCTCTGCAAATTTTAGAGCTCTAGCAAAGCTTATTTAGCACGCAGAGCGCGGCTGATTTCTACGCGTACAGCACGACCAAATTCTTCATGCTCCCAATCCCAGCGAGAGGTCAGGGTTTCATCAATCTCCTTGTCCCCGCGCACGGTATGAGTATAATACACACCATTCAAACGATTGTAGGCTGCTGCCTTACCCAAAAGATCCAGCTTCACCATGCGCTCGCCAACGCGGTGCATGGGCTTTTTAGCCAGTCGATCCAGCTGCATTACGAAAACGATATCCACATCGCCTTCCTTAGCAATCTTAGCTAAAACTCCTTGGCTCATGCCGGCCTCAGCATACTTGGAGTTATCAATAGCCTGATTGAGCTTGTTGTTTTCGATAACCACAAAGCCGGGCTGGGATTTCAAGGCCTTGATAGCATTATTATAATATACCTTGTTGGCCAGCTCATCGCCCTCCACATTATTAATCAAGGGCAACAGGGCTACAGTGGCAGCCTCAGCAGCATGCAGGCAGGGAATGGAGCAGCACACTACCAAAACAGTCATCAAAAGATAACGTAATACTTTTTTCATTGGATAAATCCTCCTCATTTTCAAATCAAAGATAGCTATATTTTAGCATAACAGTGGTCAAATGAACAGAGACGCAGAAAATTTTTCTTTGCGAAGCTACTTAAAGCGGCACCCTTCGAGAAGCAAGAAATAATTTCTTCCTAGAGCAGGAATTTTATTCAAGATATAGAATTAAGCTTCTATAATAAACATTTTTAAGGAGCAGCAACTATGAACTTGCCTAGCAAAGCTACATCACATATTGACTATCTTGACAGCTTAAAGCTTATTATGTGCTATTTAGTCATGCTTTTGCATTTTACCCTTGCCTTTTTTCCAGCAGGGTTTATAGGCTATGGCTCTAAATACCCACTAGCAGAGCGCTATCAAGCCTTTATGGATGCCCTGCCACTTTCATTGTTCACCAATACATCGTTTTCGCTTTTCACTTTTTTTGTCTTAATAGCTATGTTCCCCACCATTGCTTTTTATAAAGCCAAAGCTCCCTACGAAGTACTACAGCGTCAAGCCATCAAGCGCTATTTTCGTTTCCTACTGCCGGTTGGAGTAGCTATTCTGGCGACTCATTATCTCCATATTGGGGGTTTTTTGGATTTCCAAAGCATGGCTGAGCTCAACAATTCCTCTTGGTGTGCAGCTATTGAGCCCGTTGTTATGCCTTTACCTGCCTTACTATGGCATTCCTTTGTCCAATGCTATTTTGAAAACTGTGGACAAGTCCTTACGATTATTTGGTGTATGTACATTATCTTCCTGGGCTCCATGCTCACCCTAGCTCTACTAGCACTTTTTGGCAACAGCCGCTTCCGGCTTCCCCTTTATGTAGCAAGCATTCCCCTACTAATTAGCTATCCCACCTATGCCTCCTTCATCCTTGGCATTGCCTGTGGTGATTTTTATGTACATTATTTGGATAAAATATCTCTCAAAAGTGAGCAGAAAAATATCCTTGGATTAGTGCTTATTGTACTAGGCATTTTCATTGCCATTCTCCCCGATGTAATTTTACCCAAATACATTACCACTTTCTATACATGTTCCCTAGGTGCTGCACTGCTCGTCTTAGGAGTGTTGCTGAGCACTTGGCTGCAAAGAATACTATCCAGGCCTTTCCTAGTCCAACAAGCTAAATATACATTCTCCGTACTTTTAGTGCAGATTTGGGTACTCTTTTCCATGAGCCTACCGCTGTATTGTTTTTTTATGTCGATAACCGCAAGTCCCCAACAAAGCTTTGTCCTTTGCTTCGCCATTTGTGTTGTCATCACACAGCTTTTAGCAATAGCCTTTTATCATCTTTTTGAAAAGCCCTCCCAAAGCTTGGCTGAATATGTGTATCATCGCTGGGGTAACTGAACGAAGCCACTAGGAAAGAAAACCGTACTAACTACTTTCACATAGCTAGTACGGTCTATTTTTGTCCAACACAAACACTCAAGGTTCAATATTTAAAAAAGTCGTAAAGCCGGAGATTTTCAAAACCTCATACACATTCTTATCCAAATGCTTAAGCGTGATACTGGTCTTAAGCATTTTTGTTTTCTTCACTAACATGAACAAAACACGCAATCCAGCGCTACTAAGGAATTTCCACTCCGAGCAATCCCACTCCATATCCTGTGGATATTCCTGCAAAATGGCATCTATTGCTTTAAAAAAATCATCAGCAGTAACAGTATCTACGCGACCAAGCACGGCTAGCTGTGTGGGCTTATTAGTATCAAGAAGCTTAATTTCCATAGAGCGAATCTCCTTTAGTATCAAAGCATTTTTAATCATCTTTTAGCAAAATTATACCATAGGAAACTTAATTTGACCATCTATTCTTCTTTGTTTTGCATAAAAATGTTATTCATACCCGTTCCAGCCACAAATAAGTCATATCATGCACCTGCTCAGCTCCGTCCATAAATGCGTTAACAGCAGCAATAACATCATCAGGCTCGACAGCTTTGCCCACAGCCTGCTCAAGTCTATCTAAGCCAAAGGCCTCTTGATGAGCATTCACACTATCGCTAAAGCCTTCCGTGTACAGGAAAAGCCTTTCTCCGGACTGCAAAACTATTTCCAGATTATCATAAACTGCATTTCGATTCCCTAAAGCTGGCCCGGAAACAGTATCAAGGCGTCTCACAACACCCTTGTTAGTACGTACTAGTGGCGGTTTATGACCAGCATTCACATAGCTTATTTTTCCTGTTGACAACTCCAAAATTCCAAGCCACATGGAAACAAAAAACTGGTTCCTGTTTTCTTTAGATAGAGTTTGGTTAGCCATTGCCAAAATCATAGCAGGATTGGGCACATTGGCTGAGTTATTAAGCAAAGCCTGGGTTACCACCATAAAGAGAGCAGCCGGTAGTCCTTTACCCTCAACATCGGCAATCATCACCAGCAGATGATCAGTATCCAAAAGTAAACAATCATACATATCGCCACCAACGGTTTTAGCAGCACTCATGCCACCTGCCAGTGTATAAGGTTGCTGTGCCTGCTTAAGAGTAGCATTCACATCCTCCAGCTTGGGCAACATACCCTTTTGGATATTTTCAGCAATATCCAGCTGGCTCTGTAACTTATGCTTATCCTGCAGTGTTTTGGTTAAGCTAAGCAAATACCGATTGATATCCAGCTTAAGCCTAGCCAAACACCCCTCTAAAACCTCCAGCTCATTGCGATGAACTCTCCCAGCAAGCTGTTCTAGCTCCTTAGAGGTCTGCTCTATCTCTCCCGTGTGCACATAATTCCGGAGCCCTTCTGCCAGTCCCTCCAGCTTTCCGATAATGAAAACCTCAATATACTTGAGCAATAAAAAGATGCACACCAAGCCCAAATTGAGTACTAAGAAAAGCTTACCATAAAACTTGCGCCATTGCTCCAAATCCTGCAAGCTTTGTAAGCCCTGATAACTATAAATAACAGAGGAAATAACAATGACGATAATGGTAATGGTGGCTAGATTAATTAAAGAAATCGTAAGCTCCGCTGAAACAGAACGGAAATTACTTTTTTCTAAATCTGAAACCAGATAATGCGAAGGAATGGTGGCCACATAGGCAAAACCAAGCATAGCACAGATTAAAAACAAGCATGTAAATAATGGTTGCGCTATTTCTAAAAGCTCCAACGAAACAGAGCCTATGCTTAAAAGCGTTACTATAGCCAATACCTGCACTTGATACCCACCTGTGGGCTTGGCAGCTGCCTTTTCATAGAAAACAGTGCTACTATTATTGCGAATATAAAATAGTAGTGGGATTCCTAAGAGAACTGTAAAATCGAAGTTATTGGAGAAATGTAGAAATAGCTTGTCTACACTCGCAACACTATTAGGATACAGCAAATCGATTAAGGCTACGCTTGTGGCAGCATAGTTGAAGGCAATCACAGCAACTATTAATATAAATTTAGCAAAGGTCGCTTTATTATAAATATAGAGCGTCGCATTGCTGCTACGAATACCAAACCACAGCTTGTAGGGCAAGTAGGCCCAAAAGAAGCTCAATATTGCAAAGCCTAAAGCTGCTTGCCAAGAGCCTGTTTGCCAAAGTTCGACCAAAAAGCATCCACAAAATGCTCCACAAGCACCAATGCATCCTAGCAGCATCCCCGCCACAACAGGAATAAAGGCTGCAAAACGAATTTGTAGGCCCGGCAAAATCTCAAGGGCATAGTCCCCTACCAGCATCAAAACACCGTAGACAGCAGCTGTCAATGCCATGTATTGCAAGCCCTCTGAGCTGCTAATTTTAGGAACAGGTCTTAAATCCATCAAGACACCTCCCTTGCTTCACGCTGAAGCCACAAATAGGTCATATCATCACTTTGAGTCGCATCCTGCACAAAGCCTTCCACAGCATCAACGATCTCCTTGGCAGAGCCAGCCTGTACAAAGGCCTGCTGTAGGCGCTCATTGCCAAAAAACTCTTCCGATGCATTTTCTGCTTCGTTAAAGCCATCCGTATACAAGAATAGCTTTCCACCCTCATCGAGGGTCAACTCATAGTTTTCATACTCCATATCCTCCATAAGGCCCAGCACCAAGCCGGACAGAGCATCAATCCATTGAGCAGATGCGTCCTTAGGATTCTTTAATAGAGGTGGATTATGCCCGGCGTTGGCATAGGTCATCTTTCCGGTTTTCAGCTCTAAAATTCCCAGCCACATGGTAACAAACATACCCTGCTCATTACGCTTAGCAAGAGCATTATTGGTCTGCTCCAATATTCTCCCTGGGTTATAAAGAAGTGCATTCTGCTTCACCAGAGCCTGGGTAATCATCATAAACAGAGCTGCCGGAATGCCTTTGCCGGACACGTCTGCCACCATCACCAGTAAATGCTCCTCATCTAAGCGAAAGCATTCGTACATATCGCCACCCACCATGCGCGCAGCCCTCATATCGCCTGCCACTCTATACCCTGATAGTTGCTTATTGACCAGCTGCAGCTTTGGTAGCACTCCCTGTTGAATAATAGAGGCAATTTCCACTTGTGATGCAACATTTTGTTTTTCACTGACAGCTTCTTCTAAATGCTCCAAATGTTCACTAATGTCCCGACTCATTTTGCCTAAGGCAACCTGCGCAAGATCAATCTCGTTATAAGCAGATAGAGTTTCCACGTTCTGCGCACCAGCCTGAGCCTCTAGCAAGAGCTCCCCTGTTTGCAAGTAATTGCTAGCCTTAATACTTAGCTGCTTTATAGGCTGCGTCATATTCTTCTCTGAAATCTTAAGAATATAATAGACACCTGCTAACACGATAATAACACTGTTAAATAAGCGTCCCAGAATAAAAAACCAGGTATAATTACTATGCAGCAGGGAAATAAGCTCATAATCCTCATAAAGAGTATAGCCTGCAAAGCAAAGTACTAAGATGTCCGCTCCCAAAAGCAGCTTCATAGTTAAGACTGCTGATAGCGAATTAAAACCATCTTTTTCCTCGTGATGAAAGTTATAGGTGGAAGGAATAGTGGCAATATACAGCCACAGGAACAAGCCTGACAACAGTACTGTAACAGCAATGCTATGAGTAACCATCTCCAACTGATTAAGAATTAAATATCCGCACTCTATAGTCAGTAAGGTCATACCCGCCTGTCGATAATAGCCCTTACCAGATGCTTTATCCATGGGTCTATAATATTCCACACTGGTATTCCGATCCCACAGCAGGATCAAGGGAACTCCTAAAAGTGCAGACAGCTCAAAGATGTTGAAAAACCTGATACCAATATCCAAATTATCACCCAACGCCGTTTGCAGCTTCATTTGTATGCCAAACAAAACCGCCGCATTGAAGGCATTAAACAGCAGGATCTTCGTAAATTTGACAAAGGTTCGATTATTGTAAATATAAAGTGTGGCTTTTTTGCTCTGGTAACCATACCATAAACGATAGGTAGCATAGCCAAGCAAAAAGCTTAGCAAACCCTCGGCCAGCATAAAATACCACTGGTCCAGATTTCCCTCATAGTTCAACATTGCTCCTAAAGCACTACCCAAAGCTCCTGGTAAGCCAAAGAGAATTCCTGCCACTATGGGAATAAAAGCGGAAAAGCTAAACTGCCAGCTACCCAAAAAAGTGAGTCCCCTTTGCCCTAGCAATACCAAAACACTATAGATGATGACCGTTGCTATGAGCTGGATTAATCCCACCTTGCTGCTGAAAGACGCCTCTTTTTCTAATCGCATAGGCACTCATTCCTTTACTCTTCCAGCAAATCTGCAAAATTCGGCATTTGTCCCGATTCATTTTTTTCTTCCAAGCGTAGAATATTGCGAGGCTTAATATAGTCATACACTGCCTTGGATGTCATTTTAAGAATCAAAGTGCGCCCCCAGCCGCCCTCTTCACGCTCCTCAAAGGAAAGAGTGGGGTCAGCGCTAATGTTTTCTAAAGGATTAAAGGGTCGCCCCTTATCCTCCAGCTCTAAAAAAACGGATTCATCATCCTCCCCCAAGCTAATTTTTAAAGGCTTATCTGCAACATCCAATCCCTCATACGCATATTTACACACATTTACTATAGCTTCTTCGGCAGCCAACTGCATTTTCAAGGCTGCATCCATGCTCAGATATTCCATGGTAATCTCTTCAACCCAGCCCAATATTTCAGGCAGCTTAGCTTCCTCGGCCTGAAATTGCTTTTCTGTAAAGATTGTCATAACAACGCCTCCTTTTTTATAAAAAAGTTATACCATCCAATATATGATAGTAGCTGGTGTTATTCCTTACCCAATTTTCGCTCCAGATAGACTACCTCGGCACCACACAAATAAGTGGCCCAGCCAGTATCAAGCATATCAAAGATAATATCTAGAGTAATAGGCACGGCAATAGCTTCCTTAGGCAAATTTAATTGTTGAAAAACCATGGTCAGAACAATTATACCCCCACCAGGTACTGGCGGTGTTGCCGAACACATCAGCGTTATCAGCACGCAAATAGAAACTAGTTGCGTCAGATTAACCTCTAAGCCATATGTCTTGACAAAGTACAAACCAATTACGGACAAATACACTCCTGTAGAGGATTTGCCAAAAATCACGGACATGGGTACACCAAAATTCATAAATTTTTGATTAACTTTATACTTGGTACTACAAATCTCACTGATGATCGGCATAGTTGCCATGCTAGAAGCGGTAGTGCATCCCGTTAATCCTACAGGCAAAAAATCCTTCAGCATCTGCCAAAAGCTATAGCGGCATTTCCAGCTTACCCAAGCAAAGGTCGCCAAAACCAGAACGCAGTTCATGCCACATTCAAAAAGAATGATGTTTGTCGCACCAATAACTTTATTCAGCGAGCCATTCAACAGCATCATGCTTAAGCTCAAATACACCGCATAATGCATCTTTTTGCAGACTGCTGCAAGCAGCTTGGTAATGGCGAAATTAAACTGATAAATTGTCTTAATCAGGCTGTCAGTCTCATCCTTGTAAGTTAATAGGAAGCAGCCAAAAGCAATACCCATAAACAATAATTGCAATGTGTTGGCATCTAAAAAAGGCTTAATAAGATTGTTCGGCACTATTCCCAAAATAATCTTGTATACCTCTACTAAGAAAGCAGCATTGACCACGCTACTACCGGACACTATGCCAAACACCAAGCTGCAAAGAATGATTGTCAAAGCCGTAAAGCAAAAATTAAGGATCTGAAAATTCAAGAACACTCCCTTGCCATACTTGTTGAGCAACGCTTTATCTCCCATACCAACCGTACTGGAGGTTATAGATGCAAACACCATGACAGTAGCTAGCATGGACATCAGGCCCATAAACATATTAAAGGTGGGCTCAAAAACCTCTTTGCTGATAAAGCTCGCCCATTCTGGCGGCATCAGGGAGCAAACTCCATAGGTAACCAAGGCCAAAGCAGCAGCAGAGCCTGTTTTGGCCAAGGGAGAAAGCTCTTTTTCAGGCAGTTTAAACTTTACTGTATTACAACCATTGGCATAGCTATAAACAGGCGTAATGCCAATCTCGCTTTGGAAGGAGTTCATCATTTCTGCAAACTGCATGGGAACTTCAAACTTATCCCATTCCTCCAAAGGATTAATGGGCTCTCCCTCCATGGACAACTCCAAGTGAGTGCGCCCCATTAGCTTGAAAAGCTGAAACTTAACCTCCGCATCCTCCGCGCCCGAAGCCATCCAATTGATCAGCACTGTTTCTGCTAGTAAGCGAAGCTTCAGCAAATCCTCGTGCTTCATGGATGATTTCCCTAATAATTGCTCCAGCTCTTCCGAAAAAACATCAATATTCTTTGCTTCTAAAGCAAAGCTTCTGTCCTTGATTGTTTTATAAAAAAATTGTAGCATATCTTATACCCTTTTTACCCCACAAATTCGTAAATCACTTTACACTTTTTCTATTCCTTTTACCCCCAATATATAATTAATAAATTGCTGTGCCGTACGTCCGGAAACGCCACCATGATGAAGCTCGAACTTTTTGGCCTCAGCGCAAAGCTCCTCATCACTCAAGGTAAGCCCTGCCTTATGGGCCAGCTCTACCACGATATTGTAGAATTCCTTTTGGTCGGGCTGACCATAGTAAATGGTGCAGCCAAAACGATTTACAAGGCTCAGCTTCTCCTGCATGGTATCGGATTTATAAATACCCTCATTGTGAGTCACATCATTGCGATCCTTCCAGGTCTCGTTAATCAGATGACGACGATTGCTGGTAGCATAAATCAGGATATTATTAGGACGCACCTCTAATCCGCCCTCGATAATAGCCTTCAGATATTTATACTCTGTCTCAAATTCTTCAAAGGAGAGGTCATCCATGTAGATGACAAAGCGATAATTGCGGCTCTTGATTTGGGCAATAATAGCGGACAAATCCTGGAATTGATGCTTATAAATCTCAATCATGCGCAGGCCCTGATCATAATATTGGTTAATCAAAGCCTTAATGCTACTGGATTTGCCGGTACCGCTATCGCCAAAGAGCAGCACATTGTTGGCAGGACGACCTTCCACGAAGGCTTCCGTATTCTCCCGCAGCGCCTGCTTTTGTCGCTCATAGCCAATCAAATCATCAAAGGTAATGAGCTCAGTGTTAGAAATGGGCACCAGCTCCACCTCACTGCCCTTATGGTCAATACGAAAGGCCTTATTAAGGCCCAGCTTACCCACACCATAAGCCTTGTAAAAATCAGTTACCAGCCCATAAAAATCCTCAGCTGAGGTAGCCTGCTCCAGCTTTTCGCTCAGGCCCTGCACCTTTTCGCTGATATTTTTGTTAAAGCGCGTTTCCTTCTTGGCCACAGCCCGATAATTAGTGATGATGTCAAAGCAATTAATCCCTAATGCCTTTTCCAAAGCAGTAAAGTCATAGTCAAAAAGCGCCTTAAAAATGGCAAAATCATTTAAGGCCAGTGCATTAACACTGCCCTCGCAGGCACCCTCCTTCTCGCAGGTAATGGCAAAGGGCGTCTCCACGCTCACCAAAAGATAAGTCAAATAATTATGCCACAAATTCTTATTAAAGCCATACACAGTGGCAATATCCAGCAGCTTATGGATCTGGTCATAAACCTTGCCAATCGCTGCCTCCTTTTCATAACTACCGCTCTCTACCTCGGCGCACACCTCAGCCAGCGGCATCAAAATATTATCCGCAGGCAAATTGCGGTAAACGATTAATTTTGAAGCTAATTTATGCATGCTACCTCACTTCACAAACTCAAACTTATCCACATCAAACATACCCATATCAGTAATCTTTAACCTAGGTATAACTGGCAAGGCCATAAAGCTTAGACTAATGAACGGGTCAATATTGTCTGGCACGCCTTGGGCGTGGGCCAACGCTGCTATTTTCTCGAGGCTCTTAATCAGCTCCTCCGTAGGCGCACTGCTCATCAACCCACAAATATTCAGCGGCACCGTGCCCAATACCTGGCCCTCGCGCACCAAGGTGTACCCACCTTGCACACGCACCAGCTCCTTGG
>JBJDXC010000050.1:0-3879 GCA_051866475.1 Phascolarctobacterium sp.
TGCCACGGCGCCCGCTATAATCGCGACACCTTGGAGGTCCATTACAAGGGCAAGAATATTGCGGAAGTGCTGGATATGACAGTCAGCGAGGCCTGCGAATTCTTCAAAAATTTGCCCCGCATTTACCGCAAGCTGGAGGTTTTGCAGGATGTGGGCCTTGGCTATATCCACTTGGGTCAGGCGGCTACCACTCTCTCCGGTGGTGAGGCTCAGCGCGTGAAATTGGCCACGGAGCTCTCCCGCCGCAGCACCGGTCGCACGGTGTACATCTTGGACGAGCCCACCACGGGCCTGCACATTGCGGATGTGCACAAGCTGCTGGAGGTTTTGCAGCGCCTCGTAGAAGGCGGCGACAGCGTCATCGTCATCGAGCACAATCTGGATGTGATTAAGGTGGCCGATTATATTATCGATTTGGGTCCTGAGGGCGGCGACAAGGGCGGCACTCTCGTAGCCTGCGGTACGCCGGAGGAGGTAGCCAAGGTGAAAAAATCCTACACGGGCCAATATATCAAGCAGGAGCTGGCCAAGGCCAAGCGCAATGGGTGGTATCAATGAGTGAGCTAGCAGAGGGCTTCAACGACAATATCAAAAATGCTTTGGCGGTGCTGCCGGACAAGCCCGGCGTCTATTTGATGCACGACGCGGAGGGCAAGGTTATTTACGTGGGCAAGGCCGTGGTGCTGAAGAACCGCGTGCGCAGCTATTTTCGTAATTTGGCCAGCCACACCCCCAAGGTAAAGGCCATGGTGGCCAAGATTGCGGAAATCGAAACCATCGTCACCTCCAGCGAGGTGGAGGCCCTGATTTTAGAGTGCAATTTAATCAAAAAATACCGTCCTCGCTATAATATTAGCCTGAAGGACGATAAAACCTATCCTTATTTAAAGGTGACAATGCAGGAGGATTTCCCGCGTCTGCATATGACCCGGCGGCTGAGCCGTGATGGGGCCAAATACTACGGCCCTTATGCGGACGCAGGCGCCATGTACGCCACCATGAAGCTTTTAAAAAGCATGTTTCCCCTGCGCACCTGTCGCAAGATGAACCCGGACCGGCCCTGCCTGAATTATCACATCAAGCGCTGTCTGGCGCCCTGTGCGGGCTATGTTTCCAAGGAAGAGTACGGCAAGATGATTAAGTCCGTGTGCATGGTGCTGGACGGGCGCACAGCGGAGCTGGAGCGGGATTTGAAGCAGCGCATGCAGGAGGCGGCGGAGGAGTACGCCTTTGAGGAGGCGGCGCGGCTCAGGGACCAGCTGCAGGCGGTGGAGCGGCTCAACGAGTCCCAAAAGGCGGTGACCAATAACGGTGGCGATATGGATGTCATCGGCTTTGCTCAGGATATGACGGGCAATTGCCTGCAGATTTTCTTCGTGCGCAAGGGCAAGCTCATCGGACGGGATAATTTCTTCCTGCAGGACGGGGGCGAGGCACCCCAGGAGGTGCTGACGGCCTTTCTCAAGCAATATTACAACGAGGCCACCTTTATTCCCCGGGAAATAGTGCTACCCCAGCTGCCGGAGGCAGAGGAGCAGGAGCTCATTGAGCTGTGGCTGCGCCAGAAGGCGGAGCGCAAGGTGGAGCTTATCCAGCCCCAGCGGGGCGTGAAGCGGGAGCTGCTGCAGCTGGCCAATGACAATGCCCTGAAGCTGCTGCAGGAGCGGCTGCGCAAGGGCAGCTTGTCCCTGAAAAATGACGAGCAGGCAGCGGAGGAGCTGCAGCAGGCATTGGGCTTAGAGCATTCCCTAGAGCGTATGGACTGCTTTGATATTTCCCATACCCAGGGCAGCGAGACCGTGGCTTCCATGGTTGTTTTTCGTAATGGCAGCATCAGCAAGAAGGATTATCGCAAGTATAAAATCGTCTCTGCCGAGGGCAAGCCGGACGATTTTAAGTCCATGCAGGAGGTCGTGTACCGCCGCTACAAGGATTACGAGGATTTGCCCAATCTAGTGGTAATTGACGGTGGTAAGGGCCAGCTGAGCTCGGCCTTGGAGGTTATTCGTGGCCTAGGTTTGGCGGATTTGCCCGTGGTGGGCCTAGCCAAGCGTGAGGAGGAAATCTTTATTCCGCACCAGAGCACTAGCATTCTGCTGGACCGCGACAGCGCGGCGCTGCATCTGATTCAGCGTATTCGTGACGAGGCCCATCGCTTTGCCATTACCTTTCACCGCAAGCTGCGCGGGAAGCGGAATCTCGTCTCGGTGCTGGATCACGTGGAAGGCATTGGGCCCAAGCGCCGGCAGGCGCTGTGGAAGGCCTTCAAGACGCTGGACGCCATGAAGGCGGCCAGCGTGGAGGAGTTGGCGGCGGTGGAGGGTATGAACAGCACCGCCGCGCAGACGCTGTACGATTTCTTTCGCTTGGAGCTGCCTGAAAAGAAGGAGGCTCTGCGGTAAAGTTAAAAGCAAACATAAGTTTCCTACCGCGTTAGCGAGTAGGAGTCTAAATCGCACCGATTGTGCATTGACAAGAGACAAAAAGCCCACAGCTTTGGCAAAGGTTGCAGCTGTGGGCTTAAGTTTTTTCATTTATGCGATTGCTTCCAGCTCCAGATACGTTTGGCTAGGCTGAGCGCCAGCTGCAGGAGCTGCAAGGCCTTGGATGTTTTCATTTCCTTCATTATCTATACCCTCTAATTCATCTAGCTTGTCGTCAATACCCTCTAGTTCCGCCACGTCGCTACCGATGGGCTCCAGATTATCTTTACTTTGGAGCATCAGCTCTTCTTCATTAATGGCTGCCAGAGCTTCCTCGTCCTTGGTCTCCAAGAATTTGCTAATAAAATATCTTTGGCCCTTACCGGTTACCATGGGGGTGCGGGTAATGAGCTCCTTGCCACGATTATCGGTGGTAACATTCTCCTTGATGATAAAAATACCCTGTTCAATACATTTTTGGTAGGGCACATTCCACATTTCCCCCTGCTTGCTCTGCAGGTAGCCGTTTTGGCGCAGCCACTCAAAGAAGCGGTTTTGCCCGATTTCAATGCCGTTTTGGGCCAGTAGCTTGGCCATTTCTCCTACGAGGATGGCGGTCTTGTTTTCATATACGGCCTTGGCAAAGTCGATGCGGGGCTTGTTGCGGATAAAATAGGCGTTTTTGCGCTCGATAAGCTGGCCCTGTTGGTCGATAGTTTTTTGGTGCTGCTGTACAAGCCTTAAGGTTTCCTGGTATTTGGTCTGCATCTCTGCGAGCCTTGTGGTAAGCTCTGTCAGTGCCTCTGGATTACCCTGTACCTGGGCCAAGGTCTCGGCAGTCATATAAGCACCAGTGCTTCTGATGGAGGGAATAACTTCTTTACAAATCCAACGCTTGAAGGCTTTGGCTTCGGGAAGCTTGCTGCCCAGCACTAGGGAATAGACGCCGATTTCGTTGACAAGGGTGGTTACGCGCTGTCCATAGGGGGTGTCCAGGGTAACGTTGAGCCTGTCGTCCTCTTCTACGTGCCTAGGAATGGAGGCGGTGTGGTTCTTGTAGCCCAAGATCTGCGCTACGTCGCGAGCTACGAACCAGGTCTCGCCCTCGTATTCAGTCTTGCGTACCTTAAATTGCTCGTTTTGTACTAATTGTAATTCCATCATGTGTTCCTCCTTTTGTTTATTGAAGGGTTAGTAGTTAACCTAATTGTTTGGCGTTGCCCCTCTTCGCCTCGCAAGCTCGGTATCTTGCTATTTTAGTTTAGTAGAAAGCCCCTGTACGTAAAACAGGGGCTTGTTTTGTTATTCTTATTTAGCTGCTGCGATGACTCTGGTCAGAGCGTCAATGTTGGCGCTGAGCTGGTCAATTTTGTTTTCCATGCGCACTAGCAAATAGCAAGATATCAGCATGGGGAAGCCATAATTTGCAGCTGCGGTCAGCATTTCACTTACTTCC
>JBJDXC010000051.1:0-18772 GCA_051866475.1 Phascolarctobacterium sp.
CCTTACGGTCGTACTTCTTTAAGATACGAGCGACCATATCGTGCCAACCGCTCATATCCTTAGGCTTGTCCTCCATGTCCAGCTTACGCAGCACGATACTATCCAAGCCCTGCTCCTCCATCAGCATGGGCACCTCATAAATGCTCTTAGCCGTCAGGTTTTGAATAACAGCATCCGGGTCCACGTCGCAGAACATAGCCATTTTCTCACGCATTTCCTTGGAAATGGGTTTCTCGCTGCGGCAGACGATGATATCAGGAGAGATACCGATGCTGCGCAGCTCCTTAACGCTGTGCTGGGTGGGCTTGGTCTTGAGCTCACCAGCTGCGGAAATATACGGAACCAGGGTAACGTGGATGTAGAGCACATCATTGCGACCCACTTCCTTCTTTACTTGACGAATAGCTTCTAAGAAGGGCAGGCTTTCAATATCGCCTACAGTGCCACCGATTTCAGTAATAACAAAATCAGCATTATCCTGCTGGCCTACGATGAAAACACGCTCTTTAATAGCATTGGTAATGTGCGGAATAACCTGCACGGTGCCGCCTAGGTAATCACCACGGCGCTCCTTATTGATAACGCTTTGATAAATCTTGCCCGTTGTAGTATTAGAGTTTTTAGACAGATTGATATCAATAAAGCGTTCATAGTGACCTAAATCCAAGTCGGTTTCGGCACCATCATCGGTGACAAAAACCTCGCCGTGCTGATAAGGGCTCATGGTACCCGGATCTATATTTATATACGGGTCAAATTTTTGAATAGTTACCTTGTAGCCACGGCTTTTCAACAGACGGCCTAAGGACGCAGCAGTAATGCCCTTGCCCAAAGAAGAAACAACACCGCCAGTTACGAAAATGTACTTAGTATTAGTAGTCATAATATTAATCCCCCTCAAGATTACACAAAAATGTCTACGACAAACAACAATATTTAATTATCTATAAATTCGCTGCCAAGGCAACGCATTTAACGAGCTTACATTCTTTCCGGTGCGGATACGCCCAGAATACCCAAAGCATGGCGGATGGTGTGTCCCACTGCCTTGACTAGTGCGATACGGGCTTGCTGCATCTCAGTCTCTACGCCCAAAATACGGCATTGGTTATAGAAGGAGTGGAAAAGGCCTGCCAGCTCATAAGCATAAGTAGCAACGCTGTGCACGGCGCGCTCGCGGGCTGCTCGAGCAATCAGCTCCGGATATTCGCCCAGCTTTTTAATTAGAGCCAGCTCCTCAGGGGCCTCTAAAGCGCCCAGATTCAGCTTATCCATTGCCACTGCCTCAATACCGGCCTCAGCCAATTGACGGCCGATGCTGGAAATACGAGCATGGGCATATTGGATATAGTAAACAGGGTTTTCATTGGATTTTTCGGTAGCCAGAGTCATATCAAAATCTAACTGGCTATCCAAGGAGCGCATGCAGAAGAAATAGCGAGCTGCGTCGGTACCAACCTCGTCCATCAGCTCACGCAGCGTGATGGTCTCACCGGTACGCTTGGACAGCTTCACAATGTCACCATTGCGATAGAGACGCACCATTTGCAGCAGCATGATTTCCAGGTTGTTAGCATCAAAGCCCAAAGCATTGACAGCTGCCTTCACGCGGGCAATATAGCCGTGATGGTCAGCGCCCCACAGATTAATAACGCGAGCAAAGCCACGCTCAAATTTATTGCGGTGGTAAGCAATATCTGCGGCAAAATAGGTGGGCACACCGTTGTCACGAATGACAACGCGATCCTTATCGTCGCCCTGAGCAGTGGAGTTCAACCAGAGAGCTCCGCCCTGCTCATAAATGTAGCCTCTTTCCTTAAGGAAAGCCACAGCCTCATGAATTTTATTAGCCTCATGCAGGGACTTTTCACTAAACCATACATCAAAGGTTACGCCAAAGGCTTCCAAATCTTCCTTCAGTCCGGCCAGCTTCTCTTTATAGGCAATATCCAAGAATTTAGCCAAGCGCTCTTTTTCATCCAGAGCCACAAATTCCTTGCCATAGATACGGATGATGCGCTGTGCTGTTTCGATAATATCATAGCCGTGGTAGCCGTTTTCCGGGAAAGCGATACCGGTGGGCATTTCATCCAATTGCTTCACAGTCAAGTCAGCCGGCACACCGCCCATTTCCTCCAGCTTCAACAGCTGCAAATAACGAGCGTTAACAGAAGCAGCCAAATTATTCATTTGGTTACCGGCATCGTTAATATAATACTCGCTTTCCACATCATAGCCAGCTGCGCGAAGCAGGTTCACCATGGCGCTGCCCACAGCAGCGCCACGGGCGTGGCCAATGTGCAGCGGTCCGGTGGGATTAGCACTTACATATTCAACTTGGATGCGTCCCAAACCGTTAGCGGGCAGATTGCCATAATTATCACCTGCAGCCAAAATGCTAGCCAGCAAATCCGCAGTCCAGTTTTGCTTCAAATAGAAATTGATAAAGCCGGGACCGGCGATTTCCATTTTTTCCACGGAAGCACAATCTAAATTATCTACAACTGCTTGAGCAATCTGGCGAGGTGCACAGTGCAGGCTGCGGGCAGACTGCATGGCAAAATTGGTTGCAAAATCGCCAAACTCCTTCTGAGGCGGTACCTCCAGCATCACCTCAGGCAAAGCACCAGGCTTCAAAGCACCATTATCAATAGCTTTTTGCGCTGCAGCTTTAATAGCAGCAGCTAAAATATCCTTTATATCCAAAGCAAAACCTCTCCTTATTCTTTACTACTTACATAGTCTCATATACGGGGTCATTAGTTAAATCGATGCCCAGCTTTTTGAAAATCTTGAAATCACCCTCCGTGAGCATCACGGTGGAATGGGCCTGACAGCCCTTCAGCTTGGGCAATTGGTCCAAAGCCAGCTTAGCCAGACTATCCGTTGCCGCACACATGGACAGAGCAATCAGCACCTCATCCATATGCAGGCGGGGATTCTTGCTACCCAAGAACTTTGTTTTAAGGCCCTGAATGGGGTTGATATAGGTGGGAGAAATCAAGTGCATCTCATCAGCAATCTTGCCTAAAGCCTTGATAGCATTCAACAAAACTGCACTGGCAGGCCCTAACAAATCCGTGGTCTTGCCTGTAACAATGGTGCCATCATTGAGCTCCAGCGCAATCACAGCACACTTGCGTTCTTCAGCAACCTGCTTAGCAACGGTGACCACAGCGCGGTCAGTAACGCTGACCTTGGCCTGCTTCATCAGCAGCTCCTGGGTGTAAACCTCCTGCTTGGTTGCCTCATCCTTCACCATGCGGTTCCAGGATTGGTAGTAACGGCGGATAATCTCCTGACGCGAAGCCTCACAACAGGCCTCATCATCGCAAATGCAATTGCCCGCCATATTTACGCCCATATCCGTAGGTGATTTATAGGGACAATAGCCATAAATACCCTCGAAAATCGCTGCCAGAACAGGATAAATCTCCACATCACGGTTATAGTTAACAGTGGTTACGCCATAGGCTTCCAAGTGAAAGGGGTCAATCATATTCACATCCTGCAAATCAGCAGTCGCGGCCTCATAAGCCATATTCACGGGATGCTTCAAGGGCAAGTTCCAAATGGGAAAGGTCTCAAACTTGGCATAGCCTGCCTTAATACCCCGCTTATTTTCATGATAAAGCTGGGACAAACAGGTTGCCATTTTGCCGCTGCCGGGACCCGGTGCAGTCACCACTACCAAGGGACGTGTAGTAACGACATAATCATTCTTGCCATAGCCCTCATCGCTGACGATGTGCTCCACGTTATGTGGATAGCCTTCAATAGGATAATGGTAGTAAACCTTAATATCCATAGCCTCCAGCTTATTTTTAAAGCTTTCGATGGATTTTTGGCCCTTGTATTGGGTAATCACCACACTGCTCACATACAAGCCCTTGGAGCGATACACCTTCACTAAGCGCAGCACATCCAAATCATATGTCAGTCCCAAATCATGGCGCATTTTATTGTTTTCAATATCTGCTGCATTAATGGAGATAATCATCTCTGCCTGATCTGCCAGCTGCAGCAGCATCTGTAGCTTACTATCGGGAGCAAAGCCGGGAAGCACCCGCGCAGCATGGTAATCATCAAATAGCTTACCGCCAAATTCCAAATAAAGCTTATCACCAAACTTGCTAATGCGCTCCCTGATGTGCTCGGATTGCATTTTTAAATACTTTTGATTATCAAAGCCAATTCTCATACTATACTCCCTCGATTTCAATTAAAAGCTTCATCTCACCATAGGGCTCCTCCCCATGGTAAAGAGTATATTCCATTTCCAAATGCCATTTTCCCTTGCGGAAATAGGTATATAAATAGCGAGTGTGAGTTAAAAGAGGAATTTTTAAATAAGGCGTTTGGTAAAGGCTTTTATCCTTATACCCTTGGGCAAACTCCTGCCTATGGTCCACCGTGCCATTGCGCATAATGATAACTCTGTTTTGATCCCATTTCAGCGTAGTTTTCGTGCCCTCCAGCCCGGATTGTGCATCCTCCTTATACATCACATAATACTTACCACTACGCTCCGTCATGGTACCCACATATCTTTGCTCCGTTGTCTGAGCTTCGCCGTCCCCATCCTTGAGCATACTAAAAATACGAATTTTTACAGGTTCCATTACCCTTCTCCGTAAACACGACTAGAGCCTGCTCCTTTTCGCCACAAACACTATAATCGAAAGGTTGCAAGCCCTGCAGAATTATTGTCGTCCCATGCCCAGCAAGCTGTGTTGAAAACGACCTTTATATTCCTCAATATTATATAACAGGCACTAAATTGCGTCAAGAAAAGTCTTAAAAACAGTTTTCTTCCCTGTTTTTTGTATTCTTATGCATTTTCCCTTGTTTTAATACGCTAAAGCGGATATAATGTTACTATCTATTATTTGGAGGGGATGTCCTATGAATTATACTGAGATTTTCGTCTTTGTGATTTACCTGGCATGCATGATTGGTGTCGGCATCTGGTTCTTCATTAAAGATAAAAATGGTGGTGAAAAAACTTATTTTCTGGGTGGTCGCGAAATGGGCCCCTGGGTTACAGGCTTAAGTGCCGGCGCTTCTGACATGAGCGCCTGGGTTTTGATGGGCTTGCCTGCTTCCGTTTATGCCCTAGGATTGGGCCAAATGTGGATTGGCGTGGGTCTGCTCTTGGGCTACACTCTAAGCTGGCTTTTTGAAGCGCCCCGTCTGCGCTCCTTCTCCATTGTGGCCAAGGACTCCATCACCGTACCCCAATTTTTAACCAATCGCTTCTTGTCCAAATCCCGCCTGCTGCAAATTCTTTGCGCAGTAGTTTTCCTCATCGCCTATACCATTTATGCTGCTTCCAGCATTAAGGCCTGTGGCACCCTGTTCAACACCGTTATCGGCATGGATGCTACTGCAGCCATGTATTTGGCAGCGGTGATTATCGTCAGCTACACCTTCTTGGGTGGCTTCTCCGCCGTATGCTGGACCGACTTTTTCCAAGGCTTGATCATGCTGGGTGCACTTTTAGTTGCCCCGCTCTTTGCTGCTTCCTTTATCAATCCGGCTACTGCTGCGGAAATTCCTGTAAACTATTGGAATCCTTACGCTGATTGGCGTGATATCGTTTCCGGCATGGCCTGGGGCTTGGGCTATTTTGGTATGCCCCACATTATCATCCGCTTCATGTCCTTGGGCAAGCAAAAGGATATGGGCAAATCTGCTGCCATCGGCATTTGCTGGACCACCTTAATCCTGCTCTTCGCCGTTTTGGTAGGCGTTATCGGTCGTATGTTCCTGGGCTTTGACGAAACCATCAGCAAGAACTCCTTAGTTTTCATCGCTATGGTACGTCAAATTTTCCCGGCTTTGATTTCCGGCGTACTGCTTTCCGCAGTTTTGGCAGCCTCCATGAGTACTGCTGACAGCCAGCTTCTGGCAGCCGCTTCCTCCTTTGCCAGCGACGTTTATAAGCCCTTATTCCGCAACGACAAAGCCTCCGACAAGGAAATGCTTTGGGCTGGTCGCTTTGTGGTTTTGGCAATTTCCTTAACTGCTCTGTACTTAGCAGCTAACCCCAATGCAGGCTCCATTATGGCGCTGGTATCCAATGCTTGGGGCGTATTTGGCGCCGCCTTCGGCCCCGCCATCTTACTGAGCCTCTTCTGGCGCCGCTTCACCTTCCAAGGCGCAGTTGCTGCCATCGTAGTCGGTGCTGTAGTAGATATCGGTTGGTTCACTTTCTTGGCATCCACCGGCATTTACGAGCTGCTGCCGGGCTTTGTAGCTAGCTTAATCGCAGGCGTTGTGGGCGCACTTATGAGCCCCACTCCCAGCGATGAAGTGAAAGCTCTGTATGACGAGGCACTCAAATTCGAGGATTAAAAGCAAGCTTAAGCGGCAAGGCAGGAGTCTTGCCGCTTTTTTTACACAAAGGACGTGCATCATGTTTACTCCCTTTCTTACTATCGCCTTTTGGTATTGGCTCTATAATCAGCTCTTCTTTTTACTAGGCTCCTTAGGCTTCGTGCTAGTGCTTTTTGTCACCGGACTCATGCAACTGGGAGCGCTGGACACAGTTTTTAGCTTTATCATTGATATAGCGCTTCTGCGCCTACTCTACCGTTGGTTTGGCCGCTTTTATTGGCGCAGCCGCTTGGACGAGGTGCGTACCACAAGTCAAAAGCTGTCCCACGCAGCGCTGTTCCCCATCATTGCCGGCTGCATTGTGCTCACCCTATGCTTTGCCCTAGCAGGTGGCAACCACAAGGAAACCATGCTCGGTATGCCCTTTTTGGCAGTGGTCAATCTAAGCTTTTCTTACTTGCCACTGGCTAACAGCGTTTGGACCATGCTAATAATCGCCATCGGCTTTAACCTAATCACCCTAGGTTGCTTCTGGAGCTACTGCGAAAAATATTCCAATCTACAGCTGCCCCTAAAGCAAATGCTCTACTACCTTTTCCTATGCTTCCTCGCCTGCACCATGATAATTTATTACTTCACGCTCAAAGCCTTATAAAGACAAAAAAGAACTGGTATCGACACTTAAGCCGATACCAGTTCTTTTTTTACTCTCAAAACGCCCTAGAAAAAGCATTTTGTGCCAGGTGCTTCCCTAGCTAACAGCTTACGCAGCAGCGGAAAATCCCCCTCTACAAATTTCAGCAGGGTGTATCTGTTATGCAAATAGGCAATAAATTCCTGCATGTGCTTACAGTTAATAATTGTACCATCCGAATACAAATGATGTCCAATCACCCGATTAATTACCTCAACACCACCAATTAATGGTTGCTCAGGATACATATATATTTGCTTGATAGTTTCCTCAAAGCCATAGGACAAGGGCACCTGCATCCGGTACTGCATGCTCACAAAAAGTCTTGCATAGGACAGAAGATTGCGCATTTCCCTGTTTATAGGATGCATCGTGGGAGCATCCTTGCCATAAAGATCATCATCCTGATAAACACTCCATTTTATAGGCCTAGGCAGCTGCCAATGCTCCAACATATCAAAAGCCATAACAGGCTGAAAAACAGGATATAAAATGCGTCCAGTATGTCTATTTTGTGCTATCAACATGACCCCTTCATCACCGATAAGCTTACCCATTTTGGCCCAGCCGTAAACCAGCTGTCCCGGTGCATAAACATCATGAATATGAGGCAAAATGTAATAGTACTTAATAATCGAATAGCGTGCCTTGGTGCTCGAACACAATAATCTCATAAACAAGTTTACTTCTTTGTGGTAATCAATAATATTATTCATCATGATATTTACCCCTTCCTTCAAAGATACAATATCTAATACTATTATTACTAAGCTCTGTCAGTTCTTCATCCCCCAAACCGGCTACAAGCAACAAGCAAAACTATAATCTATGAGGCAGGTTGTCTAATGCCTATTTCTGAAACTAAACTAGATACCCTAAGCAAGCATCCACTACCTGCCAAAAATTTCCTGTTAAAATGGTAATTCCCTCAATGCTTACCTTGTCGACGTGCAAGCCTACTGTGACTACAGCTCGCGTTCCGGTAACAGCTGCAAGCCTTGTCGCAGCTTCACGAGCCAGCATATCATCCTTATGCCCTGGCATGCAGAGCACGCTGCAGTCAGCCGATCTACCGCCATTTAGGCGCAAGCTCGGACGCGGCTCAGCCACCGCCACGGCACCGATGTGGGGCAAGGTTCCACCGCCAATGTGTAGAGCAATATCCTGTCCGCACAAGGTGAGTACGCCCTCCACAACGTAAGGAGCTTCGCCAAAGCTAAAGCTTTTTATTTCCATATCACTCCTCGCCCTTCCAGGCTACAAAGGCCTTGTGGTCAATACCAAACTGCATTAGCACCTTGCCAATAATATGCTGCATTTGCTTTTCCACCGAATTAGCACCGTTATAGAAGGTCAGCATGGGCGGCACGATAACGCAGCCATAGTCCGCAGCCTCTTTCAAATTGCGCAAATGAATACGGCTCAGGGGCATTTCCCGCGGCACCAGCACCACCTTGCGTCCCTCCTTCAGGCACACATCCACAGCCCGCTGCAGCAAATTTTCCGCATAGCCGGCAGCGATGCCGGCTACTGTTTTCATGCTACAGGGAATGACAATCATACCATCCGTTTTAAAGGAACCACTGGAGATGGAGGCGGCCATATTTTTATTGGAATGTACATAGTGGGCCAGAGCAGTCACCTGCTCCAGCTCTAAATCCGTTTCACAGTGGAAGTTCTTGATAGCACCCTCAGAAACTACCAGATGAACCTCCATATCCGGCAGCTGACGCAGCACCTTGAGCATTTCAAAGCCTAAGATGACGCCGCTAGCACCGGAGATACCGATAATTAAACGCATGGGACTGCTCCTTTCCACATTAGGGTTTTACCACAAGCCGATGATTTTCCACCAAGGAATTTCAATGACACAGGTCAGAACGAAAAGAATTACTGTAAAGGGAACGCCAAAGCGAATGCATTCCTTTTCTGAATACATGCCGTTTTCCTCGCCCATACCTACCAAAATCGCCAGATTATGGAAGGGCAGGATAAAGTGGCAGTTAATTGCTGTATAGGCAATCATAACGGGAATGATAGTAGTCATACCCATGGGCTTGGTAAAGGCCAGCATCGCCGGGATGACGATACCCATTACCGCGATGACACTGCCAAAGCACATGTGGATTAAAATAGCAATCAAGGTGATAAAGGCCGCCAGTACAAACATATTCTCAGGCACGCTGCTGGGCAGCAGAGTTTGAGCAATCCAAGCATTCATGCCAGTAGCACCGCCTACGCGGCCAATGGCTACAGCTGCAGTCAAGAAAAGCAGTGTTTGCACAGGAACACCACTCCAGCTACCAGGAGTCAGGATGCCGCCTACCTTGGGCATAGCCATCATGCAGGCAATGAACAGCGTTACCCAGCCTATATCCACGCCGTGGATGGTATCAGTCATCCAAAGGATAATGGCCAAAATTACCCAAAAGGCAGTGCGTTTTTCCTTGCCACTCATGGGTCCCATTTCAGCCTGCTTAGCAGCAATATCTGCCTTATTCACAGATACCTCCTTGGTAGGCTTAAAGAGCAGCATAATCATGACCATCGTGATCAAGCTAGTCAAGGCCATGGGTACACCCATTACCTTGAACCAAGTCATCCAGCCCATGGGCTCCGGTGCACAGCTAGCTGCTGCCAAGGGATTGATAGAAGCATCGCCGGTCAGGAAAATCATGGACACGGGAATGGAGGCGGTAAAGACGGAGAAGCCAATCTTAACAGCGTCCTCATGGGGGATATTGGCACTTTTTACTACTACTGCCATAACGGACATAATCAAGAAGGCTCTGGGCCAGGGATGGGGAATTAAAAGTGCCAAAATAAAGGTCAAAGCGAAGATAGAAATGATAATACTACGGAAATTAGTGACATATTTACCAATGTACCAATATGCTATGCGCTCACCTAAGCCAGACTCCTTAACTGCTACTGCAATCAGGTAAGCACCGATGATTAAGTACATCATGGAGGTGGTCCAGGTTGAGAAAATCAAGGTGGGCTTAGCAACCTTGAATACTGCTAGTAGCAGCAGATACAAGCCGGATGTATAGCCCGGTTGGGCAATGCCAAAGGCCCAAAAGATGACGGTCATGAGGGAGAAGGTCAAGCACATATGACCTTCATGACTCAAGCCGGGTATATTCATAAAATAGAGGGCAACGGCAACGACAATACCAAGAACGAAGCCGATAATGCCTTTATTCTTACCCATCATAAGCTCCTTTGCTGATTATGCTTCAAAATCCGGCAGCCAGTGCTTGGGATCCACATCCATGAATTTAGCTCTGTGGAAGCGATGCTTTTGGCTGTAGGGAACGGTAGCATCATAAATAGTCTTGCAGGCGATACCATGGTCGCGAATGGTCCAGCTGCAGGTGGGGTCGTTAGAGGGATCCAGCGGATGGCAACGCACGCCGGGAATGGTAATTACGTCCACATCAGCCTGCATGCGTGTGGTCATAGCCCACATAACATCCTTCATGTCGAAAATATCTACGTCCTCGTCCACTAAAATTACTTGCTTCAGCTCAGGGAAAGCAGAGAAGGCCAACAGAGCTGCTTGACGTTGACGACCTTCATCAGAGGGCACGCCTTTTTTGAATTGCATTACAGCCAGGAATTTACCGCCGCCAGGAGAAGCCGCATAAACGTTCTGCAAACGACCGGGCATAGCACGCTCTACCATGTCGATAATGGAAGCCTCGGTGGGGATGCCAGCCATGTTTACATGCTCTTCGGAGGGACCGATGCAGGTTTGCATAATGGGGTTCTTGCGAGTTGTTACGCATTTAACCTTAATGATGGGCAGCTCATGAACTGCAGGGCCGGTGTAGCCGGGGAATTCAGGCATGGCCTTGCCGGTATTGGTGTTTTGGTCCTCGCGTACACGCTTGCCTGGCAGCAGCTCGCCTTCAATAACGTATTCAGCGTTAGCGATACAGTTTTCGTTAATGGTCAAGCAGGGAGCCAACTCCACAGCCTTACCACGGATGGCACCGGCAATGGACAGCTCATTGAAGCCAAAGGGAGTGGTAGGAGGCTCAAAGCAAGCTGCGATTTCGATTGCCGGGTCCACACCGATGCTAATGGAAATGGGAAGGGGTTTTCCAAGAGCTTCAGCCTTTTCACGCATAGCGCCCAGATGGCGAGCACCAGGAGTGAAGAACATGGAGATTTCATCCTTGCTTTGCAGGCACAGGCGGTGAATGGTTACATCGGATTCGCCGGTTTCTACATCGTGCGCATAGCACATGCCCAGGGTGATGTACGGGCCGGCATCCTCAGGAGTATTGGTAGGAGCCGGAACCAGCTTACGAATATCAAAGCCCTCATCCTCAGCACGATATACAACCTCTTGGCATTGGGCCTTTTCAGCACCTACAATAACAGGGTCAATGGTATTTTTTACGGAGTCGCGGAGCAGGAAGCCCAAATTTTCGGATTTCGTATTCAGCAGGGTTGCAACACGCTTGCGGTCAGCCAGCATGCCGATAACAACCTTGGCACCGGGATGACCTTTAATATTGGTAAACATCATGGCCGGTCCGGATTTAGTAGGACGAGCTACGGTTCCGCCAGCGCCTACATGGCGATATACGCCAGCCAGTTCAGCGGAAGGGTCAACCTCCACATCGGTGCTGACCAATTGTCCGGGGATTTCCTCCAAAGCAGCTAAAGCAGTTCTTAAATCGATGATTTCTTTTGCCATTGTCTTGGCCTCCTTTGATAAAATGATTTTTAGATTATCGCAAATTTTCTAGGGTGCACTTCCTATGGCTTGCATTCTATACTGTAATGCAGCTTTACAGTCAATAGTTACACATTCTAATTTTTACGCAATTTTTAAGCAAAAGTGTTAATTTTATCAACATTGGATTAGCAAAGCTTATATAGCTAGCAACGACTTTCAGCCGCAAAGAATTAGTCAAGAAAGCAAAAAAGAAGGACTGCCATGGCTTAGCAATCCTTCTTATGCTTAACAAAGCTATTTTATTTAGTTTTAAGCCGAATAGGAGCCTCTAATAAGCAATAATCCAATGTCTTTTGCTCCCGATAAAAGGTGGTATCCAAAAGGCACACATCCACAATATCACCGCAAAGCTCGTAGCCATTCATATCAATCCAAGCTAGTAGCTGCTCTAAGCTTTCTGTATCATAGGGCATGCCGTACTTATACATGCAAGCGCATTCACTAGCCGGCAAGAAAATGCTTTCGGGATAATCAGTACTCCAGGAGGGCAAAAAGAGGCAGCTTCCCGCCGAAGCCAGCGGCTGATGCTTAAGTACATCCTCCATGCGAAACATGGAGCCAAAACCGCTACAGGGCACAAGCTCCTTTTTAAAAACCTTCCGCCATAGAGCCATCAGGGTAATATGCAGATTTTCCCTATTAATGGGCTTAACATATTCCTTAAAAAGAACTCTTTTGGGTGCACAGCTACGAATAAAGGGTTCCCTAATATTTACATTGGTAGCTTCTACGCTTTGCTCATAGAGCTTGATACGCTGGCTGATGGAGTCACGCAGCTTGTTTAAATGCGCAATTTCCTGTAAAATCCTAGTACGCTGCTCCTTTAAGAGCTCCATTTCCTTAGCTGCAGAGCGATCCTTGAAATGCTCGATCACATCCTTAAGGCCCACGCCCACAGATTTTAAAAAGCAAATCTCCCGCAGGAAAGGAATTTGACGACGGCTATAATAGCGATAGCCCTTGACATCCACCTTAACGGGCTTGAACAGGTCAATATCATCATAGTAAATCAATGTCTGGCGAGAGATGCCGTTTAATTTGGCCATCTCGCTGATAGCAATCAAATCGTCCATGTTTATCCTCCTTGCGCTGATTTATGCTTTTTAAGCTTTTACACTACTATTCTAACATATTCAGTGCTATATTGTTACTATACAGTTGAATAAAAATTTTTCTTAGGTGTATAGTCGCTATACAGAGGATAATTTTTTGCCTTTTAGTTGTTTTCTTTGAGGGTTTTCACTTGCACCGGGGATTCGCCTGTGCCCAGTATGGGTAAACCCTAGGACACCCTGATTGGGTGTCAGATAAAACAAAAACCGTCCGTATTTCTACGGACGGATAATTTGCTTGGTGATTCACCGGGGATTCGCCTGTGCCCAGTATGGGTAAACCCTAGGACACCCTGATTGGGTGTCAGATAAAACAAAAACCGTCCGTATTTCTACGGACGGATAATTTGCTTGGTGATTCACCGGGGATTCGAACCCCGGACACCCTGATTAAAAGTCAGGTGCTCTACCGACTGAGCTAGTGAATCATTGGCTGGGGCGGCTGGACTCGAACCAACGCATGCGGGAGTCAAAGTCCCGTGCCTTACCGACTTGGCTACGCCCCAATCAATTCAAAATGGTTAACCCTCGAATGACTGGCATCCTTTAGGTGGGGTGACTGGTGGGAGTCGAACCCACGCGTAACGGAGCCACAATCCGCCGTGTTAACCACTTCACCACAGCCACCAAATTGTTTCCAAACTCAATAGCTTGGCGACGAATGTTATTATACTACATTGAAGAGCACTCGTCAACCTTTTTTTACAAAAAAAGTAAAATCTTTTACAAAAACCACGCACACACTCCTAGGAGCATGTGTGCAGTAGATGATGCCTTATGGACGCTCATTTATACGCAATGGCTTCGATTTCTACGCGTGCACCCTTGGGAAGAGCTGCTACTTGGACAAAAGAGCGAGCAGGAGGATCAACCTTAAAGAATTTAGCATACACGGCATTGATAGCTTCAAAATCCTTAATATCGGTTGCAAAAATAGTGGTCTTTACCACATGACGGAAGGCAAAGCCTGCTTCCATCAGCACTGCCTCCATATTATGCATAATTTGTTCAGTTTCAGCCTCAATGCTGCTTTGTACAAACTCGCCGGTAGCACGATTTATAGCAATCTGGCCGGACATATACAAAGTGCTGCCTACTAATACTGCTTGGGAATAAGGGCCTAAAGCCTTGGGAGCCTTGTCACTTGCGATAACCTTCATAATAATTCACTCCTTAAAAGAACTTGAGAAAAAATTATTTATGAGCCCTGGCGAAGTATTCCTTCGCCCAAGCCAAGGCCGTGGGTGTGGTGGCCATGCCACCTCCTGCGGTCTCCTTTAGAGCGCAGGGAAGGCTATCCCCTACGCTTTTCATAGCGTCGATGGCTTCATCAGCATTGATGAAGCTTGTAATGCCGCTGAGAGCCAGCTGGGCGGCCAACAGCGCCTGCAGCGCACAAGCGCCGTTGCGCTTGATGCAGGGCACCTCAACGAGGCCTGCCACCGGGTCGCACACCAGCCCCAGCACATTCTTGAACACAATAGCAACGGCGGTGCCCACCTGCTCGGCGCTGCCGCCCAGCATGCTCACTGCGGCTCCGGCTGCCATGGCAGCCGCACTGCCGCACTCGGCCTGGCAGCCGCCGGTGGCGCCTGCCAAGGAGGCCCGCTCGGCAATAACCATACCGATGCTACCCGCTACAACTAGGCCTCGCGCCAACGTTTCATCACTAAGCTGACAGTGCTTTTTAAGAGAGAAGAATACCCCCGGCAGCACGCCGCTGGCGCCAGCAGTGGGCGCCGCTACAATGCGGCCCATGGCCGCATTACACTCGCCCACGGCCATGGCGTAAATCACTGCGTCCATAGCCTTCTCTCCTAGGAGGCTCACAAAATGCTCGCCGATTGCGGCCTCAGCGAGGCGCTTGGAGTCGCCGCCTGTCAGGCCGCTGTGGGAGCGCACGCCGCTGAGGCCATGCTCTACAGATTTTTCCATAACCTGCAGCATATCCTGCATCTTGGCAAGCAAATCCTCCTCGGAGCACTCCAGCTCCCGCATATTATAATCAATTAAAAATTCATCCAGGGATTGCTGCCAGCGCGTTGCCTCTTCAATCCAGCTGTTTAATGAAAGCATTTCTTTTTTCATCTGCCAACACCTCACAAAACACTGGCGATAAAACGCACTGACTCAATCTGCTGCAGGGCACCGATGAGATTTAAAATCTCCTGGGGCACTGCTTCATCACATTCAATAACCATGGAGGCCATACCACCCTTATCACTGCGGAACAGACGCATGGTAGCAATATTCACACCTGCATTGGCCAAGGTGCTAGTAACAAGGGCAATAACGCCGCGAGTATCGATGTGCACCGTTAAAATAGCCGGCAGGCGACCGGTCAGCTCCACAGGGAAGCCATCAATTTCGGTAACCTTCACCTGACCGCCGCCCACGGAGGAGCCCACGATTTCACAATAGCTGCCACTGGCACTGGTCAGCTTGAACAGCACCGTATTGGGATGAGCCATATTGCCCAAATCAATTTTTTGAAAGGTATAGGCAAGGCCGCTTTCCTCAGCGTATTTCGTTGCCTCCGGAATGCGCTCGTCATCGGGCGTCCAGCCCATAAGCCCTGCCAGCAGAGCCATATCCGTACCATGACCCTGATAGGTTTCAGCAAAGGAGCCGTGCAGATTAATCTCTGCCTTCACAGGCCTAGCCCCTAAAATGCTGGCTGCCAAAAGCCCTAAGCGCACCGCTCCCGCAGTGTGGGAGCTGGAGGGTCCAATCATTACAGGACCAATAATATCAATCAGGTTCATCTTACGAAAATCTCCTATTCGTCACTAGCCAAGCTACGATGAGCCAGACCCACACACATCTCATTAAGGTTTAAAACACCTACGCCCATATAAATGGCTACGCACAGATGCTCGCCACAGCGGGCGATACCGATTTTACCGCCCACATTAAAGCCCACAGCCTTGTTTTTCACCTGCTCCAAGGCTTCATGGGCAGCCCCGGCCACAGCACCCGCGCCCACATGGGTTTCGGTAACTAAGCCCTGCCGTTGTGCTGCCACCACGGCACGTTCAATAATCTTCACAATGGAAGGTATAAATTCGCCTCCAAAATCCACAGCCGTGGACTTAATTCCTTGGGTTGACAGGCGCTCCTTAACCCGCATTTCCTCAGTGCGGCTAGCAGTGAGTGCAATATGCAGGGCAGCGCGACCAATTTCAATGCTGCTATAGGGACCCTTCTGAGTTTCTTGAGACATTATGCTTCCTCTTCTTCAACCATCACAACCTCTTTAATCTTTTGCTTATCCAGCACGGATACCAAAAGGAAGGTTACAATACAAATAGGCCATTCAAAATAAATAACTTCATTAGCAAAAACAGGCTTCAACCCTTGGATGGGGCTGCCGGGCATGTACCAGAGCATCATGCCGATAATACCAACCAAAGTAGTCCAGAACGCAGAGCTGCGACGGCAAAGTCCGGGAGCCCAGATGGTAAAGAAGAACACGCAGGTCAACGCAGTGGTCATGGACAGACCGGCAATCATGGTTCTTACGATACCAGCTGCATTGAAAGCGAACCACAGGGTTACTAAGCCAACAGCAACAACGGTCATACGGCTGATAACGACTGCTCTACCTTCCTCAACACCAGGATTAATAAAGCGCTTGTAAATATCTTGAGTAAACAGTGTTGCGGTACCCATTAAAATTGCGCAGGCAGTGGATACGTCCGCAGCCCACATAGCAGCCAGAGTTACACCGCCTGCCAAGGGGTCCAGGCTCATAATAACCTTGGGCATAGCCAGAGCCGCCTGGCTCATGGGCATTTCCGGGAACATAACCTTGGCTACTACACCAACAATGGCGCAAATAAAGCCAACAGGGAAAATCATTAAGCCTGCCAGCAGGTAGCCATTGCGAGCTGCTTTGGCGTTTTCAGCAGCGCAGGCAAATTGTACGGGACCTTGAGCGGTAATGGTTTGGGTAATCATAACGATGATGTTACCAATGATAACAGCCAAGGGTAGGCCTGCGATGGGAGAAGCCATAATCTCCGCACTGGGCAGCTTAGCCACCATAGCATCCCAGCCACCTACATTAGCCACGGATTGGCTTGCAGAATAAATAATACCCACATAAATCAAGGTTACGCTGACGATATTGGAAAGACCGGAGGACCAAAGGCCACCAATCAGGGTGATACCAATAAATACCACTGCACTCATAATCATACCAGTTTTAAAGGTAAAGATATTGGGCAGCAGAGAGGACAAAATCGCACCGCCTGCCATATATTGCAGGGATGTAATAACACCCATGATAATAATCAAACCAATGGCACCAATTAAACGACCCTTAGTATCATAGTAGTTTTCAAAAAACTCAGGGATAGTAGAAACCTTCATAGAGCGCAGCTTGCCCGCAGCCACAAGGCCCATAACAATCGCGCCAATGGACCAGGCACCATTATACCAACCTGCGGATAGGCCTACACCAAAGGCTCTTTGGGCTACACCAACGGTGGAGGCAGCACCAACAGCAAGGCCTGTAACGTTAACCGCTACCAAAAGTGTGGTCAGCTTGCGACTTGCCAAGAGAAACGCTGTAGAGCCGGCGTCAGCTCTCTTTTTAACCCAAAAGCTGATGCCAAACAACAAAGCGATGTAAGCACACACAATAAACAACTGAATAGACATAAAAAATACACTACCTTTCTTCCATGCTACTTTGCACGCACGATATGCCACCACAATGGGTGACCCTTACTACCATACTACACGGCAATAAATTACCTTTTATTATATCAACTCTTAAGGACAAATAAAAGCCTTTAAGAAAAAAAGCGTGTTTTTATTTTGCAAAATCTGCCTACCAAAATTTTACGCAAAAATTTCTCCCTGCTCGCTGTAAGAAAAAGGATTTTACTTTTTCTTGTCGAACTTTGTAATGTATGTTATATGTATCGGAGGGAATGTGATGTTTGAATATGCACCTCAGGGAGTATGCTCCCGCAAAATAAATTTTGATATCATCGATGGCAAGCTCCATAATGTGCGCTTCACCGGCGGTTGCCCCGGTAATCTGGCTGCTATCAGCAAGCTGGTAGAGGGCATGGATGCTTTGCAAGTAGCCAATTTACTGGAAGGCAATCAATGTGGCATGCGCGGCACTAGCTGCGGTGACCAATTGTCCAAGGCCATCAAATCTTTTCTGTAATTAATATCTAAAACCAATAAAAGCTAAGGGAGTTTTAGGAAAGGAGGGCTCGCTATGTACAAAATTGTAAAAAGCACGGATAATGGTCTGGACGAAATGGAGCTGGACCATCTGGAAAAGGGCTATTGGCTGGATGTAGTAGCGCCCTCCGAGGACGAGCTCACAGAAATCGCCGCAGCCACCGGTATTCAAATGGACTTTTTGAGCGCCGCACTGGACGAAGAAGAAAAATCCCGTATTGAGGTCGAGGACGACCAAATTTTGATTTTGGTGGACATCCCCTTCTTCCGCAGCAATAAGGATTACGATACCCTGCCCTTGGGCATCATTATTACGGAAGCAGGCATCACCACTGTGTGCTTGGAGGCAAATGGCGTCACTGCCGATTTTGGCAGTCACAACGCCCGTATGTTCAGCACCTTTAAAAAGACCCGCTTCCTCTTCCAAATTCTTTATAAATCTGCAACCCTATATCTAAAATACATCCGCATTATTATTAAACGTACCGATGAATTGGAAATCCATCTGCGCCAGTCCATGGAAAACAACGAGCTTTTTAATCTGTTAGATTTGCAAAAATCTCTGACCTATTTTTCCACCTCCCTGCGCAGCAATTCCATCGTTATGGAAAGGCTTTTGCGCCTGCGGAATGCCAACGCCAGCGCTTCCCAGCACCTGATTAAGGTTTA
>JBJDXC010000052.1:0-3877 GCA_051866475.1 Phascolarctobacterium sp.
TATAATTTGTTAGTTACAACAAACCCCTCTCAGCCTCGCAAGCTCGGCAGCTCCCACGGAGGGGGAGCCATTCATTTCAACCCACAAACTGAGCCCATTTTGCAGAGATTAATGCCCTCGGCGGAGCTAGGCATGATGGTTATTCTTAAAGTGGGGAACATTGCTTGCCAATACTGCATATTGCAGTTTTTCAAGCCCCGCAGCTTGGACTCCATCGGCCTCGGGCAATGAAAAATCACGCCCTCGGCCCCGCCTGCCACCAGCTGCTGCATAATCGGCGTAAAGTGGTTGCGCAAGGCGCGGCTCTTCACTAGCTCGCCCATGGACGGATGAAAGGGCCCGGCCACAATATTGCCCTGGGCACAGAGCTCGTCATCGGGCTGCAGCCCGATGCGAATCACGTTAATGCCTGCGCTGCGCAAGGTCTTGTACACATAAGCGCTCTGCTCAATGGCCTCTTCGAGGCTCAGGGGCGCAAACTCGCCCTTGGCGTAGCTTTGAGCCAAGGGCGTATCCTTAATTACTAGCAAGGGATAAATCCTTGCTAGCTCCGGCCGCAGCGCAGCCACCTTGCGTGCAGTTTCCTGCACGCTGACGAAGTCTTGCTGCGGCATGCCCACCATCAGCTGAATACCGGTTTTAAAGCCAAAGTCACGCAGTAGCTTATGGGCAGCGTACACGGCCTCGGCGCGATGACCGCGCTCGGCCCTTTGCAAAACTGCATCATCCAAGGACTGCACGCCCAGCTCCACCAGCTCCACATGATGCTCCTTGAGCAAAGTGAGACGTGCTTCATCTATATAGTCAGGGCGGGTAGAAAGGCGCACGCTGCCGATAACGCCCTTTTCAAAAAGCTCATCGGTCAGCGCCAGAAGCTGCTTTTGCAAAGCCATATCTAGGCCCGTAAAGGAGCCTCCATAAAAGGCTGCTTCATTGTCCCTACTAGGCTTAATCCACTGTAGCCAGCGCTCGATTTGGGCCTGAGCCCCAGCCACTGCCGCTGTTTTTTGCCCACTAATTGTCCTCTGATTACAAAAAACGCACTGGTGGGGACAGCCTGCGTGGGGTATAAAGATTGGTATAATAGACATAGTTTTTCCTCATATAAAACGAAAGCAGGTATGGCTCACCCCTACCTGCTTCTTTTTATTCCTCAGCCTGCTTGGTCAAAATAGCCTCGATGACCATGGCCACGCCATCGTTATCATTGGAGGCCGTCACAATCTTCGCGTGGTCCTTCACAGCGTCCTTAGCATTGCCCACAGCCACGCCGATGCCTGCGTTGGCAATCATCTTCACATCGTTATTGGAATCGCCGATGCACATGATTTCCGCAGGGGTAATGCCGTAGCTGGCTGCCACGGACTTCACTGCTTCCCATTTATTGATGCCAGGCTCCATGAGCTCCAAAAAATTATCCTTGGAGCTGGTCACATCCAGCTTACCCTTGAATTTAGCAGCAAAATCCTGCCAAACCTGCTGGAACTCCTCCGCCTTTGTCATGACGAGAATTTTATAGGGAGCCTCATCCGTGTGATAAACCGCGTCCCCAATGGCCGTGGTTTGGATGCCGCTGATTTTGCTGTACATGCGTGAACAATCGTTCTCGGTGTGAATTAAGATACTATCACCCACATAAAGCTGCAAATAATAACCTTTTTCCTTACAAAAGGCTAAAACCTCGTTAGCAGTGCTCAAGGTCATCTTGTGCTCATAAAAAACCTTGCCGCTGAGGCTGCCCTTTACTAAGGCGCCGTTATAGGTTACCAAGGGCACATCCAAGCCCAAACGCTCCGCATAGGGACGCACGGAAACATACATTCGACCAGTTGCCAAAAGGAACACCTTGCCCGCTGCTAAAGCCTTTCTAATGGCAGCTTCGTTGCGCGGGCTAATTTGGCATTTACTATTTAAAAGCGTATCGTCCATATCACTGGCGATAAGTTTAATTTCCATTAATTACAGTACTCCTTTTGCGAATTAAAATCTCTAACACAATTCCTAGTAGCGGATAAATAAGCAGGAGGAAGAGCAGATGGGGCAGCGTATTATGCATGGTGTAGCCCGGCATCAGCTTGGCCAAGGTAATGGCTCCCTCCCACACGAAGGCTGCTGTAACCACAATGGCCTTAGCCAAATCACTGTGCATACTCATCGCTTCACTCAACTGAGCCTGCTTAAAGGGCTTGCTGACGATGAGCCACATGAGGCCCAAGCCCATGTTCACAATAAAGCCCTCGATAAAGGCCCCTGCTACCAGCCCGCCTAAGGTCACAACCTCCAGCCAGTTAGTAGCAAATTCTACTAGAAAAAATATTACGCTTAATGTGAGCCACATGGTGGCCCAATTATAAAACCTTTCTTTCATAGCATCACCGCCCTATATTATAACATAGAAATTGCTTTCTGAATACTTTAATATTGTTGCCTAGGCCAAGAAATGGTATAATAAATTGTTAGCAAGAAACTCACGCCTAGTGCCCTTTGCCTTAGGCCGGAGCTTGTGTAAGCTAGTTGATGATGGATATGTATGAAAGGAGACCAGCTTAATATGAAAAGAAGCGAAAAATTTCGTCAAGCCAATCGGGAAGCCAAGGCTACCTGCGTGGCAGCTGCGGCAGTCATCGTCTTTTGGTGCCTGGCCGGCTTTGGCTTAGCTGATAGTGATATTACCTTCCTCCATACGCCTCTGTGGGTGTGGGGCGGCTGCGTGGGCACCTGGATTTTTGCGGTGCTGGTAACCATTTTCCTCAGCGAAAAGGTTTTCAAAAACTTTGATTTGGACAGCAAGGAGGAAGACAAATAATGGGTAATCTTTTGAATTTGCTTCCTGTTTTGCTCTTTTTAATAGGTATGCTGGGCATCAGCGCCTTCATTCAGCGCGCTTCCCATGAGGATCGCCAAAAGAATTTTGCCAAGGATTATTTCATCGGCGGTCGCACCCTGGGCGGCTTCGTTTTGGCTATGACCACTGCTGCAACCTATAGCAGCGTTAGTACCTTCGTGGGTGGCCCCGGCATGGCCTGGGTTATCGGCTATGGCTGGCTCTATATGGCTATCGTGCAGGTTGTCGTAATCTTCTTGGTTCTGGGCGTTTTCGGTAAAAAAATCGCTCTTATCGCCCGCGAGATTGACGCTGTAACCGTTATTGACGTGCTGCGGGCTCGCTATGAGTCCAATCTTTTGGCCAATATGGCAGCTCTGGTGATGGTAGCCTTCTTCTGCTCCACCATGGTAGCCCAATTCGTTGGCGCAGCCAAGCTTTTTGAAGCAGTAACCGGCTTTTCCTATGTTACCGGCCTGAGCCTTTTTGGCTTAATCGTGGTTATTTATACCACCATCGGCGGCTTTAAGGGCGTGGCTGTCACCGATGCCTGCTGCGCCATTGCCATGGTTGTAGGCATGTGCATTTTGATGGGCGGTATGATGAGTGTCGGCGGCGGCTTTGATAATATGATGCAATACATCAGCACCAAGCATCCCGATATGCTGGAGCCCCTGTCCCGGGGTAAGATGCCCATTTCCTTGTACATTAGCCAGTGGCTTTTGGTTGGTATTTGTACCCTGGCCCTGCCCCAATCCGTTGTCCGTGGCATCAGCTACAAGGATACTAAGGCTCTGCACAAGGCTATGATTATCGGCACCGTTGTTATCGGCATTATGACGCTGGTGGCTACCTGGATTGGCGTACTCAGCAAGGGTATTTTAACCGAAGGTATTAAGGCCTATGGCAGCGTGGATAATATTATTCCTATTGCTATTGTCAAGAGCCTCTCCCCCTTCTGGGCCGGTGTTATCATTATCGGGCCCATTGCGGCCACCATTTCCACAGTATCCTCCCTGCTTTTGGCAACCTCCTCTTCTATTGTTAAGGACG
>JBJDXC010000053.1:0-18715 GCA_051866475.1 Phascolarctobacterium sp.
AAAACTAAGGATAAGGAGCAGGATTTCTATCAGGTAACCCGTCAGCTTGTAGATATTTTGGAGCAGGAAATTACTGCTCACCCGGAAATGTGGTTTTGGGTGCACGACCGCTGGAAGGATGGCCGTCAGCGGTTCCATAAGAAAAAATAAATTGTCGAAGGAGGATGAAGATGTCCGTAAAAATTCAAGAATTCCAGCATACTATTGCTAAAGAAGTATCTTATTCCGGCATCGGCCTGCATTCCGGCAAGGATGTTTTGATAACTTTAAAGCCGGCTGAGGCCAATACCGGCGTAACCTTTATTCGTACCGATTTGCCCGATAAACCTGAAATTAGAGCTTTGGCAGAAAACGTAAGCTCTACGGTAAAGGCAACCACCCTCAGTGAGCATGGTGCCGAGGTGTTCACCGTTGAGCATCTCATGGCAGCTATTTCCATGAGCGGTGTGGACAATATTCGCGTGGAAATGTCCTCTCCCGAGCCCCCTGTGGCCGATGGCAGCGCCAAGGTTTTCAGCGAGCTCCTTGACGAGGCAGGTCTCGTAGAGCAGGAGGCTGAGCGCAAGGTGTATGCGGTTGATAAAGCCTTTTCTGTGTACGATGGTGACCGCTACATCGCTATTCTGCCCTATGATGGCTACCGCATTAGCTTTACCTCTATCAACAAGCATCCTAAGCTGGGCACCCAGTATTTTGATGTGCTTCTGGATAAGGAAAGCTTTAAGAAGGAAATTATGGCTGCAAGAACTGTGGCCTTTACCTATGAACTGGAGATGCTGCGCAAAATGGGCTTAGGACTGGGCGGCTCCTTAGAAAACGTAGTTGTTTTTGACGAGGAAAAGATTTTGTCGGAGCCTCGCTTTGAGGATGAATTAATTCGCCATAAAATTCTCGATGTAATTGGTGATTTGTTCCTGTTGGGGCCCATCAAGGCACATGTAATTGCCGTTAAAACAGGACATGCCTTTAATTCCCAAATCGCTAAACAAATTCAGGTTTATAGATCCAAGGAGGAGTAAAAAATGACCGTATTAGATATCAATGAAATTAAAAAGATTCTTCCCCATCGTTATCCCATGCTGCTGGTAGATAGAATTCTGGAAATCGAGCCTATGAAGCGTGCTGTAGGTATCAAGAATATTACTGCTAACGAAGTGCAATTTTTGGGTCACTTCCCCAATGAGCCCATTATGCCCGGCGTGCTGCTCATTGAAGCTATGGCTCAGGTTGGCGGCGTAGCTATGCTGTATCCCGAAGAAAACCGCGGCAAGATCGCTGTTTTTGCTAAAATCGACAATGTGCGCTTCCGCAAGCAGGTTGTGCCCGGCGACCAAGTGGTTACCACCGCTGAGGTTACAAAAATCATGCGTGGTAACATGGGCATCATCCATTGCGAGGGTAAGGTTGACGGCAAGGTAGCCTGCGAATGTGATTGCACCTTTGCCATTATGGATCCCAAGGAATAACAAAATTTTCTCAAATAAGCAGGAATATGTAGCAAAATTGAGCTAAAAGGCTTTATTCAGACTAAATTAAGTAAAATCGACTTATTTAGCTTGTGAAAAAAGACCTGCGGGGATGACTATAATAGTATATTCAAATTTAATTGCTTGATTAAATTTTGTGGGGAGTGAAAGTAATGAGTTCTGTGATAATGCCCGAGAGTGGTATTCATGAAACCGCCATTATTCATCCGTCCGCAGTTCTTGGTAAGAACGTAACTGTTGGTCCTTACGCTGTAATTGATGAGGATACAGTGATTGGTGACGGCTGTATAATCGGTGCGCATGTAACCATTCATAAATATACGACTATTGGCAAAAATAACCGCTTCTTTCCTGGCTGCTCCATTGGTGCTGTGCCCCAGGATTTGAAGTTTGTGGGTGAAAAAACTACTACCATTATCGGTGATGGCGGTACCTTCCGTGAGTGCGTAACTGTTAACCGCGCTTGTGGCGAAGGCAATGAAACTCGCATTGGTAACAATATTTTGATGATGGCCTATACCCATGTGGCCCATAACTGCATCGTGGGCAATAATGTCATTATGTCCAACGTAGCTACTTTGGCAGGCCATGTGCTGGTAGAGGATCGCGCTGTTATCGGCGGCTTATCCGCAGTGCACCAGTTCTGCAAAATCGGTCGCAACGCCATGGTGGGCGGTATGGCTCGTGTAAGCCAGGATGTGCCTCCCTTCATGATTATTGCCGGCGACCCGGCATTTGTATCCGGCTTGAACAGTGTGGGCCTGTCCCGCGCAGGTATGCCGGCAGAGCATCGCAGCGAGCTGAAGAAGGCCTTCCGCATTCTGTATCGTAGCGGCTTGCCCCTGCAAGAGGCTATCGCTACTATGGAGTCCGAGCTGGATAGCTGCGAGCCCGTAGAGCATCTGTTGCGTTTCCTGCGCAATGTGGAGCGTGGCATTATTCGCACCCGCAAATAATCAATTTGTGAGGCTTATCTAAATGGAAGTATTAGGAGTACTATCCGGCATTGGTCATTTGCCGGTGGAGGTGGCCCGCTCTGCAAAGAGCTTGGGCTACGAGGTCGTAGCGGTGGGCGTGGTTCCTGGTATTGACGAGGAGCTGGAGCCCAGTGTGGACCATTATTACGATATCAATATTGGCAAAATAGGCAAGATTATTTCCACCTTGAAAAAGCATAGGGTGACTAAGGTTACCATGATTGGTAAGGTAACCAAGGAGGTGCTTTATAAGGCGGGGGCGATCGTGCCTGATTTGCGTGCCATAAAAATTCTCGCTAGCGTGCCCGACCGCAAGGACGATACTATTATGAATGCTATCGTCAAGGAGCTGGAGAGCGAGGGCATTGAGGTTATGGACCAAACGATTCTCATCAAGCCTTTGTTGCCAGCCCCTGGCGTGCTCACTAAGCGTAAGCCTACGGAGGCAGAACTGGCAGACATGGAATTTGGCTTTGAGATGGCCAAGGCCATCGGCGGTTTGGACATCGGCCAAACCGTAGTGGTAAAAAATCGTGCTGTGATGGCCGTGGAGGCCATTGAAGGCACCGATGCCTGCATCCTAAGGGGTGGCTATCTGGGCAAGGGTGGCGTTATTGTAGCTAAGGCTGCCAAGCCCTCTCAGGACCAACGCTTTGATATTCCCGGCTTTGGCACCAAGACCTTGGAGTCCATGATTTATGCCGGCGCTACCGGCATTGTCATCGAAGCTGGCAATACCTTGATTGCCGAGCGGGAAAAGGTCATTGCCCTGGCCGACAAAAACAACATAACCATCCTGGTTAAATAATTTTAGAAAAATATTTGCAAAAAATTTCGCATTTCTTAGCGGCTGATAGCTTATGTCAGCCGCTTTTTGTGTTATAATATACTGTGAAGTAGTATAAGCTTTGTCGAGGAGTTATTATGGCTAAGATTCTCATTTCTGCCGGAGAAGCTTCCGGTGATATTCACGCAGCGGCTGTCACCGCTGCTCTCAAAAAAATAGATAGTACAACGGAAGTTTTTGGCATGGGCGGAGATGAGCTGCGCGCTGCCGGGGGCGAGGTGCTTTTTGATATTAAAGACCATGGTGTCATGGGCTTTGTGGAGGTTATCAAAAAGCTGCCCGACCTGTTTAAGCTGCGCAGCGATTTTGCGCGCGTCATGGACGAGCGCAAGCCCGATTGCTTAGTCGTAGTGGACTACCCCGGCTTTAATATGAAGCTGGCGAAGCTGGCTCACGATAAGGGTATTCCAGTAGTGAGCTATATTGCGCCCTCGGCCTGGGCCTGGAACAAGGGGCGCGCCAAAAATGTAGCCAAAATCGTGGACAAGGTAGCCTGCATATTTCCCTTTGAATATGATGTATATAAGGAGGCTGGCGCGCCCGTGGAATTTGTGGGCCATCCCCTCCTAGATATCGTTCAGCCTTCTATGAAACGAGACGAGGCTGAGGCCTGGGTTGGCAAGGAGGCAGGGCGTCCTCTAGTGCTCTTGATGCCTGGTAGCCGCCTTATGGAAATCGAGAAAATGCTGCCCAATTTGCTGGAGGGAGCGAAGCTCCTCAAAAAGCAAATGCCCGAGGTACAATTTGCCATGCCTCGCGCCGGCACCATCCCCTTGGAGCTTTTGCAAGGCAAGATTAAGGCATCCGGTTTGGACATAAAGATCACCGAAGGCCATAATTATGATTTGTTCAGCGTGGCCGATGTGGCTCTTGCCACTAGCGGCACGGTGACTCTGGAGGCAGCCCTGTGTGGTCTGCCCACGGTAATCGTGTACCGCACCTCTGCTTTAAATGCATTCATTGCTCGTAGAGTAATCAATATCCCCAATATTGGCCTGCCCAACATTGTGGCCGGTCGCCAAATTGTGCCGGAGCTGCTGCAGGAGGAGTTCACTCCCCAAAAGGTGGCTGAGGCTGCAGTAAAGCTGCTCTCCCCCGAGTATCGACCTCAAGTGGAAGCCGATTTGGCTTACATGAAGGCACGCCTGGGTGAGCCGGGAGCAGTCAATAGAGTTGCCCAACTAATTCTAAGAATAGCTGAGGAGAAAAAATGAATTTATACTTTCGTGCGTTAAAATATGTAAAGCCCTATTTATTTCGGGGCTTGTGTGCTGCCATCTGTACTGTTATTGCAGCAGGCGGCACGGCTTATTTGCCATGGATTATTAAGGACATGGTGGATCAGGTCCTCAAAGAGAAAAATACGGACATGCTTAACTGGATTGTTATTAGCATTATCGTAGTGTTCATTATCCGTGGTATTGCCTTCTACGGCCAAAGCTATTTAATGAACTATGTGGGCCAAAGAGTGATTATCGACATCCGCAAGGCTGTGTTTGAAAAGCTGCAGCGCTTGAGCTTGTCTTTTTATGATAAGAATAAAACCGGTACCATTATGAGCTACGTAACCAACGACGTTAATGCTTTGCAGGCGGCTATGGTGGAAAACGTAGTGGAAATGGTAACTGAAAGCGTTATCCTGATTGCCTCCATCGTTATGATGATTTATCTGGATTGGCGCCTCTTTTTAGTAACCTTCAGTACCTTCCCGGTGGTGCTGCTCTTTATCGACCAGTTCGGCAAACGTATTCGTAAGTCCGGTAGCCGTATTCAGGAGGCTACTGCTGATATTACTTCTGTGCTGCAGGAAACCGTTTCCTCCGCTCGCGTTATTAAATCCTTCGTGCGCGAGGAATACGAGATTAATCGCTTTGACCATGAAAATATAAAAAATTTCCGTGCTAATATGAAGTATGCCCAGCTTTCTGCAACTCTCACTCCGACTATCGAGTTCGTTGCTGCTGTAGGCGTCACCATCATCCTGTGGTATGGTGGCAATAGTGTCATCGAGGGCACTATTACTGCTGGTAGCTTGGTAGCGTTCCTGACCTACGCAGTTAATATTTCCAACCCAATTAAGCGTTTAAGTCGTGTCATTGGCAATATCCAAAAGGCCTTGGCTGCTGCTCAGCGCGTGTTTGACGTTTTGGATTTACCTGAGACCATTCATAATGCGCCCGATGCCAAGGCTCTGCCCATGGTGAAGGGCAATGTACGCTTTGATAATGTTTCCTTCGCCTATAATCCCGGCGAACAGGTTTTAAATAAGGTGAGCTTTGATGTGAAGCCTGGCCAAATGATTGCCTTTGTGGGCCCCTCCGGTGCCGGTAAATCCACTGTGGCCAGCCTGCTGCCCCGCTTCTACGATGTAACCGATGGCAGTATCACCATCGATGGCGAGGACATCCGTCGCGTTACCCTCAAATCTCTGCGTGAGCAGGTGGGTATCGTGCCCCAGGAAACAGTGCTCTTTAATGGCTCTGTGTATGACAACATCCTCTATGGTCGCCTTGATGCTACCAAGGAAGAGGTAGAGGCTGCTGCTAAGGCTGCCAACGCCCACAATTTTATTATGGAGCTGCCCCAGGGCTACCAAACCATGCTGGGCGACCGTGGCGTGAATATTTCCGGCGGTCAACGCCAACGCATTTCTATTGCCCGGGCAATACTCAAGAATCCTCAAATCCTCATCCTTGATGAGGCAACCTCTGCTTTGGATACGGAAAGCGAGCGCGTGGTGCAAGAAGCTCTGGATCGATTGATGATTGGTCGCACCTCCTTCGTTATCGCCCATCGCCTTTCTACCATAAAAAATGCTGATAAGATTATGGTTTTGGAAAAGGGATGTCTGGCTGAAGAGGGCACCCATGATGAGCTTATGGCCAAGGATGGCCTCTATGCTCATCTGTATAAAATTCAGTATCGTAGCAAAGAGACTCGCTAAGGTGAAAAGAGGTTAATTCATGTATATTCTGTATAATATCCTTATTTTAATAGTGCTTTTAGTCTTTGTACTACCCTATTATACCTATCGATTGTTCACGGAAAAGGGCTTTGGTCTGCGCTTTAAGCAGCAGGTTTTTGGACGCATTGATGACGAAGAAATCGCTAAGGTTATGGGCAAGGACTGCATCTGGATCCATGGTGCTTCTGTAGGCGAAATTGTGGCTACCAGTCCCTTAGTTAAGCAAATTCGCAAGGCTATGCCTGAGCGTCCTGTGCTGGTCAGCGCCTTTACTGTAGGCGGTTATAATATGGCTAAACAGATTATTCCTGAGGCTGACGCCATCATTTATTTCCCGTTGGATTTGCCCTTTGTTGCCGAGTCCTTGGTAAAGCGCATTCACCCCGGCGTTTTTATGCCCGTTGAGACAGAGCTATGGCCCAATTTCTTGCGTGCTATTCGTGAGCGCCACATCCCTGTAATGATGGTTAATGGCCGTATTTCTGAAAAATCCGTAAAGAACTATCGCTACTTGTATGGAATTTGGGACGATATGCTGAACACTGTGACACGCTTCTGCATGCAGTCCAGCATAGACGCCGACTATATTGCCCATTTGGGTGCCGATCGCAAGAAGATTTTTGTCACCGGCAATACAAAGTTTGACCAAACCTATGCGGAGGTTACGCCTGAGGATTTGGCCAAATATCGCTATGAGCTGGGACTCAGAGACCACTATCCCATTATTGTTGCCGGGTCTACCCATCCTGGTGAGGAAAAGGTGCTTTTAGAGTCCTTTAAGGCCGTGCGTATGAAATATCCTCATGCAAGGCTTGTTATTGCGCCTCGTAAAACTGCTAGAGCTGAAGAAATCGCTAAGCTGGCTAGTCATTATGGCTATGAAACCGGTTATCGCTCCAAGATGAAGGAGGAGGAGGGCGAGCGCAAGGAGTATCCCCTGCTTATTATCGATACTATTGGTGAGCTGGGGCGTATTTACGCCGTTGGCGACGTCGTTTTTGTGGGTGGCTCCTTCAGTGGCACCGGTGGCCACAATGTGCTGGAGCCTGCTGCTCATGCTAAGCCTATTTTGGTGGGTCCTAGCATGCAAAACTTTAAGGACTCCTATGCCCTTTTGAGCAAGGTTAAAGCTTGCAAAATGGTGGCTAACCAAAGTGAACTGACCAGCGAAATGCTGGATATCATTAAAAATGATGAGCGCCGTGAGCAAATGGGTGCAGCTTCCCTGCAGGTTATTAAGGAAAACCGTGGTGCGGATGTACGCAGCATTCGTTATCTCAAGGAGCTTTTGGATTTGACCGCTGTGCCTGCCAAGGAATATTCTGTTTATCCCATCAACACCCGCAACCTTACGGACGAGGGTGGCGGGCGCTTGCGCCATGGTGACGCTGTCATTCAATACATTTATCGCATTGCCTATGGCCCCGAAACTCCATTTATGGGCTGGCTGCTATTGGCTTTGCTGCGTGGCATGAGCTATCTCTACAAATTCGGCGTTTGCTGCAAGCTGAATATGTATGAGAGTGGCCTCTTGAAAAAAGAAAAGCTGGATTGCTGTGTTATCTCCATTGGTAATATTACTGTTGGTGGTACCGGCAAAACCCCTACTGCTCAAAAAATGGCCGGTATTGTCAAGGCCATGGGCTATCGAGTAGTAATTTTGAACCGTGGCTATCGCTCCCATTGGGGCAAGGAGTTGGGCGTTGTATCCGATGGCAACAAGATTTTCATGACTGCCTATGAAGCAGGCGATGAAGCTTATTTGATGGCCAAAACCCTGCCTGGGATTCCTGTTATCATAGGTAAAAATCGCGCTGTTACCGGTCGTTACGCTGTAGAAAAGATGAATGCAGAAGTCATCATCATGGACGACGGCTATCAGCACTGGCAATTGGAGCGCGATTTGGACGTAGTGTTGGTAGATACCCTGAATATGTTCGGTAATGGCTGCGTGCTGCCTCGCGGTACCCTGCGCGAGCCGTTGCAGAATTTGGAGCGCGGTGACTTGTTCCTCTTGACTAAGACGGACCAAAGCAGCAAGCTGAGCCGTATGCAGCTGCGTCATACTATTGCCCAATACAATGCGGATGCTCCCGTTATCGAGAGTATTCACCATCCCAAAAATTTTGTGGAAATCGCTGATTGGTACAAGGGTATTTCCGAAAATATCAAGGATTTGGAGGAGCTGCGCGGCAAGGACGTCATGGTCTTCTCCGCTATCGGTAATCCCTCCTCCTTTGAGCAAACATTGTCCAGCATTGGCCTAAATATTCTCGAGGCCGTACGTTATCCTGACCATCATGATTACGGTATGCTGGAAATGCAATATATTAACGAGCGCGCCAGCAGCCTTAAGGCTGTGGCCATGATCGCTACTGCCAAGGACGCAGTAAAGATTCCCACTGAATTCATTTATTCTGCCCGTGAGATTCCGTTGTATATCCTTAACATGGATATCTGCATTACCGAGGGCATGGATAAGTTCAAAGAATATATTGATAATGCCATTAAGAAGGAGCTTGATAAAAAATGAAGGTACTTTGTGTAATTCCTGCTCGCTATGCTTCCACCCGCCTGCCGGGTAAGCCCTTGTCTTTAATTTGTGGCAAGCCCATGATTCAACGTGTGTATGAGCGTGCCTGCATGGCTCAGCTGCCCGACGAGGTGGTTGTAGCAACTGATAATGAGCTGGTGAAAAAGGCTGTGGAGGCCTGCGGTGGCAAGGCCATGATGACCTCTCCCGACCATCCCAGCGGCACCGATAGATTAGCCGAGGTAGCCTTGAACTATCCCGATGTGGACGTTATCGTTAATGTGCAGGGTGACGAGCCCATGATTCCGCCCGAGGTTATTGATCGCTTGGCAGCTGCTTTTCAGGATGATGATGAGCTGCAGATGGCAACCATGAAGGTGGCTATGGATGAGGCAGACTACAATAATCCGGCTGCTGTAAAGGTAGTAACTGATTTAAATGGCTATGCACTGTACTTTTCCCGCAGCTTGATGCCCTATCCTCGCAATAAGCCGGAGGGCTACAAGGTATACAAGCATGTGGGTATTTACGCATACCGTCGCAGCTTCCTTTTGAAATACGCTGCCCTGACTCCCACTCCCTTAGAAAGAGCCGAGAGCTTAGAGCAACTGCGTGCATTGGAAAATGGTTATAAGATTAAGGTTCTGGAAAGTGATTTCCAGGGCATTGGTGTGGACACCCCCGAGGATTTGGCTGCAGTCAACGAGCTGTTTGCCAAGATGAACAAATAGGAGGTTATTATGCATATTGTTAAAGTTGGTAATTACCAAGTAGGTCAGGGTCATCCCTTGATGCTTATGGCTGGGCCCTGTGTTTTAGAAGGCTATGAGCGCAGCCTGAAAATAGGTCAGCGCGCTAAGGCTATTTGTGAGGAATTGGGTATTCCCTATGTATTCAAGGCTTCCTTTGATAAGGCAAATCGCTCCTCCTATGCCTCCTTCCGCGGCCCCGGCATTGAAGAGGGCCTGAAGCTGTTGGCACAAATCAAAAAGGATTTGGGCGTACCAGTTGTTACTGATATTCATGAGCCCTGGCAGGCTGACAAGGCTGCCGAGGTAGTTGATATTTTGCAAATCCCGGCTTTCCTGTGCCGCCAAACTGATTTGGTATGGGCGGCTGCTAAGACAGGCAAGACTGTGAATGTGAAAAAGGGCCAATTTCTGGCACCATGGGACATGAAGAATGTTATTAAAAAGGTGGAGGAAGCAGGCAATAATAATTTGATGCTTACCGACCGTGGTACAAGCTTTGGCTACAACACTCTGGTAACCGATATGCGTGGCATCGCTATTATGCGTGAGCTGGGCTATCCCGTGGTGATGGATGCTACTCATAGTGTGCAAATCCCCGGCGGCCAAGGCACCTCCAGTGGAGGACAAAGCCAGTATGTGCCCCATATGGCACGCGCAGCAGCTGCTGTAGGCATTGACGCGCTGTTTTTAGAGGTGCATGATAACCCTGCTGAGGCTCTCAGCGACGGGCCCAACATGGTGCGCCTGGATAATTTGAAGAAGCTGCTCAGCGATGTGCTGGCAATTGATAAGATCGTTCGTGGCTAAGTGAGAAGGGTGAAGAAGATGCAAGCAATGCTAGAGCATGCACGGGATGTGCTGCGCATGGAAGCAGAGGCTATTTTAGAGCTTGTGCCTCGTATAGATGAAAATTTTGCTGCGGCAATTAACTTGATTTTGGAATGCGAGGGTCGCACTGTTATTACCGGTATGGGTAAAAGTGGCTTAATCGGTCGCAAGATGGCTGCTACGCTGGCCAGCACCGGAACTCCCTCCTTCTACCTACATCCCGCCGAGGGTATCCACGGTGACCTAGGCATGGTCACCGCTGCGGACGTGGTTATCGCCCTGTCCAACAGTGGTGAAACAGGCGAAGTGTTAAATATTCTGCCCTCCTTGCGCCGTATCGGCGCAAAAATCATTGCCATGGTGGGCAATGCTAATTCCACTTTGGGCAAGAATGCAGACGTAGTGCTGGACGTGGGCGTTTCTAAGGAAGCGTGCCCTCTTGGCCTCGCCCCCACCAGCAGCACCACTGCTGCCTTGGCTTATGGCGATGCCCTGGCCCTGGCCTTGCTTAAAAAGCACCACTTCACTGCCAGTCAGTTTGCTATTTTCCATCCAGGCGGCAGCTTGGGACGCAAGCTGCTCCTCACCGTTGGCAATATTATGCACAAGGGCGACGAGAACCCCACTGTATTGGCAGATACTACCGTACAGGACGCCCTTTTTGTCATCACTGACAAGGGCTTGGGCGCTGTTTCCGTCGTAGACGAGAACGGCATCATGCAGGGCGTACTCACCGACGGCGACATTCGCCGCGGCCTGAGCAAGGGCGTAGGCTTCCTCCAGCGTCCTGTTAAGGAGCTTATGACAGCCAATCCCAAAACCATTACTGAGGACAAGCTGGCTGCCCAAGCACTACACATTATGGAAAGCAACAAGCCCAAACCCATCACGGTTTTACCCGTGCTGGATGAAAATAGAAAGGTTATCGGCCTCTTGCATATGACCGACCTGGTACGTCAGGGAGTGGTATAATCATGGAAGGTAAGGAAGAACGCGGCGCTATCTGCTGCAACCTGGAAGCCAAGGTACAATACAAGAATGAGCAGCCCTTAAGCGAGGAGCTCCTACAACAAGCTTTGAAAAAAACTAAGCTCTTAGCCTTGGATGTTGATGGAGTCCTAACAGATGGGAGTATCTATATTAGCCCCGCTGGCGAGGTTTTTAAGGGTTTTAACGCAAAGGATGGCATGGGTATTAGCTGCGCTCTGCGCAGTAATTTGCAAATCGCTGTCATCACCGGCCGACAGAGCCCCATTGTAGAGCGTCGTTGTGAGGAGCTGGGCATTAAATTATTAATGCAGGGCGTCAAGGATAAGCGTATGGCCTTAGAACAGATGGCTAAGGAGCTAGGTTTGGCTACCAATGAAATTGCTTATATGGGCGATGATTTGAATGACATTCCGGCTTTTGCCGCTGCCGGCTTAAATATAGCTCCGGCTGACGCATCTATCGAGGTTTTGGCTGTGGCTGATATCATTACCAAGGCCACAGGTGGACATGGCGCTGTGCGTGAAGCAATTACCATGATTCTTGCTGCTCAAGATAATTGGAACATCATCGTAAATTCCTATCTCAATGCAGGTCAAGGAGATAAACAATAATGTGGTTATATTATTTACTAAAAACATTGAGTACAATCATATCCTGGCTGCCCTATAAGCTAGTAGTAAATATCGGCAGGGGCGTAGGACATTTGTACCATAAAATAGCGAAAAAGCAGCGCATCAGAGCGGAGGAGACCATCAAGGAGCGCCTGGGCTACAGCGACGAGCAGGCCAAGGCCACCATTAAGCGTCTCTTCATAAATCTGGGCATGACATTTATGGAAATCATGTACATGCCTGCTTTGAATAAGGATAATATTCGCGGTCTGGTCACCTTTGATCGTCCCGATATCCTGTGGGAGGCAGTCCACGAGAATAAAGGCGTGGTAATGCTGGCTTGTCATATGGATAACTGGGAATGGCTGGGTGCAGGGCTGGCCTTAAACGGCTTCCCCCTGAGCGCTGTGGAAAAGCCCCAGCCTAACAGGGTATACAGTGATTTTATGAATGAGCTGCGCCGAGGTGCAGGCCAAGAGATTTTTGCCCGTGGCACCAGCGAGATTTTAGGCTGTGCCCGTGCTATGAAAAAGGGTCGTATGCTGGGACTTATTGCGGACCAGGACGGCGGTTATGATGGCATCTTCGTGCCCTTCCTAGGCAAGATGGCCTCCACTCCGAACGGCCCTGCCTATTTTGCACGCAAGTTCAAGGCACCCATTATCCCCATTTTTATCGTGCGCAAGCCCGATGGCTATGGTCATCAGGCTATAGTCAAGGATCCCATTCGCTATGAATTTACCGGTGATGCTAAGGCCGATGATTACAATGTGACCTTGAAGATGACCCAAGAGGTCGAAAAGATTATCAAAGAATATCCCGATAACTGGATCTGGTTCCAGCATCGTTGGAATACACCCTATACACCACCGGAGGAGGCTAGTAAGGCTGATGAACAAAAATAAAGTAATTATGGCCATTGTAGCGGGCCTCGTGGTTGCCGGTGCTTTAATTGCCTGGCTCATGCTCGGCGGTGAAAAGCCTACTAATATCAATTTGGGCAAGGGTGTCAGCGCTCAGCTCAATGCTTCCCTTAAGGATAGCGTTATCAAAAGAGAAAAGGATGGCCAGCCTCTGTGGGAATTCACCGTACATAAGGTTATTAACGATAGACAAAAAAATGTGGCCATTTTAGAGGGCATTGTGGGCAAGCTTTATCGCAAGGACGGCAGCTACATTGATGTGAGTGCCGAAAAGGGTGAAGCCGGCCTTAAAAATAATGATTTTGCCTTGGAGGGCAAGGTTAAGGCGATTTTGAACACCGGCGGTGAGTTCTATGCGGACAAGGTTACCTGGAAGCAAAAGAACGACCAAATTATCGCCCGTGGGCACGTGAAGCTGATTAAGGATGCCTATGTGGCTACCTCTGATGAGGCTTACTCCACCAGCACCTTCCAAAAGGTAAAGCTAAAGGGTAATGCTATGGTTACGAAAGGCGGCGAAGAGAGTGATAATAAATAAGAAATGCTTGCTGGCGGCACTGCTGCTGAGCTTGAGTGTGAGCACTGCCGTATTTGCAGCTGCTCCCAATAACTTCAGCGTCAAGGCCGACGAGCTGGAATATAATCTGCAAACAGGCGAGGGCGAGGCCAAAGGCCACGTTGTTCTGAAGCAGGATGGTGGCGTAGCCACTGCTAATTATGCTAAATTCAACAGCAAGGCTAAAACAGGCACCCTGACCGGTAATGTCATGGCCGATAGGGACAATGCTCATATTGTGTGCAATGTTTTTATGGCCCATAATGAAAATGATATGTCCGCTATTGGTAACGCCGTGGTAACTAAAGAGGGCAAGAGCCTGAGCGCCGACAGAATTGATTACTATAAGGAACGTCAATTTGCTGAGACCATTGGCAGCTGGGCCAAGCTCACCGATGTGGATGGCAGCGTTATGAATGCTTCCAAAATTGACTACGACATGGCCAAGGGTGTGGCCAATGCCTATGGCGGCGTAACCATTGACAGCAAAGCTCGCAATCTGACAGCTAAGGCCGATAGCGCCATTTATAAGACTGACCAAAGTGGCTATGTGGAACTTAATGGCAATGCTACTGCTACCCAAAACGGCAATACTGTTTCCGGTGACAAGCTGCGCCTGACCAATGCCAATGTAGCTGTAGCTGATGGCAATGTGAAGGTGCATTATGTGCCCGAAAAGCAGCCTGCCGTGCCTGGCAAGAAAGAGCAAACCGAAGAGGTGAAGGTAGCTGAGGCGGCTAAGGAAGGTAATGGTACAACCGATGCTAAAGCTACTAAAGCTACGAAAGCAACTGTAGTAGCTGCCGAAGCCAGAGCCTGATGGACGGAGGACAAAAGCTTGATTATTAAAACTGATAAGCTGGTTAAAATTTATAATGAACGTCACGTAGTGGACGGAGTGAGCATCCAGGTGGAGCAGGGCTCCATCGTGGGCCTTTTAGGCCCCAACGGCGCCGGCAAGACTACCACCTTCTACATGATCGTGGGTATAGAAAAGCCTAACGAGGGTACAGTGACGCTGGATGATAAGGATATTTCTCATATGCCCATGTATGAGCGTGCTCGTGCCGGCATCGGCTACCTGCCCCAGGAGGCTTCCATCTTCAGCAAGCTGTCTGTTGAAGACAATATTATGGCGATTTTGGAGACCACGGATTTATCTTCTGAGGAAAGAGTGGCCAAGATGAACGCCCTCATTGAGGAGTTTCGTCTGGATCATGTGCGCAAGAGCGAGGGCAAGGCCCTCTCCGGCGGCGAGCGCCGCCGTGTGGAGATTGCCCGTGCGCTGGCTACGGACCCGGCCTTCATCCTTTTGGATGAGCCCTTCGCCGGCATTGACCCCATTGCTGTGGCCGATATTCAGGGCATGATTGCCCATTTGGCAAAGCGGGGCATCGGCATCCTCATTACCGACCACAATGTACGCGAAACTCTGAGCATCGTGGACAAGGCCTATATTTTGGCTGATGGCAAGATTTTGCTGCATGGCGATAGTAATACTATTGCCAACGATCCCGTTGCCCGTAAATACTATTTGGGCGATAATTTTAGCATGTAGGAGGAAGGAAAGTGCGATTACGTATATTAGATCGTTATGTGCTGAAGGAGCTGCTGTATCCCTTCATTTTCGGTGTTGCCTCCTTCTCCAGCATCTTTATTGCCAGCACCATGCTGTTTAAGATTACCCAGTATATTACCCAATATGGCGCATCTATTGAGACTATTGCGCGCCTATTCATGTATAATATGCCGGAAATCATCAACTATACCTTCCCCATGTCCATGCTGTTGGCTGCCCTGATGGCCTTTGGTAAGCTGTCCGGTAGCAGCGAAATCACCGCCATGAAGGCCGGTGGTGTGAGCTACTATCGCATTGTAGCTCCGGTTTTGGTGGTAGGCTTTTTCGTAAGCATGTTCTCTTTGGTATGGGCCGAAAAAATGGTGCCCTTTTCCAAGGCAGAGGCTAAGCGCATTCTGAACGAGGAAATCAAGCACAATACTCGCCCTACTACTCAGGAGCACATCGTTATCAAGACTATTAGCGGCAATACCCAAAGGGTAACCTATGCCAATAAATTTGATGAGAAAAAGGGCAAGATGACCGATATTACCATCGAGGAGTTTGAAAAGGGCAAAATCACCCGCATCCAAACTGCCAAGGATGGCTATTGGGAAAATGGCTCCTGGCGTATCGTCAATGGCAATGTTTTTGCTTTAAATGATCAAGAGGGCGTTACCAGCACAGCCAAATTTACCGAGCAGATTATCCCCTTGAATTTTTCTCCCAAGCAGATTTCCTGGGAGCAGAAGGACCCTGAAGAAATGACGATTCGCGAGCTGCGGGAATACATCGGTATGCTGGAAAAGCAGAAGAGTCCCACCAACAAGCAATGGTGTGAGATTTTTATGCGCATCAATATTCCCTTGGCCAGCTTCTTCTTTGCTATGATTGGCGCCTGCTTGGGCACACAAAAGCAAAGGACCAGTTCTTCCATTGGCCTTGGCATCAGCGTTATCGTTATCTTTATTTATTACGCGGTTATGACCTTTACGACGGGTCTGGGCAAGGGCGGCGCTATGCCCCCGCTGCTGGCCTGCGCTTTGCCTAATATCTTGTGCCTAGGCATTGGTCTTTACTTCATGAAGAAAAAGAATTTCTAATTAGTCGGCTAAACGCTGGCTTTGAAGAGAGGTGAGCCTTTGGTAGGCATCAGATTAATTATCATTATGGCCATTGTAGGCGGCTTCATCGCCTATTTGGCCGACAAAATGGGTAGCAAAATCGGCAAAAAGAAAATGTCCATCTTTGGCCTGCGTCCCAAGCATACATCTATTCTGTTAACCGTGACCAGCGGCACCATTATTGCGGTGCTCACTATTGGCGTTATGGCTGTATCCTCGGAAAGCGCTCGTACGGCTCTCTTTGGCATGGATAAGCTGCAAAAAGAGCTACGCATGCTGAACGCAGAAAAGGCCAATGCTGCCGTGGCTTTAAACGAGGCTAAGGGCAAGGTGGAGGAGCAGAACCAAAAGATTAGCGAGCTGGACGCACGTATGCAGGAAAGCATGCGTGAAAACGATGCTATGGAGGCCAAGCTGGCCGAGGTCAACAGCATGTATAGCAAGGCTCAAGAGGCGCTGACCAGCCTGACTGCCTCTAAGGAGCAGCTGACCAGTGAAATCCAGGAGCTAGAAAAAACTACTGAGGCCCTGCGCAAGGGTATTATCAATGTGCGTGAGGGACAGGTGTATTATCGTGCCGGTGAGGTTGTCTACGCAGGTGTTATGCGTGGCGGCCTGAAGCACGATGCCAATATTGCCCAGGTGAACTGGTTCCTGCAAAATGCCAACGAGATGGCTTTGCAGCGACTTGGCGTACAGCAGCAGGAGCAGCCCCTGCAGGCCATTTGGCTTGCCCGCAACTCCGTGGCTGGAGCAGTCAATGCTCTGGATAAGAGCAAGGGCAATCTTTTCTTTAGATTGCGTACCGTGGCCAACATTATCGTAGGCGAGCTGGCGGTTTGCGAAATCGAAATCTTTGAAAATCAATTCATTTATCCCGAGGGAACGCTTATTTATAGTGCCAAGTATGATTTAAATGATGGCTCCACTTCCCATGATAATTTGCTCATGGGCTTCTTGAGTCAGGTTAATCACACTGCTGTGCAGGCGGGTGTGTTGCCCGATCCCTTAACAGGCAAGGTGGGCAATATGGACGCGGCTACCATGATTGAAACCAGCAATGCTATCCGTCGCACTGGTGGTGCCTTTACCTTAAATGCCTATGCTAAGGGTGATATTACTACGGCAGGGCCTGTGCGTGTACGCTTGGAGGTTGTGCCCGTGGTGCCTAAGGGCAGTGATGGCAATGAATAAATATCTGGGCATTGACCCTGGACGCAGCAAGACCGGCCTAGCGCTGGTGGATGAGCGAGGCACTATTCTAGCTTTGCATATAGCCATGACAGAGCACATGGAGCAGGAGCTAGTAGACTTTGTGGGAAGCGATGAACTGAAGGGCATAGTCATGGGCGATGGCACCAATTGTAAGGCTATTGGGCAAGCTGTTCACAAGGTGTTTAGCGCTATTCCCTTAGCTATTGTGGGCGAGGCCCATAGTACTGAGGAGGCTCGTACTTTGTATTGGCAGGTGAATCCGCCCCATGGCTGGCGCAAGCTGTTGCCGCTGGGGATGCTGGTACCTGACGAGCCCTTGGACGCTTATGCTGCAGTGGTGCAGGTGCGCAGATGGCTGGCGCAACAGCCGTAAGTAATTAATTTGAGGCTATGGGGCTTCAGGCAGTGATGCTTGAGTCTCATAGCCTTTTGTATAGGATTTTGTAAGCTTTATGCTAGTGATGTTTTCTTGAGGAGGTAGTAAAATGAGCAAATTGACCGATATGAAGAGTACAGAATTTTTAGCTGCGTTGGCTAGCAGCGCGCCGGCACCGGGCGGTGGTGGCGGCGCTGCTATGGCGGGCGCTTTGGCGGCCTCCTTGGCCTCCATGGTGGCCAATCTGACTATTGGCAAGGAAAAGTTCGCCCAGCAGGAGCCTGAGGTGAAGGAGCTTTTGGATGAGGCCGAGGAGGTACGCCAAACGCTGCTTAATTTGGTAGAGGACGATGCAGCTGTTTTCAACAGCTTTATGGCCTGCTACAAGCTGCCTAAGTCTACGGAAGCAGAAAAGGCTGCGCGCACTGCTGCCATCCGCACTGCTGCTAAGCAGGCGGCAGAGGTGCCCCTGGCTATCGCCAGAGCCTCCTACAGAGCGCTACAGCTGGCTCAGAGGCTTGTGTGCATTGGTAACCCCGGGGTTATTACGGATGGTGCTTGCAGTGCGCTCCTGGCCCGCGCAGCGCTGCGCTGCGCGGAGTACAACGTGCGCATCAATTTAGGCATCACAAAGGACGAGGAGTATAACCGCCAGGTCAAGGCAGAGCTGAACAATCTGCTTAAGACTGCCGAAGAGCTGGAGGAAGAGGCTCTAGCTGTGACGGATAAAGTGCTGGGATAAGCAATTTGGTTTAGTTATTCGTATTTGCTGCTTTGGCATTGCTTAGTATGTACTATTGTACTATGTTAGCATCGAGAAAAGCGGCGAGTGCGAAGCACTTGACGCAGAGCATATTTTTTAGTAAAATAATACTGTTACGGAAAGGTGGCCGAGTGGTTTAAGGCTCTAGTCTTGAAAACTAGCGAGGGTGCAAGCCCTCCGTGGGTTCGAATCCCACCCTTTCCGCCATTT
>JBJDXC010000054.1:0-18659 GCA_051866475.1 Phascolarctobacterium sp.
ACCAAAAATATCTCGCTTGATTTTTCGCTTTATCCCTTACCTTTGCAAATCCTTAGGAATAGGAATGCGAGTTGCAACTAGTGCAGCCACAATGGGGAGCCATACTAAAAGCTGCATCACAAAGGGTAAGCCATATGTGTCGGCCAAATAACCCAAAATTGTAACGCCAAAGCCACCCAAGCCCACGCTAAAGCCAATGGTGAGGCCTGATGCCATGCCTACATTATTGGGCATCATGCATTGAGCTAAAATAATCGTCGTGGCAAAGGAGCCAATAATGCAGAAGCCTGCTGTTACCACTGCTGTCATAGCTAGCCATGGTGTTGTAGCCACGGTGATAGCATAAATAGCCGGAATGCTGCAAGCAATGGAGCCCAACAAAATCTTACGCGCACCCAGCTTGTCGCTGAGCACGGACCCCACATAAGTTCCGGCTACACCACCCAGCAAGAAGCCTGAAACAAGACTGCTAGCAAAAAGAGGCTCAAAACCCCGGAACTTCATATAAAAAATGGGCATATAGGTCGAAATACCCACATGAATGGAAGAACGCATGAAGATATAAAATAAAATCAAGAAGAGGCCAAAATAGGAAAGCTTTTCTGCAGTTCCCTTAGCCTCTTTCTTGGCCTGCTGAACTGCATGCTCCACATTGGCTTGCTCATAAGCGCCCATGCATTTAGTCATAAGCCCGAAGACTAAAAGACCAGGCAGTACAAAATAAACCGTGTTATGAATGCCACCTGCTAGGCTCATAAGAAAGGTCATCAAGATAGAGCCCACTGCCATGCCCGCATTACCACCTAAGGAAAAAATGCCCATATTTTGAGTACGGTTGGAGTCATCGCTCAAAAAGTTTACTGTTTTAGAGGCTTGGGGATGGTAGGTAGCGCTGGCGAGGCTGATAATGATAACCGTACACAAGAGCAGAGTGTAGGTAGAAACCCAGCCCACAAAGGCAAAGCCAGCTCCTGCCATAGCTGCACAGACAGGCAAAAGCTTCGGCATGGAGCGCTTGTCCGTGAGATAACCAAAGGCTGGTTGAATAACAGAGGACATGATGTTTTGGGTCAGCACGATGGCAGCCAGCTGGGAATAGGTTAAGCTAAACATTTCCTTAAGCTGGGGCAGCACTATAGGCAGCGCACCCGCCTGCATGTCAGTAACCAAATGACCCAGGGCTAAGCCCCAAATAGGTAAAAAAGCTGATTTATGCATATACTCTCCTTGAATTAAGCTTATGTTTGTAATTTGTTTACCATATATTATAACGTGCAAAGCTACTTTAGGCAATGGAGTGAAGACGCTGTTACGCTGTTTATGCAAGAAATACTCTAAAAACACTTCTATTTGCAGGGTTTTCATTGCAGAAAATTTCTTTGCTTGGTATAATAACAGGAGACAAATCCATTTGATGTGGACGTTTTAAGCACTAGCAAGCGTAAGCATGAAGAAAACTACACTTGAGGAAGCCAAAGGGGATGTAAATTTTATGACCAAGCCAAACAAAAAGGGTAGCGCTATTGCGTTATTGCCTATCGTAGTATTTTTATTGATTTTTATCGGTTCAGGCATAATTACAGGAGATTTTTATAGTATGCCCGCCATTGTGGGCTTTTTGATTGCCCTCATTGTAGCCTTTGCCCAAAATAAAAAGCTGAGCTTTATTCAAAAGCTACGTCTATGCTCCACAGGCGTGGGTGATGAAAACATCCTCACCATGTGCCTGATTTTTTTAGCAGCAGGCGCTTTTTCCGGCGCTGTAAGGGCTGCTGGCGGTGTAGAAAGTACTGTTAATCTGGGCCTTTCCATTCTGCCGGGAGGCATGGCTGTGGCTGGTCTTTTCGTTATCGGCTGCTTTATTTCTATTTCCATGGGTACCAGCGTAGGTACTATTACAGCTCTTGCTCCCATTGCTGCAGGCATTAGCGAGAAAATAGGCTTTTCCATGGCCATTTGCGCAGGCGCCGTAGTCTGTGGCGCTATGTTTGGTGATAACCTTTCCATTATCTCCGATACCACTATTGCAGCTGTTAAGACCCAAGGCTGTGATATGCGAGACAAATTCCGCGAGAATTTTAAGATCATCCTGCCTGCTGCCATCATTACCTTAGGCCTCTTCCTTTTCTTGGGCCAGACAGGTGAATTCCACGTGGAGGGTAGCTTAGATTATAATATGATGAAGGTTGTGCCCTATTTGGTTGTTTTAGTGGGTGCCATAATCGGCGTCAATGTCTTTGTAATCCTGATTACTGGTACCGTGCTCAGTATGATTGTTGGTCTAGCTACCGGCACCTTTACTGCTAGCAAAATGTTTGCTCATGTGGGCGCAGGCATTTATTCCATGTATGATATCACAGTTATTTCCATTATCGTGGCTTGCATTATTACCTTAGTCAAGGAGCATGGAGGTATCGATTTTGTGTTGAACTTTATCAAGAGTCGCATCAGCGATGAAAAGGGTGGCGAGCTGGGCATTGCTGCACTGGCTCTTTTAGTGGATGTGTGCACAGCTAATAATACTGTAGCTATCGTTATGGCAGGCCCCATTGCCAAGGATATTTCTACTGATTTTGGTGTTACACCTCGCCGCAGTGCATCGTTGCTGGATATGTTCAGCTCCATGGGACAGGGCCTTATTCCCTATGGCGCTCAGCTTCTGGCTGCAGCAAGCCTTACCAAGCTCACTCCCTTTGATATCATTCCTTACTGCTTCTATCCCCTGCTGATGGGCCTGAGCGGCTTGGTATTCATCTTTATCAAGAAAAGAACGGCGTAATTTTTGAGAAAACCAAAGAAGCACTACTATAGGGCGCTTAAACCCTTAGTAGTGTTTTTCTATTCACAATAATTGATTTATATTTTTGTAATTCATTTTTATACATTATATAGCATTTAATATAGTTTGACCAAATCCACCTGTCATTTTTGCAAAGAGAAGCAGCTTATTCTTTAATGTATGAATAAGAGATAGTTTTTAGACAAGCAAGCAATTCTATGATATAATTACGGAAAAATATTGATATCTATTAAGGATACTACAGCTATATCTTAAAAGGATTTAAAATACTGCTAGAGAGCTGCTAGCTTCTTTTTCAAAGAGGTGGATAGAAATGACTAACGAAGAGATTAAGAATTACTTGAATGAGCGTTGCCTAGCTAATGAATTTGCTAAAAACTGTGGCATGCGCATTGATGAGGTTAACAAGCCCCATATCGTTATGTCCATGCCCATAACTAAAGCTTTGACCAATATTTACGGCATTGCCCATGGTGGCTCTCTTTCTACCTTGGCCGATACCTGCATTGGTCTCACCTGCTTTGTGTATGGCAAGCGAGTGGTAACCGTGGACATGACCATGAATTTTCTGAAGGGCTTACGTGAAGGTGAGCGTGCCATAGCCACCTCCACCATACTTCACCATGGGCGTACGACCTTTATGGGTGAAGCAACCATTACCAATGCAAAAGGCGAGCTCATGGCCAAATGCACCGCCACCTTCTTTGTGATTGCCGACAATGTGGATTTATCCGAGCATTGGTGAAACGAGCTTTATGCAGTTAATCTACAGACTCTCAAGAATAAATGCTAAAGAATGCTGACAGTAAGCGGTGTTTTGTGATAAAATATCAATATACTACTTTTTGGAGGCATGCAGATGAATCATAAGGAATTAGATAAAACCTTTAAGGGTTATATGGCCAAATTTACCTCTGATAAGGAATTGGGGCAAATGATGAGCAAGATTACCTTCCAGGAGCTGTTCAATCCCAAATTCTTGCAGGAGAACAGCAAGTTCACTTCCATGGACGACATGATCTGGCGCAGCGGCTTTGGCATCATGAACCTGATGGAGGTAGAAAACGTTAATCAGGACAAATGGAATCAGTACATCGCTAAAAATAGCGAGTGTGAAACCTGGCACGATTTTGGCAAGCTGGCCATGATCGACTGGATGAAAAACAAGCTGGAAGAAGTAAAAAAGAACAAAAACTAAGCTCAATTACCGAAGCGAACCGCTTCGGTAATTTTTTTGTAAAAAAATATTTTTTGGATTAAAGCTACTCTAAGCCTGTTCGCCACAATTTTTAGTACGAACAAACTGTGAAGCACACCACATGTCGATTTTTCTTGTTCGTATTTATTTTGATTATACAAACATAAATTCTAAGTACTATTGACAAAATTCACCATTTGTATTATCATATAATCAAACAGAAATTCATTTAGGTGGTGATAGGTATGAAAAGTATTTTATACGCAGCAGCTTTTGCTTGTGCTATCTATGCAGGTGCTGGAGATTTGTTTGCAGCAACCCCTGTTTATCGTGATTATAGTGTAACCGTTGCTCAGGGCGACACCCTGTGGGATATTGCCTGCCGCCATGCGGAGGCTAAGGAGGATGTGCGCTTAGTAATGGAGCGCATCACCAAGGCCAATCATTTGGATGCTGGCCGTATCTATCCTGGTCAAGTCATTAAGGTGCCCCTGCGTATGCAGGAAAGCGGACTTATGATTGCCACTAAATAAGCCTTGAAAACTGTCTAAAAAAATGACCTCCTGCCTAAGAGCTCACTATAATTTCACAAAAACTCTGCAAGGCTTTTTCCAATACTTGTAGAATAATAATGATATGAATAAGCTATCAGCCGAAGGAGGTTTTCAAAATGCAAGGTAAAAAATGGATTGTTGGCGCTTTAATCGCAGGCTTTGTTTTAGGTAATGGAATCCCCATGGCCCAAGCAGGCGGACTATTGGGCAAGGTTCTTAAGGGTGGCGTCATTGGCTACGCCGTGGACGCTACCGCAGGCCCCTTAAACGATGGTATTAACGCCGTCACTGCTAAATATGGTGTGGGCTCCACCGATGCCACCAAGGTAGTACCCATTATTTCCGTAGGCGACGGCAGCCGTGCCGGCGCTGCTCAGGTCAGCGGTCCCCAGTCCAAGGTGGACCAGGTAAAGGCAGCGCTCATAATCGAACAGACTATTTTGGGCATCAGAGCGAAAATTTTAATCCCTGTGGACAGGGTTGACTATAAAAACGTAAACCGCATTCAGGGCGTGGGCGTTGCCGCTTCTCTGGATGTAAAGATTTAGTTGTGAAGATTTGATTATAGCCCTTCCATTATTCCTCCTTAGGGAGGACACCCCTTAACATAAAAACAGGCTTACCTGCTACGCAAGTAGCAAGTAAGCCTGTTTTGTTTTTATTAGCAATTAACGATTAGCCGATTTCGCGCTCTTTTTCGGTACCACGCACATTAATGGGGCGGTTCTTTTCATCCACCATAACTACCTTGGGCTCAAAGGTTTTAGCTTCCTTCTCGTCCATCATAGCATAGCCAATGATGATAACAGTATCGCCTACCAACACCTTGCGAGCGGCTGCACCGTTGAGGCAGATTACGCCGCTATCATATTCGCCAGCGATAACGTAGGTCTCCAGACGGTTGCCATTGTTGTTATCCACGATTTGTACGCGCTCGCCCGGAAGTATGCCGCTAAGCTCCAGCAGATGGCTGTCAATAGTAATGCTGCCCATGTATTCCAGGTTAGCTTCGGTTACGGTTGCACGATGAATTTTGCCATGAAACATATTATAAAGCATTATTTCTCCTCCAAAACAACATTATCAATCAAACGGGTGGTACCAAATTTAACTGCAACAGCCAACAGATTGCTGCCAACCATGGGATCAGCAACGGGCTCCAAGCCAGGCAGTGCATAAATTTCTACATAGTCGATATTGCTCATAGGCTCCTTTTGGATATCGGCGGTTACAGCAGCAGTAATTTTGGCTGCATCACGCTCGCCTGCCTCGTACATAGCCTTGGCTGCCTTCAGGCTGCGGCTTAATACCAATGCTGCAGTGTGCTCTGCCTCGCTCAAATAGGTGTTACGGGAGCTCTTAGCCAAGCCATCTGCTTCACGGATAATGGGCATTACTCTCAGCTGCAGGGGGAAGAACAAATCCTTCACCATACGCTTTAAAACCTCAACCTGTTGGGCATCCTTTTGACCAAAATAAGCACGGTCAGGCTGTGCTAGATTAAAGAGCTTGGTAACAACAGTGGTTACGCCACGGAAGTGGATGGGGCGGGTACGACCGCACAGCACCTTGGTAATGTCGCCGGTTACTTCAACCCAGGTTGCATCCTCGCTAGGATACATTTCCTTAGGAGAGGGAGCGAATACTACGTTGGCACCCTTTTGCTCGGCCAACTTGCAATCGGCCTCCAGAGTACGAGGATAAGCATCCAAATCCTCATTAGGACCGAATTGGGTGGGGTTAACGAAAACGCTGACTACTACAAAATCATTTTCTTTATTGGCAGCAGCGATCAAAGAAGCATGACCCTCATGTAAAGCGCCCATGGTGGGCACCAGACCAATGGTCAAGCCTTGAGCCTTAGCCTGTGCGATTTCCTCACGCAGCTCGGCAACAGTGTGTACTAATTTCATGACAAAATCCCTCACTTTTTCTTCTTCAAGAGCTTTTTAAAATTTTTAATATAATTTTTCTAAGACAGAGTCATCTATTTTAAAGGTATGCTCCTCTGCCGGGAAGCTTCTATCCTTGCATTCAGCAATATAGGACTTCACAGCCTCCACAGTGATATCGTGGAGATTAGCATACTTTTTCACAAATTTGGGGCAGAAGCCATTGGATACGCCCAAGAGATCGTTGCAAACCAGCACTTGGCCGTCGCAGCCATTGCCTGCACCGATGCCGATGGTAGCCATGGTTTTCAGCTCAGCGGTAACCTTAGCTGCCAGCTTAGCAGGAACGCATTCCAGCACGCAAGCAAAAGCACCTGCTGCCTCTAAAGCCTTGGCATCCTCAATCATTTTTTGAGCCGCCTCAATATCCTTGCCCTGTACCTTAAAGCCACCCAGCTGATTTACAGATTGGGGAGTCAGGCCAATATGAGCACAAACAGGAATACCTGCAGTGGTGAGCTTCTTTACCAGGGGAGCAACCTCAGCGCCACCCTCCAACTTAACTGCGGTACAGCCAGTTTCCTTGAGGAAGCGTGCTGCATTGTACATTGCATCAATATCGCTGGCCTGGTAGCTCATAAAGGGCATATCACCCACTACCAGCGCCGTGCTGTTGCCACGCATAACAGCCTTAGTATGATGAATCATCTCGTCCATGGTTACGGGAACGGTGGAGCTATAGCCCAGCATAACATTGCCCACGGAGTCGCCCACGAGGATCATGTCCACGCCTGCTTCGTTCACATTGCGTGCCATAGCCACATCATAAGCGGTAATCATAACGATGGGCTCGCCCTTTTGCTTCATTTCCTTGATGGTTGCTACAGTAACATTTTTTGTTGCCATTGTTTTTACCTCCGACAAATTAATAGCGTTAAGCAAGGTTTTCTTAACGCTGTAGTAGTCGCGCCAACTGGTCGGCGACTGCCTTGTCAATAGTGCCATTGGTCATAGCTAGCGAGCTTGTCACCAGCCCCAGAGAACAATAAATATCCACCAGCTCCGGTGGCAGAACTGCTAAATGCTTGGCCACCGTGCGGACATCTCCGCGAGCTATAGGACCTGTTAAAACAGTACGAGGTGAGGTGGTATTTTGCAGATTGCTGGCAGTACCCTTAAATAAAGGCAGCAATGCTTGCCAAGCTGCTTGTTCATCTCCCAGCCAACGGCTCATCAGCTGCTGAGCTAAAGCCTCCACTGCTACTGCATAATTGGAGCAGATACACGCCGCTGCATGATAAGCAGCACGCTCCGCTGCAGGCACATGAAAGGCATGCCCGCCCAATAAATGCGCTAATTCCTTAGCAGCATTTTTAGCAGAATCATCTCCATCCACTGCCATGTACACACCAGACAGCTCTGTTGCACCGCCGGCGAAGCTTTGCAACGGGTGCAGACTACCGATATGTGCTCCTGCCTGCTCTAGAGGAGCTAGCTCCTCTAGACCTAAGGAGCCACTGCAATGCAGGAAAATCTTTCCTGCCACTGCTGCTGCCTTAGCCAACTCCGCTGCCACAGTGCTAATCAAGCGGTCCGGTACAGTAACTAGCAGCACTTCCGCACGCTCCACTAGCTCTGCATTAGTACAGCTACTCACGCAGAAGCTTTGCGCCAGCTGCTCCGAGTGCTCGCAGGAGCTAGCAGTAATGCCCACTAAGTCAGCGCCCACATAGCCTGCCAAGCAGCGACCCACCTTGCCGCCACCGATAATGCCGATCCTCATAACCGTTTTGCTCTCCTTCCTGACCATTGGGGAGACGCGCGTCACACAGCAATCAATGCTTTTGTACCATAAAATATAAAAGCAACTGAAAAAGCGCATTCCTAACCGGAATGCGCATAATAAACCTTTGTTGCGTCTTCGTCCCGGTCGCATAGATCCAAGCGATTATTGACTTCATTGTAAACTTTAGTAAACTCTAACTGCCTCGGCTACAGCTCACCACATGGTGCTACTGCGCCACAGTCCAATTTACCGCCCTTATGATAACACATTAACCCCTGTATGGCAAGCATAATCTCTAGAAAAGCTTTTAAAATTGTCATTTTTTTACAAAAAGAGGCCCTCTTCAAGAATTAGAAACCTTTTACTTCTTATATACGGTATTACTAAATTTTTTCGTTAACCATACTATTTTACTAGGTTGACTTATCTGATTTTTAGGTCTATACTAGTTACGTTAACATGATTGATTTATAGGTTAACCAAGTATAATAGAAGGTGAAAGCATGAGTAAAGGAATTTTTATTACAGCAACAGGAACGGACATCGGTAAGACCTTTGTTACAGCACTAATCGTAAAGAAGCTTCGTGACGCAGGTCTCAACGCAGGCTATTATAAGGCAGCCTTAAGTGGTGCTGAAGAGCAGCCTGACGGCAGCTGGCTTCCTGGGGACGCAGCTTATGTGGCGAAAATTTCCGGTATGAAGGAAAGAGGCGAAGAGCTGGTTTCCTACATTTACAAGACTGCCGTTTCTCCCCATCTGGCCGCCCTGCGTGAGGGTAATCCGGTGGAGCTGGAAAAGGTAAAGGAAGATTTTGCAGCAGCTAGCGCCAAATACGATTATGTGACCATGGAAGGCAGCGGCGGTATTATCTGCCCCATTCGCTGGGATGAAAAGCATTTACTCCTTGAGGATTTGATCAAGGCTACGGGCCTTGGCACTCTTGTTATCTCCAATGCAGCTCTGGGCTCCATTAATGCCTGTGTGCTGACAGTTTTCTATCTGCAGCAAAAGGGCATTCCTGTAAGAGGCATTATCCTTAATAATTATGACGGCAACGATTTTATGCAGGCAGACAACAAAAAGATGATGGAAGCCATCACCGGTATACCTGTACTGGCCGAGGTTAAGCCTAATGATACTGAGCTCAACATTGATATAGAAGTCTTGAAGAGTTTATATAAATAAAGGAGATGTGTGATATGAACATAGATAAAGTAAAGGAATTGGAAGCGCGCGATCTGGCCCACATTTGGCATCCCTGCTCCCAGATGAAGGATTATGAAACCCTGCGTCCCATCGTTGTTGAGCGCGGCGAGGGACCCTATTTATATGCTGCTGATGGCCAAAAATATCTGGACATTATTTCCAGCTGGTGGTGCAACCTTTTGGGCCACTGTAATCCGAAAATTAACGAAGCCATCAAAAAGCAAATCGATACCTTAGAGCATGTGATTTTCGTTAACTTTACCCATGAGCCCGCTATTAAGCTGTGCGAGGAGCTGGTAAAATATGTTCCCGCAGGCCTAAATAAATTTAATTTTGCTGATAATGGTTCCTCCTCCGTGGAAATCGCCCTCAAGCTGGCTTTCCAATACCAGCTGCAAACCGGCCACGGTGAAAAAACTCGCTTCATGTGCCTCAGCGAAGGCTATCACGGTGAGACCATAGGCGCCCTTTCTGTAGGCAGCATGGATTTATTTGCCCAAATGTATAAGCCCATGATGATGAACAATATCCATGTGCAGGCTCCCGATTGCTACCGCTGCCCCTTCAATAAGGACCGCGAGCATTGTCAATGTGAATGCTTTAAATACGCTGAAGAAGCCTTCGCTAAGCATGCTAAGGAAACTGCAGCCATGATTGTGGAGCCAATTGTGCAAGGCTGCGCGGGCATGCGCATTTATCCGCCCCTGTATCTGCAAAAGCTGCGCAAGCTATGCGACGAATACGGCGTGCTTTTAATTGCCGATGAAATCGCTACCGGCTTTGGCCGCACCGGCAAAATGTTCGCCTGCAACCATGCTGGCATTACTCCTGATATTATGTGCATCAGTAAAGCCCTCACAGGCGGTTACCTGCCCATGTCCATCGTCTGCACCACTGATAAGATTTATGATGCTTTCTACGATGATTATAATAAGGGCAAGCAGTTCATGCACAGCCATACCTACGCAGGCAATCCCATCGGCTGCGCCATCGCCTTGGCCGTACTGGACATCATGAAGAATGAGCATATTTTAGAAGAAAACGTTGAGAAGGCTCAATACTTCCACAATACCCTTATGGACACCTTTGGTCAACACAAAAATATCGGCGAAATTCGCCACATCAATTTGATCAATGCTATGGAGCTTGTTACCGATAAAGAGAAAAAAATCGGCTTCGACGGCAATCTGCGTATCGGCTATGAGATTTACAAGAAAGCACTGACCCATGGCCTTTTGCTCCGTCCCTTGGGCAATGTCATCTACTTCAACCCGCCGCTAAATATCGACAAGGCGGATCTTGATAAGGCTGTAGCTCTAGCTAAGCTGTCCATGGACGAGGTTTTGGGCTAGGGTATTCGCAAGCTTAATACTTAGCTATTACGTTCGGTTAAAAATACTTTGGGCGTAGTCGACTCTACGCCCTTATGTTTTGACTTTATGGTTAACTTAAGTTTTTTGGAGGTTAACTCAAATATGAAAATGCATGAGCTTACTACCACAGCTCTTTTAGCAGTTGTGATTTTACTTTCCGGCAGCATGAAAATTCCTTCCCCCGTAGCAGGGGGCGAATTCCAGCTTTCCGCGCCCATTGCCGTTTTAATCTGCGCCCTCTTCGGCTTCAAGCGCTACATTTTGGCAGGCGTTTTAGCCAGCGCCTTAGGCATGATGCTAGGCATCCACACTATCTTCAGCGTCATCATTCAAATGTCCTTCCGCGTCGTAACAGGCGCTGTCATGGCACTATTCGGCACCAATTTGCTCACCGTTATCATTAGCGGACCTTTGGGAACCCTCTTCGCCCGCATAGTCATGTGGCAAGTCACCGGCGTCAGCTGGATTGCCCTCACTGCCGCTGCCGCTCCCGGCATGGTCTTCACCGCCATCGGCGCCGGCCTCATGTACAAGCCCGCCCAAAAGCTATTACATAGAGTAATTTTAGCGAAATAAAATTAGAAAGGACTTACACATTATGCCTACATATAGCATTAAAATGCGTGCATCAAAAAATGGCAAGCACGTTAGCGGCGCCGAGCGCATCCTCCCACAGCAAGACATGGCCGCCGCCATCGGCGCTCTTAGCGAGCGCGCCCTCCACCACGGCCTCGGTCGTGCCGACTTCATCAACATCAAAATGGAAGAAGTCCTTCCCGACGAGCTCCAATACCTGAACGCCCTGCCCGTAAGCACACGGCCCGCCCCCACTATCGAAGGCAGCTACGCTATCATGCGCAGCATCCTCGCTGAGCTTGGCCTCGCTGCCAAGGCCGATGAGCTCATCGACCTTTTGCGCCACGTCCACCCCATGCGCGGCGCCGTGCTCTACGACGTGGCCACCGGCCAACGTCTTGAGCCCGACCAAGAGCGCGGCATCCGCGTCACCTACATGGACGCCGAGGGCGCCAGCTGCGGCGGGAGCAATAAGAACCACTTCCGCGAGGCCATCGTCCTCGCCACAAAGGTTGTCCATGCTCCCGGTATCATCTCCGAGCTGTGCATGAGCGACGACCCTGAATATGTCACCGGCTACATCTCCTCTAAGCAGCATGGCTATGTACGTCTCACGCCTTTAAAAGCCGTGGGGGACCCCCACGGCGGTCGCGTCTTCATCTTCGATAGCCGCAAGGCTAAGGCAGAGGACGCCATCTACTATCTAGAGAGGCAAAAGGTGCTCGTGCGGGGACTCCCGCCCGAGCGCCCTGTTAACGGCGACCCTCAGCAAATCTTTGCTGAGGAGCTGGAGCGCCTCAAGGAAAAACACCTCTACCGCAGCATGCGCACCATGGAAAGCGCCCAAAGTAAATACGTGAATATCAACGGTAAGCGTACCTTGATGCTAGCCTCCAACAGCTATCTGGATTTAGCTAACGACCCCCGCGTAAAGCAAGCTGCTGCGCAGGCGGCCCTTAGCTGGGGCGCCGGCAGCGGCGGCAGCCGCCTTACAACGGGCAATACCCAGCTCCACGAGGAGCTGGAGGCCGAGCTAGCACGCTTCAAGGGCACCGAGGCAGCACTGCTCTTTAACACCGGCTACATGGCCAATGTGGGCATTCTTTCCGCTTTGTGCGACAGCGAAAGCGTCATTTTTAGCGACGAATATAACCACGCGAGCATCATCGATGGTGCTCGCTTAAGCAAAGCTCGCATAGTAGTGTACAAGCATAACGACATGCAGGATTTGGAAGCGAAAATCTTGAGCACGCCCTGCCGCAAGGGTCTTATTGTCAGCGATGCCGTGTTTAGCATGGATGGCGATATTGTAGACCTGCCTAGCTTCGTAGCACTGGGCAAAAAATATCATCTTTTAACCATGATAGATGAGGCTCACGCCACCGGCGTTATCGGCGCCACCGGCAAGGGCGCGGTGGAGCATTTTGCTAACACCTGCACTCCTGACATTATTATGGGCACCTTGAGCAAATCCTTGGGCGCTGAAGGCGGCTTTGCCTGCAGCAGCAGGATTATTATTGAGTATTTGAAAAACAAGGCTCGCAGCTTTATTTTTGCTACTAGCCAAGCTCCCGCTACCTTGGGCGCAGCGCTGGCAGCCCTGCACATCCTCGCCAGCGAACCCGAGCACGCCCAAAAGCTGCAGCATAATGCGAAATATTTTCTTAATTGCCTGCACAACGAAGGTGTAGAGGCACAGTCTCCTACGGCCATCATCCCTATTATCATCGGCGATGAAGCCACTTCTTTAAAGGTAGCCCAAGAGCTCCTAGAGCAGGGCTGCTTGGTGCCCGCTATCCGCTATCCCACCGTGGCCAAAGGCACTGCCCGTCTGCGCATAGCCCTTATGAGCAGCCATACAGACGAAGAATTAGCTCGCACCGCCAAGCTCATTGCGGAAGCAATTCAAAAATATCGTGCTTAAATACCACTCTAATGGTCATTTTGCACCATTCTTATACCACTTAGTTGACAAATGCAAAACAAGCAATAAAAGAACCCGCTAGCCTCAAGCATGAAGCTAACGGGTTTATTTTTGGAATATGCTTATTTCTCAGGAGCCTTGATTACATCGCAGCCCATGTAAGGACGCAGTACCTTGGGCACTACAACGCTGCCATCAGCTTGTTGGTAGTTTTCCAAGATAGCAGCTACAGTACGGCCAACAGCTACACCACTGCCGTTAAGAGTGTGCACAAATTCCGGCTTGGATTTGGCATCACGACGGAAGCGGATATTAGCACGACGAGCTTGGAAGTCCAGGAAGTTGGAGCAGGAGGAAATCTCGCGGTAGCAATTTGCAGCCGGCAGCCATACCTCCAAGTCATAGGTAGTGGCAGAGCTAAAGCCCAAATCGCCACTGCAAAGACGTACCACATGGTAGGGCAGCTCCAATGCTTGCAGCACTTCTTCAGCGTCATGGGTCAGCTTATCCAGCTCTTCCCAGGACTCTTCAGGCTTAGTGAATTTAACTAATTCGACCTTATTGAATTGATGCATACGAATCAGGCCACGAGTGTCGCGACCGGCAGCACCGGCCTCAGCACGGAAGCAGGCGCTGTAAGCGGTGTATTTTAAGGGCAGTTGGTCACCGGTGAGTATGTCATCGCGATGATAGTTGGTAACAGGAACCTCGGCGGTAGGAATGAGATACATATCGCCATTTTCCAGCTTGTACATATCCTCTGCAAATTTCGGCAGTTGGCCTGTGCCCTGCATGGAAGCGCCATTAACGATGAAGGGCGGGAAGAATTCGGTATAGCCATGCTTTTGAGTGTGCATATCCAGGAAGAAGTTGATAACAGCACGCTCTAAGCGGGAGCCGATGCCCTTGTAGAATACATAACGAGCGCCGGAAACCTTAACGCCACGCTCGAAATCCAGAATGCCCAGGCCTTCGCCCAGATCCCAGTGAGCCTTGGGCTCAAAGTCGAATTTAGTAGGCTCGCCCCAGGTGCGCACTACGGGATTGCAGGTGTCGTCCTTACCAATGGGCACATCCTCAGCGGGCATGTTGGGGATGGTCAACAAAATAGCCTTCAGGCGGTCTTCAATTTCCTTCAGCTCCTTGTCGTCCTCGGCAATCTTATCGCCCAAAGCACGTACAGCAGCCATCTTTTCGCTAGCATCCTGACCAGCCTTTTTCAGCTTGCCAATTTCTTGGGAAGCAGTGTTGCGCTCCTTTTTCAAAGCTTCAACCTGTTGGGTCAGCTCACGGCGTTTTTTATCCAGCTCCAAGAACTCCGTCAAATCCAGATTGCCATTACGATTAGCAACTGCTTGCATAACCTTGTCCGGATTTTCACGGACAAATTTCATATCTAACATATATATTCCTCCAAATCAAAAATATCATAAACTATATTGTAGCACAAATCCGCCTAATATTAAAGTATTTCCGCTGTCTTGTAGGAGGATTTGCCTTAATTAAGCATATATCAAGGGGAGCTAGCGCTTTTTCTTGTTAATCCAATACGTAGAAATGAGAGCTAACGCCCTCGTCACGACGGCTCAGATAACGAATAGCACTTAAGGCTGCCTTTTGGCCCTGACCTGCAGCACGCTGTGCCTGCCAAGGCTGACCAGTGCAGTCACCACCGGCAAAAACGCCTTCAATATTAGTTTCGGCCTGGTCATCCACATAAATACTGCGACCACGGATTTGTAGACCCGGCAGGAAGCTATTCAAGGGGTCGCTGGCACGGAAGACGAAGGTGGCCTGTACATTGTAGAACTCGTCCCCTGCACGAATGCCGGTAACCTTATCGGTGCCGGTGATTTCAGTGGGCGTATCCAAAATGACGGTTATATTCTTCTTTTTTGGAGGTACGAAGCCTTGGTAGCGGGGGAAGAAGAAAACCTGCTCACACTGATCGGCAAGATACTCGATTTCTTCGATAGCATCGGGTACAGTGGCAATGGCAGCTACACGCTTGCCCTTATATTTAGCAGCATCCACAAAGGCACAATAGCTTACGCCACGGCCTAGAAATTCCTTTTCGCCGGGGAAAAGGGTGGAGCGGGAAATACCTGTTGCCAAAACTACTGCGTCCGCAGAATACTCACCATGGGGAGTGCCCAGCACAAAGCCCTCGCCCACTTCCTTTAAAGAGATAATTTTTGCTTCCACCACTTCTACATCGGTTTGACGCAGATGCTTAACAAAAATATCCATAAGCTCGTTGCCTGAGATATCGGGAATACCCATGTAGTCAGCAACCTTGGCTACACTGCGCAAACGGGGACTGAAGCCGTGGGCTTCAAATAAAACTACTTTACGACCCTTGCTGGCTGCGGTAATGGCTGCAGAAATGCCTGCAGGGCCGCCGCCGATAATACCAATATCGTACTGCATAAATCTATCCTCCATAAAGCTAATTTTAGGAACACTATATCATTTTTATTTTATGCTTTTTGCAGGCTATAGTCAAACCCTTTCTGCGCTTCTAAAAATTTTTTACTTTTTTTGCAAAAAACACTTGCTTTTTCCTTTTGGATGTAGTATTATAATCAAGTAACGTGACCGTGGTCCATTAGCTCAGCTGGTAGAGCACCTGACTCTTAATCAGGGTGTCGTAGGTTCGAACCCTACATGGATCACCAAATTTGGCCGGTTGGTCAAGCGGTTAAGACACCGCCCTTTCACGGCGGTATCGGGGGTTCGATTCCCCCACCGGTCACCACTTACGGGCGCTTAGCTCAGCTGGGAGAGCGTCTGCCTTACAAGCAGAATGTCAGCGGTTCGATCCCGTTAGCGCCCACCATTTTTTTTACCCATTTTTAGGCATGGCCCGGTGGTTCAGTTGGTTAGAATGCCGCCCTGTCACGGCGGAGGTCGTGGGTTCGAGTCCCATCCGGGTCGCCAATCTTGCCTCGGTAGCTCAGTTGGTAGAGCAAAGGACTGAAAATCCTTGTGTCCACAGTTCGATTCTGTGCTGAGGCACCACTCGTCATAACACCTGCTCAAGCGGGTGTTTTTTTATAGATGTACTCATAAAGCATAGCGAAAGGAGCAGCATGCATGTTTGATAAGACTTTCCAAGATTTTTTCCATGAAGTAAATGGCCCTATCTGGATTTTGATTGGCTTAATTGCCCTGCGTGGCATTTATAAATCCATGAAAAACAAGGATTATGCCCATGCTGCTGCCTTTGTGCCTGTGCTGGCAGTTACCATTTACATGATGTGCTTTGCGTAAAACGCTACAGACTACTCAGCCACTATTTTGCTTACAATGTAGGATAGTGGCTTTTTTTATTTGTAATAAAAGCTTGAACTCTTATTAAAGCCAGTTTTCCCTCTTGCAATAGCCTACAGGTTTGCTATAATATTAGCATAGGCTAACGCCATATCGTCACTGAAAGGAGTTTTTTATGCGTAAAGAGCTTTTAGATATAACCGGCATGAGCTGCAGCGCCTGCTCCAGCCGTATCGAAAAGGTTGTGGGACGCATGGAGGGAGTGGAGGAAATTGCTGTCAACCTCTTGACCAACAAGGCTCAGGTTTCCTACGACGAAGCCAAGCTAGACACTGCTGCCATCATTGCCCGCATTGAAAAGCTGGGCTTTGGAGCAGCCTTGCACCAAGCCACAGCTAAAGTCACAACCCCAACCAAGCAAAGTAACACTGCTGCCCTGGAGCTTGCAGAAATGCGACAGCGTTTGGCGCTATCCCTAGCCTTCACAGCACCACTTTTCTATTTGCACATGGGGCTCATGTATGGCTGGCCCCTGCCTGACATTGTCAAGGGACAAGAAAATTTACTTCTAGCTTCGTTAATACAGCTTTTCTGCTGCCTGCCTGTAGTTATCACGGGTTACAAATATTTTTTTCACGGACTGCGCAATTTGTTTAATCGAGCGCCCAATATGGACTCCTTGATTGCCATTGGCAGCGGTGCTGCTTTTATTTATGGACTGTATGGCCTCTTAGGCCTAGCATATGCCTTTGGTCACCAAAGGCTGGAGCTTGTCCAAGGCTTCTATGATGCATTATATTTTGAGTCCGCAGCCATGATTTTAGCCTTGATTACCATGGGTAAATTCCTAGAAGCGCGGGCCAAAAGCCACACATCCGACGCCCTTAAGGCTCTGATGCAGCTCAAGCCTAAAACTGCTCTCGTAGAGCGTCGCGGTGTGCAAGGTGAAATTCCGCTGGAGGAAGTTGTCATCAGCGATGTGCTCATTGTAAAGGCCGGTGCCACCGTGCCCGTGGATGGCAAAATTCTCGAAGGCAGCGGCGCTTTAGACGAAAGCGCTATTACCGGTGAGAGCATTCCCGTGGATAAGCTGGTCGGGGACAAGGTCACCGGCGGCACCATCAATAAAAGCGGCTATTTTAAAATGGAAGCCACCGCCATCGGCGGGGATACTACTCTGGCCAAGATTATCGCTTTAGTAGAGGAGGCAACCTCCTCTAAGGCTCCTATTGCCAAGCTGGCAGATAAAATCAGTGGCATTTTCGTGCCTGTGGTAATTACGATTGCTGTAGTAGCAGCCTGCCTTTGGCTAGCTTTGGGCGCAAGCTGGCATTTTGCTTTAACCATCGCCATTTCTGTTTTAGTCATTTCCTGTCCCTGTGCTTTGGGACTGGCTACGCCTACAGCTATTATGGTGGGCACGGGCCGCGGGGCTAAGCAGGGCATTTTGATTAAATCAGCCACGGCTCTAGAAACTGCCCACAAGGTGGACACTGTCATTCTCGATAAAACTGGCACTGTCACCGAAGGTAAGCCTGTAGTTACGGACATTCTGCCCGCTCAAGGCATAAGCGCTACTGAGCTGCTGCAAGCAGCAGCAGCGTTGGAGCGCCTCTCCGAGCATCCGTTGGGTCAGGCGATCGTGCAGGCAGAGGAAGCACTGCAAAAGCGTGGTGAAATCACAGCTTCTAGCAATACTACAATGGAAGCTGAATCTCTTACTACTACAGCTCTTGCTCACACCTCGTCTCTAATCGCCACTGACTACGCAGCTCTGCCTGGTCGAGGCTTTTTAGCTACCATCAATGGTGAACGCTTCGCTGCCGGCAATCTGCTCCTCATGGAGGAGCAGGGCGTGGACATAAAGGCGCTAGCAAAGCAGCATGCAGACCTTGCGAGCACTGGCAAAACCCCGCTCTACTTCGCCCAAGGCTCACGCCTTTTGGGCACTATCTCGGTAGCAGATACCGTCAAGCCCACCAGCAAGGCGGCGATAGCCCAGCTACGTGCCATGGGACTCAAGGTCATCATGCTCACCGGCGACAACGCTGCCACAGCTGACGCCATTCGCCGCC
>JBJDXC010000055.1:0-16317 GCA_051866475.1 Phascolarctobacterium sp.
CTGCAAAATTATGTGCCCGAGGATTTGAAAAATGTGATTCCTGCTGCCAACCAAAGTCCCTTGGTATTTGCATATATGAACAAGGTACTGGTTTATAATAATGAAAACGGCAAGGCTGCTCCCGTAAGCAATCTGTGGCAGCTCACTGAGCCCAATATGAAGGGCAAATTCTTCTTCAAGAGCCCCATGCAGGAGGGCATCAATGCCAACTTCCTGACCATGCTGACCAAGGAAGAAAATGCTAATAAGCTGGCGAAGGCTTATGAGGATTTGTACAAGAAACCTTTGAAGCTGACTACTAAGAATGCTGGTTATGAATGGATTAAGATGGCCTTCCAAAATGGCCTAGTAATGGGCCCCTCCGACACTGCTATGACCGAGTCCGTGGGCGTTAAGGGTCAAAATCTGACCGCTATCGGCCTTTTGAACTACTCCAAGCTGCGCTATGCAGAAAAGAAGAATTTGGCTGTGGGCACTGCTGATAAGGTTACTCCCTTTGCCGGTTTCTACTATCCTGAATATGTCATGCTGGTGAAGGACGCTAAGCATCCTGCTGCTGCTAAGCTGTTCGTACAATTCCTGCTGACCAAGGAAGGCTTTGCAAGCTGGTCCAAGGATATGGGCACCTATTCCGGTAACGAAACCATTAAGGTTGCTAAAGGCGACAAGCCCTTGGCTGAATGGCAGAAGGTTCTGGTTGGCGATGACCCGCAATACATTTTCGAGCATCGTGCTGAGGTAGAAGAGTTTATTTCTAAGTTCATGTAATTATGGCTGATATGCCTTCACAAGGATAATTACGCAAGAGGGCGGGGGCTTCTCCGCCCCTTCTTGTTTTGAGGATATTTGTATGAGTTTATGGCATCGCGTGCGGATGTTTTGTCGCAAGCCGCACAATTTAATTCTGGCATTTTTGTTTGTGGCCCTCATCGTGCTCACATTCCTGCCTCTTTTGTCCATTGTTTTGGATACCTTCACCGTCCACACCTCCGAGGTCATGCGCATTCGCGGCAGTCATGCGGGGGACTGGACTCTGTACCATTGGCGCAAGGTGCTGTTGGACGGCGAAAACAGTATGGCAATTTTTTACAAGCCCCTGTGGAATACGGTGCTGATTTCCTTTGCTACCTGCGCCATTGCCATCGGCTTTGGTGGCACCATGGCGTGGCTTATCACCCGCTCCAATATTCGCTTCAAGGGCTTTCTTTCCGCAATTTTTGTAGTTCCCTACATCATGCCCTCCTGGACCTTGGCTCTGGCTTGGCTGAACTTCTTTAGGAACTCGCTGGTAGGCGGCGTGCCGGGACTTTTCACAGTGCTTACAGGCATTCCTACGCCTAACTGGTTTGCTTATGGCTTTTTGCCCATTTCTATCGTGCAGGGCCTGCACTATGCGCCCTTTGCCTATATTTTAATTGGTGGCATTTTAAAGAATATGGACGCCAATTTGGAGGAGGCAGCGCAGCTTCTGCATGCCACGCGCTGGCAAATTTTACGGCGCATTACCCTGCCCATGGTTAAGCCCGCTATTTTATCCACCTTTTTGCTGGCCTTTTCCAGCTCCATGAGTGCCTTTGCGGTACCTGCCTTTTTGGGAGCGCCGGTGCGTTACCATGTGTTGACAACACAGTTGTTCCGCACCCTGCAGGGCTTGAACCCTGGCTATGGCTATCTCATGGCCTTGATTTTAATCCTCATCGGCGTGGGCATTATGCTCATTAACCAAAAGGTGCTGGACAATCGCAAGTCCTATACTACGATTACGGGCAAGAGCTCCAATATTTCCCTGTTTAATTTGCGCGCGCTGCGCACGCCCCTATCCTATGGCTTGGGCTTTTTGCTGACCTGCGTCACTATCATTCCCCTGGTTACCTTTGCAGTGGAAAGCTTCATTGTGGAGCCCGGTAACTACAGCTGGAGTAATTTCAGTACTGTCTTTTGGGTAGGCGAGGGCGCTACGGATATCGCTAATGGCGAGCCCGGTGTATTGCGCAATCGCAGCATTTATAACGGCCTTTATAACAGCTTAGTACTGAGCGTGCTGTGCGCATTCTTCGCTGGTACTATAGGTATTCTGGCCGGTTATGCCATTGTCCGCAAGAAGGGCACTTGGCTGAGCAATGCTGTGAACCACCTCACCTTCTTCCCATATCTGATTCCTTCCATGGCCTTTGGTGCCATTTATCTATCCATGTTCGCGCTGCCGCGTGGGCCCATTCCTGCGCTCTATGGCACTTTCTCGGTGTTAGTTTTAATTGGTACGGTTAAGTACTTGCCTTTTGCAACCAAGGCAGGTGTCAACTCTATGCTGCAGCTGGGCGGTGAAATTGAAGAGGCCGGTATTATTATGGGCATTCCCTGGTGGAAGCGCATGGTACGCATCATCATGCCCATCCAAAAAACCAGCATTCTCTCCGGCTATTTGCTGCCGTATATTTCCTGTATGCGCGAGCTGTCGCTGTTTATTTTGTTGATTTCCCCGTCCTCAGCAGTGCTGACCACTATGCTCTTCCAATATAACGAGAAGGGCTGGAACCAGTATGCCAACGCCATTAACCTCTTGATTGTGCTGGTGGTTTTGCTGTCCAACTGGATTATTAATAAGCTGACGGGTGCGTCCATTGATAAAGGAATAGGGTGAGATTATGCCGAAAATTGTTTTAAAAAATATTACGAAAAAATTTGGCAGCAAGAGCGCTGCTGTAGAAAATTTAAATTTGGTGATTGAGGATCGTTCCTTTATCACTCTCTTGGGTCCCTCCGGCTGTGGCAAAACCACTACCCTGCGCATGATTGCAGGCCTTGAGACGCCTACTAGCGGTGAGATTACGATTAATGATGAAGTAGTCTTCTCCTCGGAAAAGGGCATTGATGTGCCGCCGGAAAAGCGTGGTGTGGGCTTTTTGTTCCAAAACTACGCTCTGTGGCCCCATATGACGGTGTACGAAAACATTACCTTTGGCCTCGAAAACCTCAAATGGGAGCAGGGAAAGATTAAGGCCAGAGCTGCGGAGCTTATGGACATGCTGAAGATTGGGGAATACGCTGGGCGCTATCCTAGCGAGCTCAGTGGCGGTCAGCAGCAGCGTGTGGCCATTGCCAGAACCTTGGCTACAGGACCTAAGACGTTGTTTATGGACGAGCCCCTGTCCAATTTGGATGCGAAGCTGCGCATGGAGATGCGCACGGAGCTGAAGCGCTTGCACTTGGAAACGGATTCCACCTTTGTCTATGTAACCCATGATCAGCTGGAGGCTATGACTCTGTCTACGAAGATTTGCCTTTTGAAGCAGGGTCAGTTGCAGCAATATGCTGCGCCGCTGACGGTTTATCGTGAGCCGGCCAATAGCTTCGTGGCTGATTTTATTGGCAGTCCTAATATTAATCTACTTCCTGTGCTGGTGGACAAGGCTGATAAAAATGCTGCTTTGTTAAAGCTGGGCGACAGCCAGCTGCATTTTGCTTATAATGGCGAAGCTAACGATATTGCTAGCGGTAGCGAGCTAGTTTTGGGCGTGCGTCCTGAGAATGTGCTGCTCAGCGAAGCTGAGGGCGATTTTGCGGCCAAGGTTTATAGCACGCTGCCCAGTGGCATGGAGACTGTGGTGCGCTTAGAGATGAACGGTATTATGCTCACTGCAGTTGTCTTTGGTGGTGTGGATTTTGCTGTGAACCAGCCTGTGAAGATTAGCTTTAAGGGCGACCAGCATCATCTTTTTGCTGCAGATGACGCAGGTATTAAGCTAGCTAGCGGCAGCCTCAAAAAGTGAATGGTAAAAAAATGAAGGCCTAAATTGTAAATTTTTCAAGCTCAAAGTGGCTAAAATATGGTCACTTTGAGCTTTATTTTTCATACTAAAGTAAACGTCTGTTTCCTACCACGTTTCGGGGTAGGAGTGATTTGTGAATTTATTTCAAAATTATCAGAAAAAGCTTGCGATTTTAGGCGATACTATGTTAGAATAAGCTTGTCAGTTGAATAAAGCCTGCGTATGCAGGGAATGACTTTGAGAGTACGAGTTATTAGTACATCAGCAGTACATTTTATCGGTTGTGGTAAGGTGTACTGCTTTTTTATTTTACTGGAGGTGTTAAACATGATTGACATTATTCAACTACGCAAAACCTACAATGTGCTGGACCGTATGAGTCTGGGTAAGCATCCCTTTGCTGAGGAGGATTTGACCTGGGAGGTGGCCAATAGTCGGCCAGTGAAGCAGTCCTTGGCTGACGCAGCGAGAATACTGGCTGTGTATGGTAATTTGCTAAATGTGGTTACCCAAAGCACTAATTTTAAGGTGTATACCTTGGGACGGGCGGGGCAACAGCCCTTTGCTATTGATGGCGAGGATGCCAAGAGCATTTCCGTGGCAGCCAATCCTATTTTGATTACAAGGCTAGCAAAAAATATTAACGATACTGTTGGTCGAGAGACTATGCGGAGCATCACCGCAGTGGATTTGGGTAAGTGGCTAGTCCATGAGGGCTTTTTGGAAATTAAGGACAGGCAAAAGAATAAGGTTGCAACTGCCAAAGGCGTGGAGCTGGGCATCATCACCAAGGAGCGCATTCGTGAAAACGGCGAGAACTACTTCTTTAATCGCTACACGCCTAAGGCCCAGCGCTATATCATCGACCACTTGCCGGAAATCAGCCAGTTCCTGCAGGGGAAGGTTTATGCTCCTGATTATGTTCAGCAGGAGGGGGGAGTAGAAGAGATATAATATAAATTTTATTTTATAGCCAATAGAGCTCCTAGTATGCTAAAATATGGTTAGAAAGGGGGCGCTATCATGGAGAAGCTAGATAAAGGTATTCAATCTAAAGAAGAGTGGTCTTCAGTTGCCTTTTTAAGTAATGAAGGTGAGTATACTACGTTTGCTTTTCGTGATAGAGTAATCACTTTTTTAACCGGAAATGGCTTGGAAAGATATGCCAAGGTTTTAGAATGGGATCATGGTTATCTTGTAGTTTTATGTAAAAATAAAAATGAAGAAGAGTTGGAGGAGGATTATATTGATCTTATTCCAATTTTAGAGAATTTATATATTGATTCGGATGAGTTCTTGAATCCTATAAAGGAGGTTAGAATAGCAGATGACTGAAGAAAAAAGGATGGCTATTGCCGATGCTGCTGAGATGATAGTAGGCGGCTATGCCTTTATTCGCAAAGGCGATAATATTGTTATTATTAATTTAAATCAAAGAGATGAGCATGCCATGATGATTACTAAAGATGGCAAAATGCTAGAAAGTAGTATGGAGCCCATTGAGCAGGTTGTGGCCTTGAAAAAATGGCAGCAGAATGCTCAATTCATGGAGGAAGAAAGTGCCTAAATATTTTCTTGACAAGGTTGCAGGGTACTATCTTTACTATACAAAGCATTGTGTCATCGAATGTATGCATGCACACGCTAGCGATAAGAAACTGACAGAAGGTGGCTCTGCAAAATTTTTTGTAAAAGCCGATGGGTCTACTATTGTGCAAAATAGAGGCATACTCAACGATAGAGAGCTTTTGAAGATCCAAAAATTTATCAAGCTTCACTATTTGGAAATGTATGAGGTGTGGTCTAAAAATAGTGCAAAGGGCTTTTATGGAGAGAAGCAATAGTCTTCTAATGTATTGTTATTGAATAATTAAAAAGCTCGAGGTGGCTGAGAGTAGCTGCCTCGAGCATTTTTTTATAGTTGCATGAGTTGTTATTTGACGATAGTAGAAGTTTTAGTATATTGCACTATATTACAGTGCATATTATTGGTGGGAAATAATTTGTATGCAGTGTCTTGTGCGGGGGGGGTAAATGTGTTAAAATAGTAGATAAGTACTATTAGTATATTTTATTGTCTTTTACACTCGATGACGGTCATGAATGTGACCATCAGAGCCTATTAGACAGAGAAGAAAGGATGAGAGTTTATGAGAATAAGCTTTAAGCAAAGATCTCTGGGGAAAAAGGTGCTGCTTTCTGTGCTTGCAGCAGGTGTTATGAGCGGTTTTGTACTACAACCGCAGGTTTTTGCAGCAGAATCTGTAAACACTGACAAGCTTGAACTCAACAAAGGTGTTGTGGTTGAGTATTCTGGCGGAACTGTAACTGGTCGTGCAGAAGAACATGCTGATGTGGCTGCTGAAGTTCGTGAAGGTAGTACATTAGTTGCTACTGATGTTGCTTTTACTGGTGAGATTGCTATTGATAACGGCAGTAAAGTAACCTTGACTGGTGGCAGTGTTACTAGCGGCGTGCAACGTATAGATGAAGGTGTGCCCCTTGAGGAACCAAGTACCACTGAGATTGGTGTGCGAGATGGTGGTACCCTTTTTACTGCAAATAATGTGAAGCTTGACACTAACTTAGGTGCGTTTGATGGTGGACAGATAATCGTTAATAATTCTAATATTAATGCACCTGGCGGCATTTATGCTAGTGGTGAAGAAAATAAAGATACCGCTATTATTACTTTGAATGGTTCTGACAGCAATACATATAAATTTAGTGAATACTTTGAAGCAGATGGTAATGCTATTATTAAAGTTTATGGTGGCGGAACCATCTCAAAAGCAGGTATTGATTATACTGAAGGCTATGACTATCCTGTTATTAGGATAAGTAATGGCGCAGATTTAGATATTGAAAGCGGTAATGGAACCACTAATATCAACAGTAGCGTTTATGTTGAAGATGCTACTATGTATGTAAGTGGTAAGCTGAATATTAATCCTGTTGATGAAGTTGATCGCGGTGTGCTGCATATTTCTGGTGCATCTGAAGTTGTCTTTGGTAAGTATGAGGCTGACGAGAGAGACGAAGAAGCTCCTGGCACCATAGTTGGTGACGATGCTATTGTAAAAGTTGATAGCATTATAATGTATAATACTTCAAGCGAAGATAATCCCAATCCTGAGCTTTGTTCTCTTACCGTTGGTGAAGGTTCTGAATTAAATATTACGAGCCATCTAGAAGCTACAGGCAATATAGATGTTACTGTAAATGGTAAGTTTACAGCTCCTGTTTTGTGGTCATACTCAGGAGCAGTCGTTAATTTAAATAATGGCGGTACTATTGATGTACGCAAATTTGCTCAGGATAGATTAGATAACGAAAAGTTCGAAAGTGTTAAAGGCGGTACTGCTGTTAAAGTAGCTAATGGCGAGATTAATGCAACCAATGTAGATATTTATGGTGGCATTTGGGCTGACCAACCTGATAGTAAAATCAGTCTTAAAGGTGGTAGCGTGGTCGCAGTTCCTGTGTATGATGAAGCAGGTAATCCAGATGGTTACTCCGAGCTTGGTGCATCTGATGGTGCTAGTATAGTAATTACTGATAGTACCAGTGTTAAATCTGAGATTTATGCTCGTTATAGTGGAAAAGTTACTTTCAACAACTCCAACGTTGATACTGCTAGCATAAACCAAGGGATATCTGCTATAGGCATGGATAATTTTGGTAATAAAGCTACTATTATCTTCAATGGTACTTCAAAAAATACATACACTGTTGGCGATGTTTTCTTGGCTAATGATGGCGGTAAGATTTACATTAATGGTGGTACCTTAAAGGACAATGCATTGAAGTCCAAAATGTATGGTATAAAAAGCGATTATGGAACTGAATTGAATACAGACGCTAAGGGAATCGTATTAGATCAAAATGGCGTTATCGAAACCATGTCTGACCAGATCTATGCTAATGCTGCTGGTGAAAACGTGAAAGATTCTGGCGTTGTAACTAACGAAGGTATTGACTTTGTAGGCGGTACTTTAAGCCTGAATGATGCTAAATATACCTTGGGTTATGTTGCAACTGCTCTGGCTCAACTGAAAGAAGTTAACGCTAATAGTACGACTAAGGTTGTCATGAACGGCGAGCTTGTCGGAGTTGAAGGTAGCGTAGACGTTGGTGATATTGCTGGTTCTGTAGGTGATGCTGCTGAGCTGGATAATGTTACTGCTAAGTCCGATGGCAACTTGTTAGTTGGTGATGCTACTGCAACTGGCAATGTTGAAGGCGTTGATGTAGGTACTGCTGTAGACAATGGCTTTAGTGTAGCAAGCCTGGATTTGACCAATGGTGCTAGTGGCGTAGTCATCACTAACGACAAGTCTGTTACCTTGGGCGGTAGCCAAGGCGGTGACGTTGTTACTGTAGATGGCACATCTACGACTTCTGTTACTATTGTTTTAGGTGCTAATGATAATAAGGGTACTTTGAACATCGGTAACAGCAAGGCTAGCGATAATACTCAATATAATCTGAATGGTGAGGTCGTAGTAAACAATGACAGCTCTTTAAATACTAAGGGCCAAGTAACAGTAACTAATCAGGTTTCTTTGAATGGCGGTACTGTAAATGTACAAACCGGTTCTTTAACTACTTCCACATTAGAGGTAAAAGAATCCGGTAATTTAGTAGGTAATGTTAACGCAACAGAGCTGACCCTGAAATCTGATACTACTTTGACCAATATTGGTAACAACGATGCAGCTGGTAAGCTGACTGTTGAAAATGCTGATCTAAAGAATGGTACTGTTTTCTTGGATCCTGCATGGCGTGATGGGGCAACTATTAGCGATGCTAGCGGCTTGGCAGTAATGAATGCAGCTACCATTAATGGTGCTTTTGTAGTTGGTCGCAACTCCGTTCTGTCCTTGGGTGCAGATTTGGCTACTGCTGAGGCGGTATTTGGTAGAAGTGAAGCAGCTTGGGGTCAAAACAGTGTAAGTGCAGCTGCTTATGTTGCTGATACTGTAAATGTTGCAGGTGGTTCTATTACTGTTGATGGTTCTTTGACTGCTGCTCCCGCTGCTCCCGCAGCTGGTTCTGTAAACTTTGCTGATAAATCCATGCTGATGGTTGACGGTGCGAAGACTGAAGCTACTGCCGCCATCACCGGCGTTGACGGCGATGCAAAAGCTACTATTGATGCTGGCGCAAAGCTGTACATCGACAATGCACAAAAGGATAAGACCTATAAGATTTTGGCTGGTACCGATAAAGGCTGGCAAGAGCTCAACATTAGCAGTAACAATAGACTGTTGGCCTTCACCGCTGATGGCGAAACTGATGGTGCCTTCAATGTAACCGCAGTATCCCGTGCTATGGCTGATGCTTATGGCGAAGCTGTAATCGCTCCCAATACCTTTGACCAAGCAGTAATCGTAGGTGGCTCTATTGCCGATTTCGTAGCTAAGGCTGCTGACGAGCATGTAAACGCAACCACTGCTGCTCAAGTAAGTGCCTTCAATAGTGCAGCTGCTATGAGCGAGCTGGCAGGCGTAGAGCATGGCACTTTTGCTGCAAGCAATCTGTTCACTGATGCTGTAGCAGAGCATATGTCCTTGGTTGGCGCTAAAGACCACGATAAGGATATTTGGGCAAAATATATCCACAGCAAGAACGAGGTTGATGGCTTGGCTCTGGCTGGCAACCATACCAATTACGATGCAACCTATAACGGTATCGTAGTGGGCAGTGACCTCTATAAACAAGGCAAAGGCATTGTGGGTGCAGCACTGACCTATGTTGATGGCAGCATTAAGGGCAACACATTGGCCGCTAGAACTGAAAATGATGCTACTTATTATGGCCTGAGCATTTATGGTGGCATCAAAAACGAGGATAGCGTTGTTGTGGGCGATATCAGCTATCTGCATGGCAAGAACGATATTACCCAACGTAATAGCGGTATGAGCTTGACTGCTGATGCTAAGTCCGATGCTTTCAGCATTGGTGTACGGGCTGAAAAGGCTATTAAGTCCGGCGTTGGCAAATTTGCTCCGTATGCTGGGTTGCGCTACATGCATCTGGGTACCGGCAACTACACCAATAGCATTGGTATCGCTTATGATAGCGATGATATGAACCTGTGGTTGCTGCCAGTTGGGGTAAAATACAGCGCTGATATTCAAAATGGCGATTGGACTATTCGTCCTGTGGCTGAATTTGGCTATGTATGGAATATGGGCGACCGCAATGCAAATCAAACTGTAAGCCTGAACGGTGCTAGTGATGGCTTTGGCTTTGATGTAGCTGATAGCGGTAGCTATGTAGGTCGCTTGGCTGTAGAGGCTCAAAAGGCTAATGTAACCTATGGCTTGGGTTATGAATATCAAAAGGGCGATAGCGTGAAGACCAACAAGTGGATGGCTAACGTTAACTGGACCTTCTAAGATATTCTAGCTTGGTAATTTCATAATCAACGCCTTGGGGTATTGTAAAGTATTCATTTTACAGTATCCTGAGGCGTTTTTCTTCTGTATTACTAATAAAGCTTGTGGTATAATAGGAATAATAAGCTAAGATTATATCTTAGAGAGATTCCCTTATTAGTAGGTGCAAGCATGACTAATAAATCCTTGACTAAGACCATTATGTGGACAGTTTTGGTGTTGTTTAGCAGCTTTATCATTACCCAGCGAGTGGCCAATTATTTTATCGATGACCGCATCGCCAAGGAAAAGCAGCTGGTGCAGCACACGGCTCAGACCACGGCACTGCATTTTGAATCAAAAATTGAAAAATATCTTAGCGCTGCCGACTTTTTGAAAAGCTATTTATTGCTTAATGGCGAGGAGGTAACCTTTGCAGCTTTTCCCAAGCTTGCTCCGGCTATCATGGATAAAAATGGCGTTATTCAATGCATCGAGCTGGCTAAGGATGGCACTATTGATCATGTGTATCCTTTAAAGGATAATGAGCATGTGATGGGTCTCAATTTGCTGACTGCTGAAAAGAGACGCTTAGAAGCTAGCATTGCCCGCAAAACAGGTAAGTATACCATTGCAGGCCCTTTTCCCTTGGTGCAGGGCGGTGTGGGTGCGCTGCTTTTGGACCCTATTTATTTGCCCAATGCTAAGGGCGAAAAAGAGTTTTGGGGCTTTGCCGTGGTCGTTATCGACTGGGAAGCCTTTGTGAAGGAGGTTAATCTCCAGCATCTAGAAAAGAGTGGCTACCATTATAGTATTTGGCATAGGGATCCCTACACGGGCAAGAAAGCCAATATCGCCGCTTCCGAGCAGCTAGTTTCTGATAAGGCTATTCAGGTTATTTGCCCCATGCCCAATGATTTGTGGTATGTGGATATTGAAGTGGCTGGCGGTTGGATTGCTCCTGCTACTCAGGATGCTTATCTGGCTCTGGCCATGTTGATTAGCTTTCTGCTGACCATCGGCTATTGGCAGTTTGCTACCGGTAGGCGCAAGGAGCAGGAGCACAAGGAGCAGCTGGAGGCCGCTTTGGCAAAGGCTAATGTGGCTAATGAAGCTAAAACAAGGTTCTTATTTAGCATGAGTCATGATATTCGCACGCCAATGAATGCTATTTTAGGCTTTACGCAAATTGCTAAGGATAGCAAGGATATGCAGCAGATCAAGGATTGCTTGCGTAAAATTGGCCTGGCGGGGGATTTGCTGCTCAAGCTAATTAACGAGGTTTTGAATATTTCGCGTATCGAAAGCGGTACCTTAAAGCCGCTGCTGGAAAAAACTGATTTGCGGCTTTTCACCCAAGAGCTGGAAATGCTTTTTAAACAGTCCATTCTGGATAAGCAGCTTGACTTTAGTGTGCAATGTGATGTAAAAAATCGCTTTGTAGAGGCGGATAGCCAGCATTTGCAGACCATCTGTGTCAATTTGATTGCCAACGCGCAAAAATTTACTGCCCCTGGTGGCAGGGTTGCGGTAGCGATTAAGCAGCTGGAAAGCAAGGCTAATAAGGCTGTGTATTGTTTTCGGATTAGCGATACTGGCATTGGTATGAGTGAAGAGTTCCAAAAGGTGCAGTATAATCTTTTTGAAAGAGAGCATACCAGCACTGTTACTCGTACCGAGGGTACTGGGCTGGGCCTTGCCATTGTGAAGCGCTTGGTGGATATGCTCAAGGGTCACATTGATTGCGAGAGCCAGGTGGGCAAGGGCACTACCTATACGCTGCATTTTGAGCTCAAGCTTTTGCAGGATGCTAGCATTGATGATGCAGAAAAGCTTGCCGAGCCTAGCCTTGAAAGCTTGGCAGGTAAACAGGTGCTGTTGGTAGAGGATAATGAGCTCAATCTGGAAATTGCCCAGATAGTGCTGGCTAAGGCAGGCCTAGTAGTTGATACAGCTGTTAATGGGCAAGAGGCAGTAGCTAAGGCGCGAGCTAAAAGCTATGATATGATTTTAATGGATATCCAAATGCCGGTTATGAATGGGTATGAGGCTACGAGAGCTATTCGTCAATTGGAGGATAAAAATTTGGCTAATGTGCCCATTATCGCTATGACGGCCAATGCTTTCCAGGAGGATAAGGAGAAGGCCTTGAGCATGGGTATGGACGGGCATGTGGCTAAGCCTCTGAATGTGGATGTGTTGATGCAGGTTATGCGGGATGTTTTGCTCTCCAAAGGGCATGAGTAAGGATAGAAAAAGGAAGTTTTAAAAATGTCAATTGCTAAAGATAAACATGAGTTACTGGTTAAGCTGCGTCAGCAGCTGCATTTCAATGCTGAGCCTTCCATGCAGGAAGTGAATACAAAAGCAATTCTGATGGAGTTTTTGCATGAGCATACAGCTCTAGAAATTGTGGATCGAGGCAGTTGGTTCTATGCTGTGCACAAGGGCAAAGGCAGCAAGACCGCCATCGCATTGCGCGCAGATTTTGATGCAGTGCTTTGTGCGGATGGCTGTGCGCGGCATTTGTGCGGACATGATGGACATAGTACCGTTTTAGCTGGGGTAGCTCTGGCATTAGGCAGCATTGAGACAGAGCGAGATGTGTATTTAATCTTCCAGCCTGGGGAGGAAACGGGTCAAGGCGGAGAGCTGTGCAGTCAACTGCTGGTGGAAAAGCAGATTGCAGAGGTTTATGGCATGCATAACCTGCCTGGCTTTACAGAAAACGAGGTTTTGCTGGCTGAGGGTACCTTTGCCTGTGCCTCGACCGGGATGGAGATTACCTTGGTAGGTACTCCTACTCACGCTGCTTACCCCGAGCAGGGTAAGAACCCTGTACAGCTTATGGCTGAGCTTATCACTTTTTTGCAGCAGTTAATCGCTGAGCCCCATCGTGGTATCGTTTTAGGCACAGTGATTGGTGTGGAGCTGGGTAGCAAGTCCTATGGCGTTGCGGCTGCAAGAGGCGCGCTGCGGCTTACGCTGCGCGCAGAGCATCAGGATGAATACGATGCTTTGGTAGAGGGCATGAAGAATAAGGCCCTGCAAGGCGCAGCGGAGCAGGGCTTGGAGTGCTCCATAAGCTTTGTGGAGCCTTTTCCGGCGACAGTAAATACTGCTGCCTGTGTACAAAAGCTCAAGCATATTGCTGAAGGATTAGGCCTCAAGACCGCTTATTTAAAGGAGCCTATGCGCTGGTCCGAGGATTTTGGCTATTACTTGCAGAAAGCGCAGGGCGCTTTCTTCGGCGTGGGCTGCGGCGAGCAGCATGCTGGCCTGCATACTGCGGCTTATGAGTTCAACGATGCTATCATTGACGCTGCTGTAGACTTGTTCCTCAAGCTGGTTGAAGAATGATGAAAAAAAGCAGGCTTGACAATTTTTCTCTATAAATGCTATAATCACCTTGCAATGAGCTGTTTTAGCGACGTAAGTCCGGTTGCTAGAGCAGCTCATTTTATTTTTTATGAAACGGAGATTATGAATATGCCACAAAATTTGAAGCAAGAGCTGCTCTTTACCTGTTTAATGATTCCTATGATGGTCAGTGTAATGGTGTTTTACAACAATACCTTGGCCCACGGCAGCATTTTTAATGTAAGTCTTTGGTCACTCTTAAGGGAAATGCTCATTATGTGCATGATTGCCCTTTTGGTTGAGTTTCCCATTATAGCTCCTCTAGCTCATACCATAGCTTTTAAAATCATTGATCCTCGCAGCTGCAAGCCTATGATGATTCCTATAACCATATCCTGCTGCACTGTATGCATGATGTGCCCCTTTATGAGTTTAATGGCAAATCTAGTACTCTTTCATAATGGTCACCGCATTATGGAGGTATGGCCGCAGATGGCAGCCATCAATTTTCCGGTAGCCTTAAGCTGGCAGCTCTTTGTGGCAGGGCCCGTTGTGCGCAAAACCTTTGCTGCCATTATGCAGCAGTCTTGGGCTAGAGAAAAGCTCGGCTGAAGCACAAACTTATTAAGCACATAAAACACAAAAACGTTTATAGATATTAAAAACCGTGCATACATGAGGCTTATCGCTATATCAAAAACAGAATTCCGTTTTACATATCAAAGCAAAAGGTGTATAATAGAATCGTAAGGATGTGATACTATGTTAATAGATTATAAATTCAATAACTTCTGTTCATTTAATACTGAAAGTGAGTTTTCTTTGTTAGCTCCTGGCGGTAAGGTTATGAAACGCTATCCGGATAACTATACATCTTCTGACACAGATTACGATTTATTAAAAACCGCAGTTTTAGTAGGTGAAAATGCCGGTGGCAAATCCAATTTTATCAATAGCCTTAGGTTCATTAAAGGTCTATTTGTAAGTAATGGCTTAGTAAAATCTTTGAGGCCGTTTCTGAATAGCAGTAGCATAGCCGTAGAGAAGCAGCCACAACAAAGCTTTGCTCTAACCTTTTTAATAAAAGACAAGATATATTCTTTTCAGCTTGTTATTGATGAGATAGGAATAATAAGCGAGGAGCTTCAGGTATGGTACAAGCGAAAGGCTAGTCATACCATCATTTATTCAATTACCCGTAATGAAAACGGAACCTACATTAGTGATGCTGGTGTAGCAAAGAGCGCTATCACTTCTGTGCTAAAAAATAGTAATAATAGTGTTGGTTTATTTATTAATAAAATTGCACTTTTAGGTATTAAAGAAGCACAGCAAGCCACTGATTGGGTACAAAATTATTTATGTCCAGAAGCAGTAACAGAGGAAAGAATACGGGATGTAAAGCGTCAGGACGGAGATTTATCCATCTTGCGGGATCCTCGATATTTGGATATATTTCGTATGATTGATTATAGCATCTGTGGACTGCAGGCAAATGAAGAAAACCCTTATACAAAAAGCATTATTTTGCGTAAGGATAAGAACGGAAATATTTTTCAGAGAGAAATACAAATGGATTCTACTGGCGTAAGGGAATTTTTGATTTGGGCAATCGAAATTTTCAGGGTAGTGTACGAAGAAAGGATAGTTTTTGCTGATGAAATGGATCGAGTACTAAATCCTGTACTCTCGGACAGAGTGGTTAGCTTTATAACAGGGAGTGAGCATAAAGGTCAATTTGTATTCTCTACTCACAATGTGCTGCATTTGGATTTAAAGACCTACATGAAGGAACAAATATATTTTGTAACTAAGGACCGGGATAGCTTGACCTCAGAGCTTTATTCTCTTGCTGATTTCCCTGAGGTTCGCTATGAAACAACTAAAATCTACGAATTTTACATGAAGGGAATTTTGGGAGGGGTTGCCAGTGAGTAGGATAAAAAGAACCCTCCGGAAGAGATTTATCGTTTTCTGTGAAGGAGATACAGAGTACAACTATATCAATGCCATGCGTAAAAATGCTGGAGTGCAGGTGATTTTAAAACCGATAAATATGAAAGGTGGAGGATATCTTAACTTCTTGAAAAAGATGAAGACGGAATCTCCTACTGATTGTCTAGCTAAATTTATTATTGTTGATGGAGACAGAATCAATAATGATGCTCAAGAGAAAAAGTATTTTAAAAAGCTTTTAGATTATTGCAAAGTCCAAAATCAACGCAGGGATGTACCTATTTTCTTGATTGTCAACAATCCTGATTTTGAGTATGTGGCTTGTTTACATTTTGAGAATTACAAGAACCAGCAAAGCGATAAGTTTTTAACTAATGAGCTGGCATACCAAAGTATTGACCAATTTAAAGGCAACCAAGATATTTACAAAATATTGAACACGGACGGACGTACTTATCAGCTGGCGCAGAAACGATTGGTAAATGCTCCTAAGCTCGTAGCCAACCTCTATGTTGTGAAAAAGAAAAGCTTTGAGATTATGATGAGACAAACTATTTATGATGCAGAAGCTGAAAGCCAGAAAAGTAGTAACATGGATGAATTCTTTGATGTCATCAATTGGTAGGGGGATAAACAAAATAAAAAGCTCGCTCCTATGTTATATATAGAAGCGAGCTGATTTTTTATGGTGACCCCGGCCAGAGTCGAACTGGCGCAAAACCCTGCTCCGGAGGCAGGTGCTCTATCCACTGAGCTACGGGGCCATATTAAACTGGTTAAAGCTGTAACAAATCTACAGGCGCAATTTTACCTAGCTATTATAACATAAGCGTGAAATTTATGCAAAG
>JBJDXC010000055.1:16417-18242 GCA_051866475.1 Phascolarctobacterium sp.
CTACAGGCGCAATTTTACCTAGCTATTATAACATAAGCGTGAAATTTATGCAAAGCTTTCCGGTATTTTTTGTCAGTTACCTGTTTATATGCTACAATAAAAGTGCTATAATATAGTACTGATTTAAGTAGGAAAGGATTTTACAATGATTACCATTCGTGATAAAGTACGCTTTGTAGAAACCGATATGATGGGCGTTGTGCATCATGCCAACTATCTGCGTTGGTTTGAAATGGGGCGTGTGGCTTACCTGCGTGCCTGTGGTATCACTCTTGGTGAGCTCATGGACGCTGGCGTGATTTTCCCCATTACGGAGGTCAAAGCAACCTATAAAAATTCCTGTACCTTTGATGATGATTTTGAGGTACAAGTCAAAATGACTGCCTTTAACAAGGCCAAGATGGAGTTTGGTTACAAGGTAATCCGTCTGCGCGATGGCGCTGTGGCTGTGGAAGGGCACACTCGCAACGTGTTCACGGATAAGGAGGGGCATATTATTCGTTTAGAGCCCCGCTGGTATGATAAGATTCAAAAGGTATATGCAGCGGACAAGGCTGCGGAGGAGTGAGAGTATGGAAAAATATGAAATTGTACCCGTGCCGACTCGCATCTTGACCCACCATGATGATATTTGTGATGCGATTTTGGAGTTTGGCAAGGATAAAATTGGTCCTAACGATGTAGTTTGCGCAGCAGAAAGCGTTGTAGCCATTACTCAAGGTCGAGCTATGCGCTGCGAAGAGTTTCATCCTGGTTTTTTGGCCAAAACATTGAGTCATCTGTTCCCCTCCAAGGGCAGTATTTCTAGCTGGTACAGCATGCAGGCCTTGATTGATGCCGAGGGTGGAATGCGTGTTTTATATGCTGTGATTTGCGGCTTTGCCGCTAAATGCGTAGGTATCAGCGGTACCTTCTACCGCTTGGCCGGTGAGCAAGCCCGGTTAATCGACGATATTACGGGCACCATGCCTCCTTATGACAAGCATGTGGTTTACGGCCCTGCCAACCCCACCAAGGTGGCGGAAGAAATTACCAAGGCCTGTGGCTGCTACGGCGCTGCTATCGCGGATGTCAACGATTTAAAGCGCAGTGCTGTTTTAGGTGTTTCTAAGGGCGTGGATGCGGATAAGGTAGCTGAAATTCTCATCGATAATCCATTTGGCAACGGCAGCGAAAAGACACCTATTTGTATTATTAAGAATTATCATCGGGCCTAAGGAGGAAGCAAAATGTTATTAAATATTATTACAGTAGTGATAGCTCTGATAGCCCTAGGTTTAGCTGTGGTGAATCTGTATATAGTTCTGCAGGGCGATGCTGAAATGCGCCTGCTGACGCAAAAACGTACCGAGGCTGTGAAGGTTAGCGAAAAGGGTGACCGCTTAGATTTTCAGCTAGAGGTGCCCTTTGACAATATTGGTAAGCAAGAGGGCACTATTCTTGACACTTATATGCGTATTTATCTACCCCAGGAGCAATATGACGATGTGTTACTGCGAGGTAAGGTTAATCTAGAGGGCCTGCTCCGTGACGACGACTATTTTGAAGCACTGCTTGTTCCTGCTGGCACCGGCAAGCGCTTGGTGCTGCGCTTCGAAGCTTATGCCAAGAATGGCCAAACCCTCAAAGAGGCTTTGGGCAACGTACCTGATGTGGATGTGGCTCTTTTTGCCGATTGCCGCGGCAGAAGGGAGCTATACACCGTAAAAGAATACTTCACTTTAACTGCTGAAGAAATGCGTGCACTAGTAAAATAAAAGCGTAGAGTAAAAAATGAGCTCATCTCCGTAAAAGGGGATGAGCTTTTTTAACAAAAAATAAAAAG
>JBJDXC010000056.1:0-3756 GCA_051866475.1 Phascolarctobacterium sp.
TGGACGCCGGGGCAGCGGCAAGACCAGCTTGCCCATCACTATTGCTTGCACTGCCAATCGCAGCAGCGGCAGTGTCAGCGTCAGCGCCGTTTTGCGCAGCAGCGGCTGCTGCGTTACTGCTATCGATAGCTGCGCAAATACGCTCCACCGCCCGCTGCTGCTCCGCCGTCAGCTGAAAGCTTTCGGCGAGGCCCGCAGGGCGAGCGTAGCTGTTGCGCAGCACGCGCTTCTCGCGCTGCTCTACGAAGCCGCGCTCTAGCAAGCCCTTCACTACGGCGCGGCTGATGCCCTTGGCGCTTAGCTCAGCTGCGCTGAGCCACTGCTCCGCGTCCGCTAGCACCGCCAGGGCCCCATGCTGGGCCCTGGCTTTTTTAGCTAGCAGGCCGCCTTCCAAGGCCTCACGCCCCGCCTCGTTCAGGGCGTAGGCCTGCACAGTTTTTTCCTTTAAGCGTTCACCATAACTGTAATATAAAAGTCTGCCGGCGGCGTCACGCACCGCCTGACGGCGGATGCTGGTCTTCCCCGGCACAAAAAGCCGCATGGCTTCCGCCAAGCTGCACATATAATAAGCCGCTAGCCACTTCGCCGTGGCTAGCATTTCCTCATCAAACCAAGGAGAGTCACCTAGGGCAGCCTCCACATATTTAATTTTGGCCAAAATCTGCGGCTCCGTGGGCATCTCGCAGCGCTCCACCACAAAGCCCTCCACCTTTTGCCCACTAAAGGGTACCACTACGCGCCAGCCCACATTCAAAAAATGTAGCTTGGCAGGCACCGCGTAGGTAAATTGGCGAAACAGGCTCTTCACCGGCAAATTTATGGCAACATTTACTGCAAAAACTGCACCCATACTAACCCCCTACAATCTTGAAAAAGCTTGTCTGTTTGCAAAGATAAAGCTATCTCTATTATACCAAATTTTGCTCCTTAAAGCAGAAAAACTTTAACAAAAAGTAAACGCCCCGACTAAAAGCCGAGGCGTAGAACACTATTTAAACTAGACTACCACAAAGCCAGCAATCAGATAAGCAATGGAAGCAAAAACCATGGCGATGCCTGCATAGGGCAGCTGGGTATAAACATGAGCCGTGTTTTCAATATCACAGGCCTTGGAGGTGAACACCGTGGCATCCGCATAGAAGCAGGCATGGCTGCAAAGAGTGGCGCCGCTGACAATGGAAGCCATAACCAGGAAGGGATTGGCATCAACAGCAAAGCCCAAGGGAATAATGATGGGCGCGCACACTGCGGGAATACCCCAGTTGGAGCCGGTGATGAAGCCCAAGCAGCCCACAGTCCAGAAGGCCAGCATGGGATACATTTGCGCATTCACATAGGGCTCGATAAGATGAATGACATAAGCCGGCATACCGATGGCGGTCATAGCACCTTCAATGTAAAAGGCTGCCACGATAATGGAAAGTACGGGCACCAAGTCAGCAAAGCCTTCAATCCAGCAGTCACAGAATTTGCCCATGGTGATCTTGCCGCGGGGCACATAGAGCACGATGCAGCACAGCAGCGCTGCAATGAGGCCGACGAACAAATCGCCCACATACATCTGCACACCGATCATGGTCAGGATGGGAATAACAAAGTCCCAAGCGCTAGCCTTGCGGTCATAATCATCGGGCTTATCATGCTTATGGTACATGGCATTTTCGATAATACCATAGCCCTCTTCGTCGTTCTTTAAACGAGCATAGGCACGCTTCATAGCGCCCACCTTGGGCACAATGCCTACGATGAACAAGGGTACGATGGCCAAGGCAAAGATGCCGTAGAAAATATAGGGAATGATTTGCGTATAGGTGGAAATAGCATCGCCGTAGCCTAAGGCCTTGATGCTATCCTGTTCATAAAATACGCCACCGAAGAAAATTGCCCAAGTGGAAAAGGGTATCAGTACGCTGGTAGGAGCGCCGGTGGAGTCCACCACATAGGCCAGCGCCTCACGAGGAATATTCCTTTGGTCCGCCAGCTTTTTGGTACAGCTGGTAACAGTCAGGATATTCATATAGTCATCGATATAGATAATCATGCCTAAAACCCAAGCCGAAAGCAGCGTCGTAGTCTTGGACTTGCACAGCTTGCCCAAAACATTGGCAATAGCGTTGGTGGCATTGGATTCATTGACAACAGCAATCAAGCTGCCAAAAAGGCCGCACACAAGCAGCATCCATACGGATTCAGGGTCCGTAAAGACGTCAAAAAACTTAGAAGTAGCTAATTCGATGAAATTAGCTCCTGTTTTATAGCTCAGCAGGCCATAGCCAGTCAAAGCTCCCAATAGTAATGGTTCGGTCGTTCTTTTGGACCAAACAGCTACAACAACCGTCAAAATTGCGGGGAATAAGCAGATTATTCCATATTCCATTGACCAGGCCCCCTCTAGCTTCAGGATGCTCCCTTTTGCACCCATTAGAAGCCATTTTCTTCTCTCAAATTGTCTCTACATAAGAGGCAAACTTATTATACTTCTACGTTCACCATTTGTCTATAGTATTTTAAAGAAAAAAGTGCCCACAGGAGATTTTTTTCACTGTGAGCACTTATGTGTAAAATAATTGTCAGTTTTGCAATTAGAACAGGAAATACAGCTCGCTTACCATAACTTTGTCCCTGTGGTTACCGATCTTAGCTTCAGTATCAAAATAATCTACCAAAGCGTAAATATTCTTGGCAATGGTGTATCTTGCGCCCACATTCCAGCCCTCAAAGCCACCGTTGCAGAGGAAACGGTTGGCAGCTATAGTGGGAATCAAGAAGCTGTTGGAGGATTGGTTATAGTAGTTAGCCACTAAGCCGAAGCTGCCAGGCTTATTAATATCATAGCCCTTGTACTCAATGCGCGCTACATAGCCATCGCGACCAATTCTGGGGTCAATATCCTTAGTGCTGTGCATATATTCGCCAAAAAGGCGCACATTTTTAGTAACCTTATAGCCCACGCCCACGTTGAAGATATCCTTGTCGCCGGGCTCGGACCTATCCCAATCAAACCAGCCGTTGCCATCATCCACAGCCACAACAGCAGCATTATTGGTATTATAATAGGTTACAAAGAAATTGCTTCTTTCGTAATTACCTGCTACGCTAAAAATATTGAGACGTCCACTGCTGGTGAGAGTGCTGTGCGGGCCTGCGGCCTTAGTGAACATGCTGGTGAAATTCAGCTTATCGCTGCCATAGGTCAGCTTCACGCCCTCCAGATGGGTATCAATAACCATGGGAGAGATATCCTCGCCCCAACGGCCGGCACGAACGGTCATACCGCCCAAGCGACCCTGTACAAAGGCACGCTTAAAATCAACGCGTTCTTCACCGGTGTTGTTACTGATTAATTGCTCGTTTTGCAGCATTAAATTATAAGTCCAAGAATCGTTGATCTTGCCCTCGCCCCAAATACGAGTACGGGCAATGGCAGCATCCCTGTGATCCTTTTTTTCACCACTGAGATGTGAGAATTCATAACGGGGACGGAACAAGCCCCAGATGCGAATATTATCGCTCTTCTTTTCCAGATTGGCTACACGCACACCCAGATTGTCCAGCTCACTGGCAAATTCAGCAGCCAGCTTATCACAATTAGCCCCCTTTGCCATGGCCTTGGCCACAATTTGAGCCATTTCATAACGGGTCATGAGCTTATCCCCACCAAAGGTGCTGTCCCCATAACCTTCAATAACGCCTGCCGCTGCTCGCTTAGCAATGCTGTCGTAAGCCCAGTGACCTGCAGGCACGTCACTGAAGGGA
>JBJDXC010000057.1:0-3754 GCA_051866475.1 Phascolarctobacterium sp.
TTTTGGGACAAACCTTAAACAGCGACAAGCATCCGGTGCATTTGGTGGTTTCCCAAACCATCGATATGCGTGATGTGCTCACTGCCGATGCTTATAATAATCTACCTAACGCCAAAAAGAAACGCATTAGCCGTACCGAATATAATGAAAACAAGGGTATTGCTGCTAAGCGTTCTACCATAGTTGATGGCGAGGGCAAGGTTATTAAGGATACGGTGGACTTCTGCAAGGACGGCTATTGGTATGCCATTGATTTACTGAAAAAGACCTATGACAGAGTACCGGAGCTGCCTGGCATGAGCTCTCCCTTTGCTGAGACCTTAATCGGCTGGTTCAATGTGCGCCCTGTAGGCGGCAACGATGCCAGCACCGGCTATGATTATGACAAGATGACCAAGGGTAATAACACTCTTAGCTTCTACTACGAAAAGGATACCGAAAAATGGGTTGGCTATCAAACCGCTTACCTGCCCTTTACCAAGGTAGAAGAGTTCTCCAATGTGGCTGATGAATCCTATTTTGCTTTGCCCACTGCTGAATATAAGCAGGTAGCGGATCCGGCTATGCGCGCAAGAGCACAGAGCATTGCCGATAAGAAAAACAGAAAATAAGCACAAAAATGACCCGAGCCCTGGCTCGGGTCTCTTTCATGGTAAGCATGCTGTTATTGGTTAGCTTGAACATCGCGCTCTGTGCGGATTAGGGACTCTTTTTGCCTGTAAACGATTGCATATTGTCCCACATTATTGTAAAATAGATTAGATAAAGAGTTAGTTACGCTTGACGAATTATAAAGAATAGGAGCGATGTTTGTGAGTACTAATTTAGAGGTTGGTATTGTGGGCTTGCCTAATGTGGGCAAGAGCACTTTGTTTAATGCAATTACGAAGGCCGGCGCTGAAGCTGCCAATTATCCCTTCTGCACCATCGAGCCCAATGTGGGTGTTGTGGATGTTCCCGATAAACGCTTGGATGTTTTGAGCGACATGTTTAAGTCCCGCAAGATTGTACCCGCTGCTATGCGCTTTGTGGATATTGCAGGCTTGGTTAAGGGTGCCTCCAAGGGCGAGGGCTTGGGCAATAAATTCTTGGCCCATATCCGTGAGGTGGATGCCGTAGCCGAGGTAGTGCGTTGCTTTGAGGATGGTAATATTACTCACGTAGAGGGCAGCATTGATCCCCTGCGCGATATCGATATTATTAATACCGAGCTGTGTCTGGCCGATATGGAAACTGTGGAAAAGCGCCAGGAGCGTCTGGTAAAGCTGGCTAAGACCGGCGATAAAAAGGTGAAGCTGGAGCAGGCTGTCATGGAAAAAATCATGGCAGGCTTGTCCGAGGGTGTGCCCGCTCGTCGCGTAGGCTTGACTGAAGAGGAGCAGGAGCTTTTGGGTGATGTGCATCTCTTAACCATGAAGCCTATTTTGTATGTAACCAATGTGGCTGAGGGCGAGGTTGCCGATACCAGCGCTAATCCCCATGTACAGGCAGTAAAGAGATATGCTGCTGAGGAAGGCTCCGAGGTAATCGTGGTTTCCGCTAAAATGGAAAGCGAAATTGCTGAATTAGATGCTGAAGAGGCTGCTGAATTCTTGGCTATGGCAGGCCTTGAGGAGACCGGTTTGGACCGCCTGATTAAGGCTGGCTTTAAGCTGCTGGGTCTCATGACCTTCCTGACTGCCGGTGAAATTGAATCCCGCGCTTGGACCATCAAACAGAATACCAAGGCTCCTCAGGCAGCTGGTAAAATTCACACCGATTTTGAGCGTGGCTTTATCCGCGCCGAGATTGTTTCCTATGATGATTTGGTAGCCTGCGGTAGCAAGGCTGCGGCCCGCGAAAAGGGCTTGGTGCGCTTGGAGGGCAAGGACTACGTCATGCAGGATGGCGACGTAGTTGAATTCCGCTTCAACGTATAAGATTTGTTTTGAGGACGCTTAGTCCATAAGAGGGTGTTTTGCTTGCTTTTTGATACACACATGCACTGCGATTATTCCTGCGACAGCCATATGCAGTTTGCTGATGCTATAGCTGCGGCTAAGCAGGAAAATATTGGGATGATTGTGACCGAGCATTGGGATTATGATTATCCTACCAATCGCGATTCCTTTGTTTTTGATATAGACGCATATTTTGCTCAGCTCAAGCCCTTGTGCAATGAGAGGGTGCTTATTGGCATTGAAATAGGTATGCAGACCCATACTGCCGCTGAGGATGATAAGGTAGCTAAGGGGCATGCCTTCGATTTTGTCCTAGGCTCCATTCACTGCATCGGGAAGCGTGATTTATACGAGCCCACCTGCTATGAGGGGCGCACCCGTCAGCAGATTGTGGAGGAGTTTTTGACGGATTCCATCACTTGTATTGAGCAGAACCGCGACATTGATGCCTTTGCCCATATCGATTACATTTGTCGCTACTGGCCCTATGAGGGAGCGGAGCGAGAGCTGCGCCTTGAGGACGCACCTGCGTTGTTCGACAAGCTGTTTCAGCTGTTGATAGAGAAAAATATCCCCATAGAAATCAATACCCGTCGCTTGGATGATGCTGCGGCCGTGGCAGGCTTAATGCCGCTGTATCAGCGCTACCGAGCATTGGGCGGGCAATATTGTACTGTAGGCAGCGATGCCCATTACGCTGAGCACGTAGGTCGCCGCCTGCAGGAGGCGCTCAACATTGCTGACGCATGTCAGCTGACGCCTGTGTATTTTAAAGAGAGAAAAATGCAGATTATGGAGGTGTCCAAATGAGGTGTGTACGTTTCGAGGATCTGAAAACCGGCTTTATTGGCATCGGTTTTATTAACGGTGATACCATCACTAGGGTGCAGGGCAGTCTGGAAACCTTTTGGCAGATCACCGAGGATGTCTATAGAATGGATGAGGTACGTCTATTGGCGCCCTGCGTACCGAAGCAGATTATCTGTGTTAGCTTAAATTTCCGCAAGCGCGCCAACGAATTTGGCGAGGCTGTGCCTCAGGAGCCCATGCTGTGCTGTAAAGCTTCCCATACGGTCATCGGTACCGGCGAAAAGATTATTTGGCCCAAGGCTGTGGGCGAGCTGGCCTTTGGCGTAGAGCTGGCCATCGTTATTAAAAAGAAGATGAAGGATGTGCCTGTAGAGGAGGTTCCTAAATATATTTTGGGCTATACCTGCGCTAATGATATTACGGCTCGCGACCTACAGCGCAAGGAGCTGCAATGGCTGCGCTCTAAATCCTTTGATACCTTCTGCCCGCTGGGTCCTTGGATGGAGACCAAGCTGGATCCCACCAATCTGTCTATTAAGTCTTGGGTTAATGGCGAGCTGAAGCAAAATGCCAATACCAAGAACATGGTCTATAATCCTTATGAAATTTTGAGCTATATTTCCCGTAGCTTTACCTTGGATGCAGGCGATATCGTCCTTACCGGCACTCCTGTAGGCTCCGGCCTGTTGAGTGACGGTGATGAAGTAAAGGTAGAGATTGAAGGCATTGGCTCCATTACTAATTATGTAGAGCGTGCTTAAGTGACAACTAAAAGCGAGGCGTATGCGAGCGCATACGCTTTTCTTTTTTGTGTTTAGCATAGAAAAAATATAGAGCTTTACAATAAAAATTATTTGTGTTATAGTATGGTTTGCTAAGTTACTAGCTACATGGAGGTGAGCTTGGATGCTACAGAATATGACCGAGGGCGAGCCCTTAAAGCTTATTTTGCCCTTTATGATACCGCTGCTCATAGGCAATGTTTTTCAGCAGCTTTATAATAT